>DNFT01000071.1:8568-39907 GCA_003486385.1 Eubacterium sp. | reverse complement strand
AGGGGTCTGACACCACTGTCCCATTGCAAACGTGGGAGCTTTATGTTATAGTTAGTGAGTTGAAATTATATGAATTATATTCTAAAAAGAGGTTTGTAATAGATGAGACTTTTGATAAGAAATCTTACAGTTACCAATGAAGATGAAACGCTGCTTGATGATGTGGCATATACGTTTTATCAGGGAAATGTATATTGTATAAATGCGCCGGATGACAGCAGGGATGCGCTGTTTAACAGCATTGTTTATGGAAAAACTTCTGGTTCCGGGAAGATTGAACTGATATGTAATGGAAGGAACTGTATGGCTCCTGCCATGATTTCAAGGTTTCCTGAGGAGCCGTTATTTCCTGAATTTCTTACAATCAGGGAATTCCTTAAATATTATATAGATATGAACCGCAGCAGCATCAAAGAAGTGAAATCAATAGAGGAATACCTTGAGCTTGGGGAGCTTTCGAATATCAGGGGAGACAGGCTTTTAAGAGATTTTACTTTGGATGAGAGGGTAAGATTACAGTATCTATGCTTTCTGATAACCATGCCGACAGTACTTATAATCGACAGCATAAAGAATATCAGAAATGTAGATTTTCTTAAGAAAATAAAAAATTATCTGGATTGCATAAAAGAGAACGGCATAGTTCTTGTTGGGTGCAGGGATAAATCTATTTCCGTGTTTATAGGTGACGAGGAATTAAGTGTTGTGGATGGAAAACTTCGGGGAGGCAGATAAATGAGAGAGAGGATATTGTATCAGTTTCTCCTTGAAGCGGATAATGAGAGCGGAAGATTGAGAAATGCGCTGCATATAGGGCAGAATGTCAAGAAATCGTCCGTTGTTAATGCCGCACTGAAGATAGTGCTCGACATAGTAACCAAAATAATATATGTTCTGCTATTTATGTATATTCCATATAGAATTTTGTCGACAATCAGTGTTTGGGAGGGGTTTCAGCTTAGGCAGTCGATTGTGTATTTTACCGTTTTTTTGAGTTGTATATGTGGTTCTCTTATAAACTCGGGAATGTTTGAGGTGGATGAGGATGCACACTTTCTGCTTGTAACCATGCATGTTGAACCATCACTCTTTTTTAAAGAGAGAATGATTTATAAGCTTTTAGTTGATGGACTGGGATTCGGGATTGCATACTGCCTGATAGGAGTAGACTTTGGACATGCATTTTACCTCACGGTATGGGTGCTCATTTCAAGACTGGTAGGAGAGCTTATCAACCTGTATGTGTTTAGATATACCGGAAAAATGATAAGCGAGTTGACAATTGTCACAATTGCGATAATGGGGACATGTGTCTTTATGACGTACGGTTTTTCATTCCTAAGAAACAGAGTTGTTGACTTTACCGGCTACATATATAATTATGTATGGCTGATGGCGGCGCTCATTCTGGCAGCAGTTGCCTTATATGCATTGTTTAATTATGCAGGATATGGTTATATAGCAGGAAGATACATAGAACGCTTGAAGTTACGTGATGGTGAAATTGATACAGCTGCGAGCGGATATGGAGATATGCCGCTAAATGAATACTCAAAGAATGGATATTTTCATATCTATGATAAAGACAGAAAAAGAGGTCTGGAATATCTCCACAAAGTATTTTTTAAAAGAAATTTTGATTATATAAGAAATACTATAGCTGCAAGAAGCATACTTATTGTTATCGCCTGTGTGGGGGCAAGTGTTGTCTGCCGTATGTCACAGCAGGACACACGCGATACGATATGGAATGTCATGTGTAATGCAATGCCGATAATGGTATTTATCATGTACTGCCTTTCGGTCACCCCGAAGCTGTGCAAGACGATGTTCTGCTATATAGACCATGATATATTGCAGTCAGGAAGCTATGTCGGAAAAAGGTATAACTTTCTTAATTATGTTGTGCGCTTGAAAATGATGACAGTATGTGAAGTATTTCAGGCAATAGTTTTATGCGCTGCATTTATAATTGTGGGTGTGGCGTCGGGCAATGCAAAGAACATAGCGGAGATAGTGCCGGTATGCGTCGGGATAATATTGTTGGCAGTGTTCTATGCATTGTTTAATCTGCTGGTATATTATGTATGTCAGCCTTACAACAGTGAGCTTAAGGTTAAGGGATATACCTTTTTCGCTGCACATGCTGGAATGCTGGCTATATGTTATGGCTGCGTCTATGTCTCTTGTACGGCATTGGTTTTCGATATGGTTCTTGCAGTTGTATTGGCGGTTATGCTCAGCCTGTCGGCAACACTGGTGTATCATTTTTCTAATATTACCTTCAAGGTGAGATAATGGATGGATATGGGACAAGGGTATGGTATGTGTACAGGTATTGGGACTCGTACCATACTCCTCTCCTATGAAATAAGTAACTGATATGTAATGAATAAAAATAAAAAAGTTGTTGACAATTGTTGAACAGAGTGATATAGTAATCAAGCAAGCTAATTCAAGGCAAGCGAATATGGGGTCTTAGCTCAGCTGGGAGAGCATCTGCCTTACAAGCAGAGGGTCATAGGTTCGAGCCCTATAGGCCCCATACTTATCAATTTAATATGGCGAGATAGCTCAGTTGGCTAGAGCACATGGTTCATACCCATGGTGTCAGGGGTTCAAATCCCTTTCTCGCTACTAGATGAAGCCGGGGATGATGAATCTCCGGTTTTTGCGTGCAGGAGACAATATTTCATGTATAAATACAAGATGGAGATTTATTGGGCGGAGGCGGATGAAAGTTTTATTGCGTAGGCTCCGGAGCTTTCAGGCTGCATGGCTGATGGCGAAACATCTGGGCAGGCCTTGTATAATGTGGAAATTATCATTGGAGAGTGGCTGGAAAAGGCAAAAGAGCTTGGCAGAGAGGTTCCGGCTACAAATTAAATATACAATATAAATAATTGAAAAAATACAAAAAATTCTTGACATTTGCTCAATAAGGTGTTATCTTATTATAGCAAGTTGGTTGTACGGCAGTTTAAGGCGGTTGTACACAAACACAATTACATAATATGGCGAGATAGCTCAGTTGGCTAGAGCACATGGTTCATACCCATGGTGTCAGGGGTTCAAATCCCTTTCTCGCTACTAATTAACCGGAGATTATAAGTCTCCGGTTTTTTGCTTTGCATCGAATATTATAATTTGTCATAACGAATCGGGAAAAAATCTCTGTTTTGTGAGGTAATAAAATACAATTCATAGTGTTTTTTTTGATGGATAACCTGTGATAAAATGTAAAAGTAATTAATTATAGAAAATAACCGCTAAGCTGCAGGCAATCGCAGAACGATTCAATCTTCGGGCTGTGTTTTGCAGCCGCTTGAGCTGTCAGGATGAGAAAAGAGGATTGGCATGAAAAATAATGAGGTCAGCAGGATAAAACTCCCTGCAATATTTACCGACAATATGGTTTTTCAGAGGAGAGCGCATGTGTGTATATGGGGTGAAGCACAGGATACGGAGTATATAGAAGCAGCCATAGCAGGGCAGATAAGAAGGACTAAGGTTATTGACGGACGCTTTGAGCTGAAACTTAACCCGATGGAAGCCGGAGGACCTTATGAACTCTGTGTAAAAGCAATGCAGACCGATGAGCAGGGGGCAGTAAATAAGAATGAATCCGGCACCATAGCCGCGGATACCATAGTCTTTAAGAATGTCCTAGTCGGTGAGGTATGGCTTGCGGGCGGTCAGTCGAATATGGAGCTGGAGCTTCAGAACAGCGATAATGGCAAAGAGGTTGTGGCGCACACACAGGATGACCTGCTGAGATTTTATTACACACCTAAGGTTAGCTATATATGCGATGAGCTTCTTAAGGCTGAGGAGGAGAGCTGCTGGATGAAGTGTGAGCCGGGAACAACCGCGGCATGGTCGGCGGTTGCATACTATTGGGCTGTGAGAATCAGGAAAGAGCTTGATGTCCCTGTCGGAATAATCGGCTGTAACTGGGGCGGGACCTACGCACATAACTGGGTCAGCCGGGAGAGCCTTCTCAGTCATGAAAGGACTGCGCATTTTGTCACGGAATATGAGGATATGGTGGCACACCAGGATTTTGATGAGTACCTTAAGGAGCTTGATGAGTACAGGGAATATTATAAAGAGTGGGTCAAGAGAGTCGATGCATGCTATGCAAAGAATCCTGAGATAGAGTGGCCTAAGGTACTTGAGATATGCGGTGAAAACCGTTGGCCGGGACCATCGGGACCACATTTTGAGTACAGACCATATGGTTTGTATGAGAGCATGCTCATAAGGGTGGCTCCATATACCATAAAGGGTGCCCTGTACTATCAGGGTGAGAATGACGAGAACAATAATGAGATATACGATATACTGCTTGAGAATCTTATAACAGAGTGGAGAAGGCTCTGGCATGACGATGAGCTGGCGTTTTCCATTGTGCAGCTTCCGGTACATGACCCGGATACGGAGAAAACGGGGCGTGGCTGGGGCGGCATAAGAAGAGCGCAGGATAAGATATGCCGCACGATAAAGAACACATCGCTTACGGTTATAACGGACTGTGGCAATAAGAAGAATATTCATCCTACGGACAAAAAGACGGTTGGAGAGAGGCTTGCCGAAAATACCTTGAAGGATATTTACGGACTTGCCGGGTATAATGGAAACGGAGCAAGGCTTGCCGGATATGAGTTTACATGCCGGGATGGACATGAGGGGATATTGCTTCATTTTTCCGGGGCTGAGGACGGCTTTTACAGAAAAAAAGAGGACTGCGAAGGTGCTGCAAGTCAGGAGGAGCTGGTAAGGGTTGACAATCCGGGTGAAAAAACGGTATTTGGAGCGGGGGACAGCAAAAATGTGCCTTTGGGCTTTGAAATAGGCTGTAGAAATATCGCGGCAGGCTCTGATAATGATAAGAATGAAAAGGTGACATATTACCGTGCTATAGCCGAGCCTGCAGGCGGAGATATATTTATTTACAATGAAAATGTAAGCGGACCTGTGAGTGCAAGATACGGCAATGACAATTATTTCCGTCCGATTTTCCTTGACAAATGCGGCAGACCGATTGTACCATTCTGGATATAATAAAGAGATGAAGCCGTCTTTTGCGTGGATACAATGTGAAAAAGCGGTTTGCGGAATAGGAGCAGATTGATATGAGAGTTGGAATGGGATATGACGTTCATAGACTGGTGCCGGAACGGGACCTGATTATCGGCGGAGTGAAGATTCCTTATGAGAAGGGACTTTTAGGACATTCGGATGCGGACGTGCTTCTGCATGCCATTATGGATGCACTTTTAGGTGCGGCGGCACTTGGAGATATCGGTAAGCATTTTCCGGACAATGACCCGGCATACAAGGGGGCAGACAGCCTTATGCTGCTTGGAAGAGTTGGGGAGATTTTGTCCGAGGAGGGATATGTTATTGAGAATATCGACAGCACAATTATTGCCCAGAAGCCTAAGATGGCACCGCACATTGAACAGATGAGAAAGAATATCGCAGATACGCTTGGGCTTGATATAAGCAGGGTCAATGTAAAGGCGACTACGGAGGAGGGACTTGGCTTTACCGGAACAGGTGAGGGAATTTCCGCCCAGGCTGTTGCACTTATAATGTCTGTTGAAAATTATATTTATGACAATATTGCCAGGGGACAGTTTATCTCAAGTGACGGCCCGGCAGGAAATGCCGGAGGCTGTGCCGGCTGCAGCGGCTGCGGCAGAAGATAAAAAGTGATTGACAAATCCGGCTTCGGTGCATATTCTAATAATGTGAAATATGAAAAATGCTAAGACGGAAAAGAGTAGTGAAGTGCCTGCTGTCACAGAGAGAAGAACTCATCACGCGCTGATGATGCTGGAAGTTCTTTACACAGCCTTTGCGAAGTGCATTCCTGAGCATGACGGGGGAATACAGTATCCTGTCACGGCGGACACCGTTAACAGTCATCGAGATAGGAGGCATATGCCTTCTAAGTAGAGTGGAACCGCGATAACCTTGCCTCTATATTCTGGAGGCAGGGTTTTTATTTTCTCAGCAGGAAGGACTATGGATAATTGCGAAGCTTAGTCCGTGGCAGAGTCCATTGTGGAATCCTGCCGGTACACTTCCGTACACGTTCGTACTGTACATAAGCATATTGTAAAAAGGGAGAAATTCATGTTTGATATTATTAAGCAGGAAATTGCGATAATACGTGACAGGGATCCGGCAATCAAGTCGGATATGGAGGTCTTTTTATATCCGTCATTTAAGGCTATACTTAAATACAGGAAGGCACATAAACTATACCTTAAAAAGCATTATTTCCTTGCACGTCTGGTTTCACAGCGTGCGGCTAGAAGAACCGGTATAGAAATCCACCCGGGAGCTACAATAGGAAAAGGACTGTTTATCGACCATGGTCATGGGGTTGTGATAGGTGAGACTGCGATTGTGGGGGATAATGTCACGCTGTATCAGGGAGTAACTCTTGGCGGTACAGGTAAGCAGAAGGGAAAGAGACATCCTACACTTGAGGACAATGTCATGGTGGGAACCGGAGCTAAGGTGCTTGGAGATATAGTAATCGGAGCCAATTCGATGATTGGTGCAGGTTCGGTTGTTCTTAATGATGTTCCGCCTAATTCCACTGTTGTGGGGGTTCCGGGGCGGGTTGTCAAGCGCGACAATATAAGGGTGCCTAGCGCAGATCTTGATCAGGTTCATCTGCCGGATCCTGTTATGAATGATATACAGCAATTAAAAGAAACAGTTGCAAGACTGGTAAAACAATTGGAGGAATAGATTACAATGGAAAACAGAATTCGTTTTTTTAACACACTCACTAGAAATATTGAGCTTTTTGTCCCGAATGAGGACGGAAAGGTTAAGATGTATACCTGCGGACCTACAGTGTATCATTATGCACATATAGGAAATCTCAGAAGCTATATAATGGAGGATATTCTTGAAAAGACACTCCGCTATGTAGGTTATGATGTGAAGAGGGTTATGAATATCACTGATGTAGGACATCTTTCAAGCGATGCCGACACAGGTGAGGATAAGATGTTAAAGGGGGCAAAAAGAGAGCACAAGACTGTCATGGAGATTGCAAAGTTCTATACAGATGCATTTCTTTCGGACTGCAATAAGTTGAACATCCGCATACCTGATGTGGTTGAGCCTGCCACTAACTGCATACCTGAATTCATCAACATGGTAAGCGTGCTTCTCGAGAAGGGCTACGCATATATAGCAGGTGAGAATGTATACTTTGACACATCAAAGCTCAAGGATTATTACGTGTTTTCAAGCCAGAGCGAGAAGGAGCTTATGGTCGGTGTGCGTGATGATGTGAGTGAGGATACCAATAAAAGGAACAAGGCGGATTTCGTGCTGTGGTTTACCAAGTCGAAGTTCGACAATCAGGAGCTTAAGTGGGATAGCCCGTGGGGTGTCGGTTATCCGGGCTGGCATATAGAGTGCTCATGCATAAGCATGAAGCACCTTGGCGAATATATGGATATTCATTGTGGGGGTGTTGATAACATTTTCCCACACCACACCAATGAGATTGCACAGAGCGAGGCATATCTTGGACACAAGTGGTGCAATTACTGGTTCCATGTACACCACCTTAATGATAAGACAGGAAAGATGAGTAAATCAACAGGAAACATCCTCACCGTATCTGTATTGCAGGAGAAGGGCTATGACCCTCTTGTATACAGAATGTTCTGCCTTCAGTCGCATTACCGCAAGCCGCTTGAATTTTCGTATGAGATTATGGACAATGTGGCTGCCGCTTACAACAAGCTTGTAAAGAAGATTGGCTCCTTAAAGGATGAGGGCGAGGTCGACAAGGAGGTTTACAATAAGTTCAGGGAGAGCTTCATAGACGCACTTGCCAATGACATCAATACATCAAGTGCGCTCACAGTTGTGTATGATGTGCTCAGGGCAGACTGCAATGACAGGACGAAGCTTGAGCTTGTAAAGAGCTTCGATGAGGTGCTCTCACTCAATCTCACAAGAGAATGTGGAAAAGCTGCTGCGACGGCGGATGTCGATGATGAGCTTTCCCAGTATGTGCTTGCGAAGATAGAGGAGCGCAAGGCTGCGAAGAAGGAGAAGGATTTTGCCAAGGCTGACGCAATCCGCGAGGAGCTTCTTAGCAGGGGCATTGTGATAAAGGACACCAGAGAAGGAACAGTGTGGGAGAAGGCATAATGGACAAAATAATCCGTGAAGTATTTGAACTAAAGGATGTGGATGCGGACAGCTATTCACCGCTTACACTTGCCTATATCGGTGACTGTGTGTATGAGCTGACCATAAGAACACTGCTTGTAAATAAGGGCAACGCACCTGTCAACAAGCTCAACAAAAAGGCGAGTGACCTTGCCAAGGCACCTACGCAGTCTAAGATGATATCTATGCTTGTGGAAAATGAACTCCTCACCGAGGATGAGCTTGCGGTATACAAAAGAGGCCGCAATGCCAAGTCCTTTTCCACAGCAAAGAATGCCACGGTTAGCGACTACCGCAGGGCAACCGGCTTTGAAGCCCTCATGGGCTGGCTCTACCTCAGAGGAGAGAGCCGCCGCGCACTGGAGATAATCAAGCTTGCATTCGACAAGTTGGAATTGATGAGATAATTATTTGGTAAAACAATTACTTGATAAATATGTACGTCATAGCTAGGTAATTGCACAACTGCTGATTGAAACTGAACAGTTGAGTAATCTTCTAGTACACTTCCAGACCTTTTGAACGCCATAATAGTTCGCTACGCGAACTAATGTTCTTAGCGGCTGTATTTTAGCCGCTTAGTACCGCTACGGCTTTCAAGGAGTGCGAACGTGTCTGGAAGTGTACTAGAAGATTACTCAACGTATGGAAGATATACACTAAGTTGTGCAATTACCGTGGTGTATACATTGAGAATGAAAGGAGCCACACAATGAGATACGAAGAGTACACAATAGAGGGGCGCAATGCCGTAATAGAGGCATTCCGCTCGGGAAAGACGATAGATAAGCTTTACGTGCTTGACGGCTGTCAGGATGGACCAATCAAGACTATAGTGCGTGAGGCTAAAAAAGGTGATACGATTATAAATTTTGTCACAAAGGAAAGACTTGATGAGATGAGCCAGACAGGTCATCATCAGGGAGCAATCGCCAAGGCGGCGGCTTATGAGTATGCGGAGGTTTCCGATATTTTAGAAGCAGCCAGAGAAAAAGGAGAACCTCCTTTTATTCTTTTACTTGATGGAATAGAGGATCCGCATAATCTTGGGGCTATTATAAGAACGGCAAATCTTGCAGGTGCACATGGTGTAATTATACCTAAGCGACGCGCTGTAGGGCTTACCGCCGTTGTTGCAAAGACAAGTGCGGGTGCGATTAACTATACACCTGTCGCAAAGGTTACGAACCTTGCTTCCACGATTGACGAGCTTAAAAAAGAAGGAATGTGGTTTGTCTGCGCAGACATGGGAGGCGAACTCATGTACAGACAGAATCTCACAGGATCTATCGGACTTGTCATCGGCAATGAGGGTGAAGGTGTAAGCCGCCTTATAAAGGAAAAATGTGATTTCATTACCTCAATTCCGATGAAAGGAGACATAGATTCACTCAATGCTTCCGTTGCAGCGGGTGTGCTTTCCTATGAAATCGTGCGTCAGAGAATGATGGGCAAATAACCTTTTAGCATAATCTGTGAAGTGAGGTCTGTCAGATGGAAAAAAAGGATTATAAGGAATATTCAGATGAGCTGTTAGTCAGGATGGCAAGGGATGGTGATGAGAAGGCTGAGGATTTTCTTCTGAAAAAATATAAGGATTTTGTCCGTTCAAAGGCAAGGGCGTATTTCCTTGTCGGGGGTGACAGCGATGACCTTATTCAGGAGGGCATGATAGGACTGTATAATGCTATAGGGCATTACGATGAGAGCATGGCATCGTCATTTATGACTTATGCGGCAATATGTATAAATAACAAGCTGATTTCTGCGGTGTCTGCCGATGGCAGACAGAAGAATGCGCCACTTAACGGATATGTGTCAATATACAGCAGCATAACGGATGAGACAGGAGAGGAGGCGTCCTTGTCTGATGTCCTCCCCGATACGGAAAATATCAACCCTGAAGCAATCATTCTAAATGAAGAGCAGGAAAAGCTTACGATAAACCGCCTTCTTGGCAAGCTGAGCGCACTTGAGAAGGAAATACTGTCATACTATATGGAGGGAATGAGTTATTCAGAGATTGCCAAGCTTATCGGAAAAACAGAGAAGTCCGTGGATAATGCAATTCAGAGGATTCGCCTTAAGATGAGAAAATAATATATGTCAAGTATTTTAAAATTATTTCTTGACAAAGTGATTATAATTTGATAAGATAAGGACTCGGGTGATGTAAGATACATCTGCCCGTTCATGTTGCTACTATGGCTCAGTCGGTAGAGCGTCGCCTTGGTAAGGCGGAGGTCACGGGTTCGATTCCCGTTAGTAGCTTACACAGAAAGAGGGTATAGCCAGGTGCTATACCCTTTTTTTCTGTGTGTGGGTAACATTATGCTGCCTGATTAAAAAATAAATATGAGGAGAAAAAGAAAATGTATCTCAAACCAAAGCTGATAACTTGTATGAAAAACTACAGCTTTTCACAGTTTACCAAGGATGTGGTCTCCGGTATTATAGTTGCAATCATTGCACTGCCGCTGTCAATCGCGCTGGCGCTTGCGTCAGGTGTGGGACCGGAGCAGGGACTTTACACCGCAATAGTTGCAGGCTTTGTAATTTCACTTCTTGGCGGAAGCCGCGTTCAGATTGCCGGACCTACTGCTGCATTTGCTTCGATAGTTGCAGGAATTGTGGCAAGAAACGGAATGGACGGACTTGTTCTTGCGACTATACTCGCAGGTATAATTTTGATTCTTATGGGTGTATTTAAGCTCGGGGCGCTCATAAAATTTATTCCATTCACGATTACTACAGGTTTTACACTGGGTATTGCAGTGACTATAGCAATCGGACAGATTAAGGATTTTCTTGGACTTACATTTGTAAATTCACCTATTGAGACGATGGACAAGCTCCTTGAGGTGTTCAGATGTATAGGTACATTTAACTGGCAGGCTCTGGTTGTGGGTATGGTATGTCTTTTGATACTTATATTATGGCCGAAGAAGCTTGAAAAGATTCCGGCTTCACTTATTGCCGTGGTTGTCGGGGCAGCCATGGTTGCACTTTTGAAGATGGATGTTAAGACGATAGGAGATTTATATGACATATCATCGGCACCTCCTAAGTTTTCGCTTCCGGTATTTTCGTTTGAAAAGATGTCTGCTGTGGCTTCCGATGCGTTCACGATAGCGATTCTCGCAGCCATTGAGTCGCTTCTTTCATGTGTTGTCGCAGATGGTATGATAGGAAGCAGGCACAATTCCAATATGGAGCTTGTAGCGCAGGGTGCAGGAAACATTGCGTCAGCTTTATTTGGAGGTATTCCTGCTACGGGAGCTATAGCAAGAACAGCAGCTAACATAAAGAACGGTGGACGTACGCCTATAGCAGGTATGGTTCACGCCGTTGTACTTTTACTTATACTTGTTTCGCTTATGCCGCTTGCAAAGCTTATTCCTATGCCGGCTATCGCTGCAATACTTTTCATGGTTGCGTACAACATGAGTGGCTGGAGAACCTTCGCGCACCTTATAAAAACATCACCAAAGAGTGATAATATTGTGCTCATTGTCACATTCGTATTTACGGTTGTGTTCGATCTTGTTGTTGCCATAGGTGTTGGCCTTGCACTTGCATGTGTACTTTTTATGAAGAGAATGTCCGAGGTTACGGATGTACACGGATGGGTATATCTTGATGAGGAGAACAGGACTGCTGATAATGCGGATAACCTCCATTTCAAGAATGTTCCAAAGGGTGTCCAGGTATTTGAGATTACAGGTCCGATGTTTTTTGCGGCGACAGAGAAATTCGGAAATGTTCTTTTTGACAAATCAACCAAGGTGCTTATTATCAGAATGAGAAGTGTCCCGGCTATTGATGCCACAGGAATACAGGCTATTGAGAAGATAATAGCCAGATGTAAAAAGAATGGAACCAAGGTTATATTCTCACATGTAAATGAGCAGCCGATGAAGATATTTATGAAATCAGGTATATTTGAGGAGCTTGGTGAAGAAGCCTTCTGTGCCAATATAGATGATGCGCTCGCAGAGAGTGAAGAGTTTATTAAAAATCGATAAAGGATATTTACGAAACAAAATATATTTGCTTGACAGACGCTTTGCATACGATATATAATTTGTATGAAGTGTACCATTATGCATAGTACGCAACTGTACAATCTGCAGTTGCGTATTTTAATTAATGGATGCGTGTAAAACAAAGCGCTGTTATGTTTTTGGATTATTGACTGAGTTAACAACGAGAGGAGTTTTTATGTTTCAGATTGATATTATGTCGCGTATCCCTGTATATGAACAGCTTATACGCCAGACTGAAAAGTTCATATTGCTCGGTGTTCTGAAGGAAGGGGACAAGCTGCCGAGTGTGAGACAGCTTTCTGCTGAACTGTCAATCAATCCGAATACCATACAGAAGGCATTCACTGAGCTTGACAGGAGAGGTATAATCTTTTCGGTGAATGGCAGGGGGAATTTTGTCGCGGATAAGGCACTTAAGGCACTTGAGGTGTCAAGACGCTCTGCCTTCAGTGACATTAAGGATCAGATTAAGGATTTTGCGCTTGCCGGAATATCGCGCACTGAATTGCATGAATATATAGACGAGATTTACGATGAAATGGGGGATAAGTCATGATTGAGGCGAAGAATGTAAGCAAGAGCTTCGACGGCTTTTGCGCACTTAATGATATCAGCTGTGTAATCCCTGATGGATGTATATATGGGCTTGTGGGAACAAACGGTGCCGGAAAGTCGACACTGCTGCGTATAATGACAGGTGTCTACAGGCAGGATGCCGGGGGACTTACATATGACGGCATGCCGGTGTATGAGAATCCCATCATTAAGAAGGATATAGTGTATGTGCCGGATGAGTTATATTTTCTTCCGGGAGCTAACCTGAACCGTATGGCTAAGCTGTATGCCGCAGTATATCCGGGATTTGACATGAAGAAGTTTACAGGGCTTGCAGAGAACCTGCGGCTTGACAGAAAGAAGAATATTGCAACATTCTCGAAGGGAATGAAAAGGCAGGCGGCAATCATGCTTGCACTTTCGTGCTGCCCGAAATATATGTTTTTTGATGAGACCTTTGACGGACTTGACCCGGTTATGAGAAATCTTATAAAGGCGATAATATGTCAGGAGGTTGAGGACAGGCATGCGGTGGCGGTCATTACCTCACACTCCCTGAGGGAGCTTGAGGATACCTGTGACCAGCTTGCACTCCTGCATAAGGGAGGTCTGGTGCTTGAGAGTGAGCTTATCGACCTTAAGACTAACATGTTCAAGGTTCAGACAGCGTTTCTTGATGAGTATGACAGGGGCAGATTTGAGGGGATTAACATACTGCATTTTGCCAAGCGGGGGTCTGTTTCCAATATAATTGTGCGTGGAGACAGGGAAGAGATTATAGCGCGTTTTAACGCACTTCATCCGGTAATACTTGATATTCTTCCGCTTACGCTTGAGGAAGTGTTCACCTATGAGGTTGAAGCATTAGGCTATGATTTTTCGGCAATGTTTGATAAGGAGGTGGAGCAGGGATGAAGCATGATAAGAAGATATACAGCGGACATCTGGTGAATGAGGCGATGCGGCAGATAAAGCTTCCGGGAATAATAGGAACACTGCTGCTTGTGGGGGCGGCCTTCTTCTCTGCCATTGTACAGCTGTTTGAGCTAAGGGAGAACGGAAGGATTCCGGGGTCGTACAGCTTTTTTGAGATGAATCCGTATATTATGCTTGTTATGTATGCATTTGTGCCGTTAATGGTCATGATGCTGTTCGGGTTCATGAACAAAAGAAGAGCCAGCGACTTCTATCATTCGCTGCCGTATTCGAGAATCTGCATTTATATAAGCTTCCTGTCGGCGGTTATTATATGGTGTATTATTATCATTTGCTCAGGAAGTCTTGTGACAGTGGCTGTTGCGTGTGTTTCAGACAGCTTTGCACTTGATTGTAAAAATATAGCTTTAACCATTGTAAGTGCCATATCGGGCTGTGTGCTGACAATGGCGGTGACAGTGCTTGCGATGACATTGACAGGCACATACCTTACAAATGTTATCACTGCACTTTTGATTCTTTTTGTTCCGAGGGGAATAATATTTGCCTGCAGCAGGATGTTCAGCGCATCAACACCGTTTGTTGTACTATCGGCAAATGCACTTATAGGAAATGAGAGCAATATTCCGTTTTCGCTGATAACAAGCTTTATGGGGTTCTACGGAATAAGCGGAATGGAAATATTCAGTTCGCCGGTTCCTTCGTTGTATTCTGTGCTGCTGGGTCTGATTTATATATGTATAGGTGCGGTATGCTTCATAAGAAGAAGGAGCGAGAATGCTACACAGGCTTCAATCAACAGATGGCTCCAATCGGTTCTTAGAATGATTCCGGCAATAGTGATATCGCTTGCAGCGGTATCAGTCATGTTTAACGCACATACGTCAGGAGAGCGGATTGACACTTCGGATATATTCGTTGTTATAATGTCTTATGTCGCGGCAGTTGTTGCATATTTCCTCTATGAGATTATCACAACAAGGCGGATACGGAAAATATACAGAACAATACCGGGGCTTATGGCTGTATTTGCGGTAAGCTTTGTGCTGTACTTTTCTCTCAGATCTTCGTATGACTATCATATTTCACTGACGCCGGATGGAAAAGAGCTGGAATATGTTGTTGTTCATGGACCTGAGGATAATGTGTTCTGGCAGGATACGGATGATATAAAATTGTATTCTGCTGCGGCTAAAGATGTGGCAGGCGACTGCCTGAAGGATACGATAAGTCTGTGGAAGTATAACAAGACAGGCGCAAAGGGATTTTACAACCAGTTTTATACAGGAAGCATGGTAGTTGAATACCATTATATGAACGGCAGGAGCATAACAAGAAAGGTGATTGTGAATGAAACGAGATATGTACAGCTTCAGAGAGCACTCACTAATGAAAATGATTTTGTATCCAATTTTGGAAAGAGTGTCTTTGACAGTAAGAATATCCAATACTCTGTCGGTTTCATAGAACCGGACAGCAATGCCGGAAGAAATGTATATAATACCTTCATTGCCGAGCTTAAGACAAAGGGAATATCAAAGCTGTTTGATATTATAGATAACAGGAGAAGCAATGACAGCCTGTTTCAGATAGACATCTGCAGCCGCGATGGAGGGATGTATTCGACAGCATATATCAGCTTTGACATGCCGCTCACTCTGGTAGAGTATATGAATGCACTTAATGAGCAGTATGGAAATGTGGATTGTGAGAGGTTTGTGAAGCTGGAAAAAGAGATAAAGAACAGATCTGAAAATGAGCAGTGTGATGACGGAGCATATCTGCATGGCTCGATAGATTTTAATTTGTATACGGTTCTGCCTGATGGAAGCTTTGAGAAAACAGGTGCTCACGGATATGTTTATGATGATGAGGATTTTATGACTGTTTCATCAGATAAGAGCATGGAATATATATCGGAGCTTGGCAGAATGCTTACGGTAAGAAAAGTGGGCATATCAGATATAAAGCCGGGGGCAATGCTTTTATATGTACAGTATTATGAGGACAGGCAGGTTCCGACTATACACTATTATGGAACAGAATATAGTGTGATGTATACGGGCAATACCACCCAGAGTGATTATGGATGGTATATTGTTGACGAGAGAGCCGCTGAGCTCATTAAAAAGCTCTCAATGGAGAAATCTGTTGAGATAGAAAAATAAAATACTCTTTCATATATTGTAATTTTATGTTAAAATATGGTCGAATGCGGATAATATATTTGCAGGCGGCCATTTTTGTTAAATAATAATAGCTATGCTGCAGGGACAGAAGGGATAAGCCCGCCGGAACTGCACTTTTCACAAAACGTCGCCGGGAAACGGAGAATAGAAACAAAATGCTGGAATTACAGAATGTGTCATATAGTGTGACAGAGAATGATACATCCGATGGAAGCGGGGCTTCCAAGGAGATAATCAAGAATATAAGCCTTAAGATTGAGGACGCTTTTACAGCGATTACAGGACCTAACGGCGGCGGTAAGTCCACGCTTGCAAAGCTTATCGCCGGTATAATCAGGCCGACATCGGGAAGTATTCTGCTTGATGGACAGGATATAACCCGGATGTCGATAACGGACAGGGCAAGAGCCGGAATAAGCTTTGCATTCCAGCAGCCGGTGAGGTTTAAGGGGCTTACGGTTAAGGATCTTATAATGCTTGCCTCAGGTGACAGGAAGATGACTGTTGCGGGTGTGTGTGAATATCTTTCGGCAGTTGGTCTGTGTGCAAGGGAATATGTCAACAGGGAGGTAAATGCAAGCCTTTCGGGCGGAGAACTTAAAAGAATTGAGATTGCCATGATTCTGGCGCGTGGAACGAAGCTTTCGGTGTTTGATGAGCCGGAGGCGGGAATAGATTTATGGAGCTTTAACAATCTGATTAAGGTATTTGAACAGATGCATGAAAAGACCAGTGGTTCCATTATAATAATTTCACATCAGGAGAGGATACTCAATATAGCCGACAGGATTATAGTGATAGCTGATGGGCAGGTAAGAAAAAGCGGCAGCAGGGAGGAAGTCCTTGAAGAGCTTCTGGCTGCGGACACCGGCTGCAAATATTATAAGGGACAGGAGGCATGAGCAGAATATGGATGCGATTCAGAAAAGTCTTCTCGAGCAGATTGCCGGTCTTCATGAGGTGCCGGCAGGAGCATATAATTTCAGAGTGAATGGTCAGGCTGCGGGACGAAGCACAACTGCCAATATTGATATAGTTACCAAGGAGGATAAGCCAGGAATTGATATAATAATCAAGCCGGGAACCAAGAATGAGAGTGTGCACATACCAGTTATTCTGAGTGCAACAGGCTTGAAGGATCTTGTGTATAACGATTTCTATATAGGTGAAGGAAGTGATGTGACCATAGTCGCAGGTTGTGGAATACACAACGGCGGTGATGCGGATTCGTCACATGATGGTATTCATACATTCCATATTGGGAAGAATGCGAGGGTTCGCTATGTAGAAAAGCATTATGGCGAAGGCGATGGAATGGGAAAGCGTGTAATGAATCCGACTACCGTAGTTGAGATAGCCGAGGGTGGTTACATGGAGATGGATACAGTACAGATAAGAGGTATCGATTCCACGCATAGAGTGACTGCCGGAAAGCTTGGAAAGGATGCCACACTTATCATACGTGAGAAGATTATGACCCATGGGCAGCAGCGGGCGACAACGGATTTTAAGGTTGACTTAGACGGTGAAGGTTCATCGGCTAATGTAATTTCAAGGTCTGTTGCCAAGAATAAGTCATATCAGCTCTTTAAGTCGGTAATCAATGGAAATAACAGATGTGCGGGACATTCGGAATGTGACGCTATTATAATGGATGAAGCTACAGTGAGTGCTGTTCCGGAGATTACAGCGAACAATATTGATGCCAGTCTTATTCATGAGGCTGCTATCGGAAAGATCGCAGGAGAACAGATTATTAAGCTGATGACCTTAGGACTCACCGAGGCTGAGGCAGAAGCACAGATAGTAAATGGATTTTTAAAGTAAAGGAGAGGTATCAATGATAGACAAAAGGAAAAATGTTGTATTTGATGATACACCCATAAAATGCGACAAATGTGGTGGAAGATATATATTCCAGGGAGCCGGGAAATATATCTGTGAGGACTGTGGAAATGTAGTATATGATGATTTTGGAAAGGTAAAGGCATATATAGATGAACATGGACCGAGTCCGGGAATAGTGATTTCGGAGGCTACAGGTGTCTCAATCTATAAAATCAATAAGCTGCTGCGTCAGGGAAGAATAGAGATACCGGATGGCTCGGGGCAGTATATTCCATGTGAGAGGTGCGGAGAGCCTATAAGATATGGCAGATTCTGTCCGGCATGTGCTGCAATTCTCACCAAGAATCTTTCGGCTGTGCTTACAAGTGCGGATGTCGGAGAGAAGCCTAAAAATACCATGAAAGGAAAAATGCATACAGATGCTTTCTTGAGAAAGGGTGATAAGTGATGAATAAGTTTGGAATCAAGGTTAAAGGAATTGTAAAGAACAATGATAAGTTCTTGATACTTCGCAAGTGGTATGATGACAGGATAACAGAGCCATATCAGTGGGAATTTGTTGATGGTGACCTGGAGTATGGCGCAGGACCGGATTTGTATGTAGAACAGTTAATCAACGAAGCCACGGGGTTAGATGCCTGGATTGACAGTATACCATATACATGGTCATATTCACTTGGCGACATGCAGATTGTCGGTATTGCTTATCTGTGCCACGCAGAATCGGATATGGTTATTCTCTCCGAGGCAGTAAGTGATTTTAAGTGGGTTACAGCCTCAGAGCTGTCTGAATATATTGAAAACAAGGGCGTTTTAAATGATCTTAAAAATGCAGGAATTATATAGGAGGAATTATGATTAACAAGCTTATCACCAACATCAGGAAGACAAATGCACCTATAGTTGTAGGACTTGATCCTATGCTCAGCTATATTCCGGAGCATATCCAGAAGAAGGCATTTGCAGAGTACGGAGAGACATTAGAGGGAGCAGCAGAAGCTATATGGCAGTTTAACAAGGAGATAATTGATAAGACATATGATCTTATTCCGGCTGTTAAGCCTCAGATTGCCATGTATGAGCAGTTCGGCATACCGGGACTTGAAGTGTTTTCGCGCACGGTTAAGTATGCAAAGGAGAAGAACCTTGTTATTATAGGAGATGTCAAGAGAGGTGATATCGGCTCCACATCGGCTGCCTATGCGGTTGCACATCTTGGAAGGGTCAATGTGGGAACGAAGTCATACAGTGCATTTGATGAGGATTTTGCTACGGTTAATCCTTACCTAGGTTCGGATGGTATCAAGCCTTTTATTGACGTATGTAAGGAGGAGAAGAAGGGTATTTTCATACTTGTAAAGACATCTAATCCTTCAAGCGGAGAATTTCAGGACAGAATCATTGATGGAAGACCACTTTATGAGTGGGTTGGCGAGAAGGTTGCCGAGTGGGGAGCTGAATGCATGGGAGATGGCTACAGCTATGTGGGCGCTGTTGTGGGTGCCACATACCCTGAGATGGGAAGAACACTGAGAAAGCTTATGCCTAAGAGCTTTATTCTTGTACCGGGATATGGTGCACAGGGTGGCAAGGGCGTCGATCTTGTGGATTTCTTTAATGAGGACGGACTTGGTGCTATAGTTAACAGCTCAAGAGGAATAATCGCTGCTTATAAGAATGAGAAGTATACACAATACGGAGCGGAAAATTTCGGTGATGCGTCAAGAGCTGCAGTGATGGATATGGTTGCCGATATCAATGGAGCACTCGCAAACAAATAAGGTGGAGAATACTATGTCAAAATACACAGAAACAGCAAAAGTGGTTTGTCAGGAGAAGCTTTTAGACGGAATTTACAGCCTCGTGCTTGAGACAAAAGATATTGCGAAGGAGGCACGCCCGGGACAGTTTGTTTCACTGTACACGCATGATGGCTCGAAGCTTCTTCCAAGACCGATAAGCATTTGTGAGGTGAATGGGAACACATTAAGACTTGTATATAGAGTTGTAGGCTTTGGTACTGGCGAATTTTCCCACTATGTACAGGGGGATACGGTAAAGATTATCGGCCCTCTGGGTAATGGATTTACAATAAAGGACAAGAAGCCTGTGCTTGTCGCAGGCGGAATCGGAATTCCCCCTATGCTTGAGCTGGCAAAGGGAATACATTCGGCATATCCCGATATGGAGATTACGGCGGTGCTTGGATATCGTGACAGCAACACATTCCTTGTGGAGGATATGAAGAAATATGCCAAGGTTGTGATTGCAACAGATGACGGAAGCCTTGGAGTACATGGTAATGTTATTGATGCCATAAAGCAGGAAAATATTGAAGCCGGAGTGTTCTACGCATGTGGACCTACTCCTATGCTGAGAGGGCTTAAGAGGTATGCGGAGGATAAGGAAACAGAAGCTCAGATTTCCCTCGAGGAGAAGATGGCCTGCGGCATAGGCGCATGTCTTGCCTGTGTATGCAGGACAAAGGATGTTGATGAGCATTCACATGTCCATAATGCCAGAATATGCAAGGATGGCCCGGTATTCGATTCAAAGGAGGTGGAGCTGTGATGGAATTATGTACAACGGTAAATATCGCGGGTGTTGAACTTAAGAATCCTGTCATGACGGCTTCGGGAACCTTCGGGTCAGGTGCAGAATATGGTGAATTTGTTGATCTGAATATGCTTGGAGCAGTTGTGACCAAGGGCGTGGCTAATGTTCCGTGGCCGGGAAACCCTACACCTAGGATTGCTGAGACCTATGGCGGAATGATTAATGCCATCGGACTTCAGAATCCGGGCATAGATGTATTTTGCAAAAGGGATATTCCATTCCTGAGGAAGTACGATACAAAGATTATTGTCAATGTGTGCGGAAAGACGGAGGAGGATTATGTTGAGGTTGTTGAACGGCTTGCAGATGAGCCTGTTGACATGCTTGAAATCAATATTTCCTGCCCTAATGTGAAGGAGGGTGGAATAGCTTTCGGCCAGAATCCCGACAGTGTTGAGCATATCACTTCGGTTTTAAAAAAGCATGCGAAGCAGCCGGTCATTATGAAGCTAAGTCCTAATGTGACGGACATCACTGTAATGGCTAAGGCGGCTGAGGCTGGCGGAGCAGATGCGATTTCGCTCATCAATACTCTAACAGGAATGAAGATTGATGTGAACAGGAGAACCTTTGCGGTAGCCAATAAGACAGGAGGACTCTCTGGTCCTGCAATCAAGCCTGTAGCCGTGAGAATGGTATATCAGGCGGCACATGCGGTTAAGATACCTGTTATAGGAATGGGCGGCATAATGAATGCCGAGGATGCACTGGAGTTCATCATGGCAGGTGCAACGGCAGTATCAATAGGAACCGCCAATTTCCACAACCCTTACACAACAATAGAGGTTCTTGAAGGAATTAAGGCATACATGGAGAAGAATAAGGTGAAGGATATCAAAGAGCTTATCGGCTGTGTGCATTAAGGACTATAGCAGGGAGGCTGAAGGGAGTTAAGAATTGAACTGGGTTTTGATAACAGTTATAGCAGTATTGGCATTGACGACAATAGTGGGGATGTACAGGGGAATCATCAAAATGATTTTTTCTGTTGTATCACTTGTCGGAACGCTGATAGCTGTATTCATGCTTCTGCCGTTTGTCACAGGAGCTATAAAGGATAATACTAGAATATATGATGGAATACAGGCTATTGTTGAGGAAAACATAATTACCGATGACATGTTTGAGCTTAAAAGCGACGAGGAGATAATAGACAGTCTGAATTTTCCTGAAGTTATAAAGGATATGCTGAAGGAGAATAACACCGTGACAAAATATGCGCAGTTAGGTGTCAGCAGCATAAAGGAATATATGATAAACTACATATCGGATTTGATATTTAATGTGATTACGTTTGTCATAAGCTTCTTGATTGTATTCATATTGCTGAGAGTAATATTCGGATTTATTTCTGTGCTTGCGAAGCTTCCGGTTCTCAAGCAGATAAATAAGACGGCGGGTGCTGCCGCAGGCTTTGTCATCGGACTTTTCGCAATATGGATTGTGTTTGCGGTGTTAACCGTATTTGGAAGCTCTGCGCTCTCTAAGGAAGTGTTTGCTGCAGTCAATGATAATGTATTTCTTACATTCATATATGATAAGAATTTCATTATGAAATATGTGCGCATTATAATGCGTTAAATGATTGAAAATAGGATATGTATGTGTTACAATCACACAGATAATGCTTACTTTATAACAATAGTGAAGGAGAACAAATATGGAACAGTACAAGCAGGAATTTATTGATTTCATGGTAGAGAGCAATGTCTTGAAATTCGGCGATTTTACTTTGAAGAGCGGCAGAAAGTCTCCGTTCTTTATGAATGCAGGAGCTTATGTGACAGGCTCACAGCTTAAGAAATTAGGAGAATATTATGCGAAGGCTATTCACGATAACTATGGTGATGACTTTGATGTATTATTCGGACCGGCATACAAGGGAATTCCTATCAGTGTTGTTACAGCAATTGCGTATAGTGAATTATACGGCAAGGAGGTTCGCTATTGTTCGGACAGAAAAGAAGAGAAGGATCACGGCGCAGATAAGGGTGGATTCCTTGGAAGCAAGCTTGTTGATGGTGACAGGGTGGTTATGATTGAGGATGTCACCACATCCGGAAAGTCCATGGAAGAGACCGTACCTAAGGTAAGAGGAGCAGCCAATGTAGAAATCGTTGGTCTTATGGTGTCACTTAACCGCATGGAGGTAGGTCTTTCAGGTACGAAGAGCGCTCTCGATGAAATTAAGGAGAAGTATGGTTTTGACGCCAAGGCTATTGTGTCTATGAAGGAAGTTACAGAGTATCTTTACAATAAGCCATGCCACGGAAGGATTCTTATTGATGATGAGATAAAGTCAAGAATAGATTCATATTATGAGACATACGGAGTGAAATAGTTGGAGGTGTTTGGATGAACGAAAAACTTTTTAAGAGAGTAAAGGGGTCGGGAGCAGCGGCGATAACCACGGGAATCATCACTGTGGTTGCGGGAGCAGCATGTGGAATCCTGATGATTGTGACGGGAGCTAAGCTGCTTGCGGCCAAGCCGGATACACTTTTTTAGGATTGATATATTATGAAAAAGACAAAACTTCGTTTTTCCTATAAGGAATATACAATCGGAGGAGTTCTCTCATCGGCATTGGCGGTTTTTTCACTGCTTGCATTGGGCTATAGCATATTGCTGTCATTTAGGGCACGCGGTGAAGGAAGCATGCAGGTGGGAGCATACGGACTTTTAGCGCTGGTATTGTCTCTTTTCGGGCTTATTTTCGGGCTGTTAAGCTATAAGGAACAGGATAAGCGCTATGGAGTTTCTTTTTTTGGCACATTTATCAATGGTATTATTATTGTTATGCTGATATTATTTATACTTGTCGGGCTTTAAAAAATACACATAAAGGAGAACTACAATGGCAAAAGTAGGTATTGTTATGGGAAGTGATTCAGACCTTCCGGTTATGTCTAAGGCAGCACAGATGCTTGAAAAATTTGGGATTGATTACGAGATTACGATTATTTCGGCTCACAGAATGCCGGATGTATTTTTTGACTATGCTTCTAAAGCTGAGGAGAAGGGAATTAAGTGCATCATCGCGGGTGCAGGAGGAGCGGCTCATCTTCCGGGAATGTGTGCTGCCATATTCCCGCTTCCTGTTATCGGTGTTCCAATCCATACGAAAGCTCTTGGAGGTGTGGATTCTCTCTATTCCATCGTTCAGATGCCAAGTGGTATTCCGGTTGCAACGGTTGCAATAGATGGAGGAGCCAATGCGGGTATTCTCGCTGCTAAGATTCTTGCAGCATCAGATGCTGAGCTTCTTGCTAAGCTTAAGGCTTATAAAGAAGAGCTGAAGGCAGGCGTCATGGCTAAGAAGGAGAAGATTGAAAAGACAGGATATGAAGGCTACAACGCATAAATAGATATATATTTACAGCTTTGAATACGATTTACAACATCATAATACAATAATGGAGGAAAGAAAAATGGATTATAAGAATTCCGGAGTAGATATTGAAGCAGGATATAAGTCGGTTGAGCTTATGAAGGAGTATGTAAAGGGAACGATGAGACCGGAGGTATTAGGTGGTCTTGGCGGATTCTCGGGAGCATTTTCATTGAAGGCAATTAAGGATATGGAAGATCCTGTTTTGTTATCAGGAACAGACGGCTGCGGTACGAAGGTTAAGCTTGCCATTATCATGGATAAGCATGACACAATAGGTATCGATGCGGTTGCTATGTGTGTTAATGATGTTGCGTGCGCAGGCGGTGAGCCGTTATTTTTCTTAGACTATATTGCCTGCGGCAAGAACTATCCGGAGAAGATTGCCATGATTGTAAAGGGTGTTGCAGAGGGCTGTAAGATGTCTGAGTGTGCACTTATCGGTGGTGAGACAGCCGAGCACCCTGGACTTATGCCTGAGGAGGATTATGACCTTGCAGGTTTCTCAGTAGGTGTGATTGACCGCAAGGATATGATTACAGGACAGGATATCAAGGACGGAGATACACTTGTTGCCATCGCTTCATCAGGTGTACATTCTAATGGTTTCTCACTTGTCCGCAAGGTATTTGAAAAAGAGCTTACCAAGGAAGGCTTAAGTACATATTATGATGAGCTTGGAAAGACACTTGGAGAGGCACTTCTTGAGCCTACAAGAATTTATGTAAAGGCACTCAAGTCTGTGAAGAAAGCGGGCGTTAAGATTAAGGGCTGCAGCCATATCACAGGCGGTGGTTTCTATGAGAATATTCCGAGAATGCTTCCTGATGGAATCAGAGCTGAGGTTAAGAAGGACAGCTATGAGCTTCCTGCAATCTTCAAGATGCTTGCCAGAAAGGGAAATATCGAGGAAAAGATGATGTACAACACCTTCAACATGGGTGTCGGAATGGTTCTTGCGGTAGATCCTGCCGATGTAGATAAGACAATTGCTGCCATCAATGAGGCAGGCGAGAAGGCATTTGTTATCGGAAAGGCTGTTGCAGGCGAGAAGGGAGTTACCGTATGCTAAGGATTGCGGTGCTTGTATCCGGTGGCGGAACGAATCTCCAGGCTATCATTGACGGTGTCAATTCAGGGAAGATACATAACACGGAGATTGCGGTTGTCATAAGCAATAACCGCAAGGCATATGCCCTTGATAGAGCAAGGAACAACAATATTCCTGCAGAGTGTATATCTCCTAAGAACTTCGCGGACAGAGAGGAGTTCCATAGGGCACTTCTTGCGGCGGTGGATTCATATAAGGTTGACCTTATTGTGCTTGCGGGCTTTCTTGTTGCTATCCCTGAGATTATGGTCAAGGCATATACAAACAGAATTATAAATATACATCCATCACTAATACCTTCGTTCTGCGGAAAGGGTCACTACGGGCTTCATGTCCATGAGGCGGCTCTTGGCAGAGGAGTTAAGGTGACAGGTGCAACCGTTCATTTTGTGGACGATGGAACGGACACAGGTCCTATAATTTTACAGAAGCCTGTTATGATTGAGCAGGATGATACGCCGGAGACACTCCAGAGACGTGTCATGGAGCAGGCTGAATGGGTGATACTTCCTCAGGCTATTGATTTGATAGCACAGGGGAAGGTCAAGGTAATTGACGGTAAGACTGTAATTGAACAATGATAAAATGTGCTGTCCGGACAAGAGGTGCCGGACAGTATTGCTAAAGTTTCAGACAGAAAGGAACAGTTATGAGAATTCTTATTGTTGGTAGTGGTGGAAGAGAGCATGCGATAGCATGGAAATGTGCACAGAGTAAGAGGGTTGACAAGATATTCTGCGCCCCGGGTAATGCCGGAATCGGTCAGATAGCTGAATGTGTTCCTATTACGGCTATGGAATTTGACAAGCTTGCAGCGTTTGCCAAGGAGCAGAAGATAGACCTTACAATTATCGGTATGGATGATCCTCTTGTGGGAGGAATCGTCGATGCATTCGAGGCAGAAGGGCTCCGCGTATTCGGACCTAGAAAGAATGCGGCTATCCTTGAGGGTTCAAAGGCATTTTCAAAGGATCTTATGAAGAAGTACAATATACCGACAGCGGGCTATGAGACCTTTAACAGTCCGGAGGCTGCACTTGAATACCTCAAGACAGCGGAGTATCCTACTGTTTTGAAGGCTGATGGTCTTGCACTTGGAAAGGGTGTGCTTATCTGCAATACAAGGGAGGAGGCAGAGGCAGGCGTCAAGACACTCATGCTTGACAAGCAGTTCGGCTCAGCAGGTGACAGAATAGTTATAGAGGAATTTATGACGGGACGTGAGGTGTCGGTTCTTTCATTTGTAGATGGACACACGATTAAGATTATGACCTCGGCACAGGATCACAAGCGCGCCAAGGATGGCGATAAGGGTCTTAACACAGGCGGAATGGGAACCTTCTCACCAAGCCCGTTCTATACGGCTGAGGTTGACGAGTTCTGCAAGAAGTACATATATCAGGCAACCGTTGATGCCATGAAGGCGGAGGGAAGAGAGTTCAAGGGAATTATCTTCTTCGGACTTATGCTCACACCGAAGGGACCTCGCGTGCTTGAGTACAATGCACGTTTTGGAGACCCTGAGACACAGGTTGTTCTTCCGAGAATGAAGAACGATATTATTGATGTGTTCGAGGCATGTATTGATGGGACACTCGATAAGATTGACCTCGAGTTCGAGGATAATGCTGCTGTATGTGTCGTGCTTGCCTCAGACGGATATCCTGAGAAGTACGAGAAGGGCAAGCTTATCACAGGACTTGAGGCGTTTGACAACAATCCCGGCTATTACTGCTTCCATGCCGGAACCAAGCGCACGGATGAGGGCTTCGTGACCAACGGAGGAAGAGTGCTTGGAATCACAGCTACAGGCTCCGACCTCAAGACAGCCAGAGCCAATGCGTATAAGGCTACAGAATGGGTTTCATTTGAGAATAAGTATATGAGACATGACATCGGCAAGGCGATTGATGAGGCGTAATAGGGAGCTGCCATTACAGCAATAATGGATATGACAGATAGCAGGTTATTTATGTGACATGAAGGGCGGAGTGTTCAACTCCGCCTTTTGTACAATATGGAGAAAAATATGGACAAAATCAATATCTTAGTCGCTGATGACGATGTTGAGATAGTATATATAATAAGAAAAATCCTTGCAGAGGAAGGTTTCAATGTGCTTGAGGCTTACAATGGTGAGGAAGCTCTTTCACTCCTTTCATCCCAAAGCGTCCGGCTTGTGATACTTGACATTATGATGCCTAAGATGAACGGACTTCTTGCCACGATGAAGATAAGGGAGAAAAGCAATGTACCGATACTTATTCTGTCGGCAAAGGGGGAGGAGAGCGACAGGGTTATAGGTCTCACCACAGGGGCGGATGACTATCTTGTGAAGCCGTTTATGAGGGCAGAGCTTGTGGCACGGGTCAATTCGCTTTTAAGGCGCTATATGAGGCTTGGCTCCATAGCGGAGGTTAAGCCGGAATCGGTGTTAGCCTACCATGAGCTTGAGCTTGACACAGAGGCAAAGCGCTTCAGCGTGCGGGGAAGTGAGGTGAAGCTTACACCTACTGAGCTTAAGATTGTGACACTTCTTATGAAAAATCCGGGCAGGATTTTTAACGCGAAGGAGATATATGAGCGGGTGTGGGACAGTGACGCTTACGCGGCTGAAAATACGGTAATGATTCATATAAGCCGCATAAGAAGCAAGATTGAGATTAACCCGGCGAAGCCGGAATACATAAAGGTGGTGTGGGGAATTGGCTATAAGCTTGAGAGAGAATAAGACAGCAGGCAGAGCTTTGCTAATTGCCGCGGCGGTGTTTCTTACCGGAGCGGTATATTTTCTCACGGCGTTTTGTGAGTGGGAGCAGGTGAGCTTTAACTGGAGCTATGATTATGGGTACTGCCTGCCGGTGGGGCTTGGTTTTATAGTCCTTTTTATTCTAAGCTTCACGCTTGCGGGCAGCCTTTTTAAACATGCGAAAAGCAGTATGATGATGGAATTCAGAGCCCTGATTATGGCTCTGTCACTGATGATGGTCTTGCTGTGGATATACATTTATTACAACTGTGCCGGAGGATGGTATCATATTGATTTTATCAATGTAAATATAGAATTGAATCTTAAAAGAAGATTTGCCATGTATATGCTGTGGTTTCTGTGCATGCCGGCGGTTTATGTACTGCTTCTTATGCTGCAGGGATTTGCCGCACAGATACGCGAGGGTGTACTGTTAAAGAGCAGCCTTGTCTATAGGATTGCACATAAGCGAGGCAGGACAGAGAACATGAGAAGCATGGCGTGGTTATATATGCTTATCGCCTTTGAATGTATGTTGCCGCTGGCACCGGTGCTTCTTGGAATAGGGATAGGGCTTATATATATGGTAGATTACAAGCTTGCACCACTTATGATATGCCTGCTTGTCCTGTTTTACTTCGCCGCCTTTATGACAGCGTATTATCTGCTGATTAACGGAAAACAGTCCATGGTAAGAAACGCCGACAATGCAATGCGGGAGGCGGTCGAGCGGGCGGTTGCGGGAGAAAAGCTCAAGGTGGAGCTCATCACCAATGTGTCGCATGACCTCAGAACTCCGATGACTTCGATAGTGGGCTATGGTGAGATGCTTGAGGGCATGGAGCTTTCGGACGAGGCAGATGAGTGCGTAAGGAAATTAAACCACAAATCGCGGTATCTTTTGTCGATGCTTGAGGATGTGTTTGATATGTCAAAGATGGCGACCGGGAACGCGGCGCTCAATATGGAGGAGTTCAACCTTGTGATGCTCTTAAACCAGACCATAGCAGAGTGCGATGACAGGTTTGAGAAGTCGGGAAGAAAATTATGTGTGGATATCGACAGCGACAGTGTGCTTGTGAGGACGGATGGGAGCAGAATACACAGGGTATTTTCCAATCTCCTTGACAACGCGGTTAAATATTCGCTCGCCGGAACCAGAATATTTGTCACAATGAAAACGTATGATGACAGAGTCTCTGTAGAAATTATGAACACTTCGTCATACGAGATGAATTTTACGCCGGAGAGGATAACCCAGAGGTTCGTGCGCGGAAACAGCGAGCGCACAGGCGAGGGGAGCGGAATAGGACTTGCCATCGCAAAGACATACACTGAGGGTGTGGGCGGCAGCTTTGACATAAGGCTGAAGGGCGATTCCTTCAGCGCGGTTGTGACCCTCCCGCTAGAGCATTAGGGCATATTAGCACTTGAAAGAAAACTGAAAGATTTTCTAATAATTTATGAAAGTATTGTAATTTACCATGATATCAACTTAAATTCAGGGGGAAGATATAATGTTAAATTTTTTATTCTCATTTTTACTGCCTTTTCTGGTGGTCATAGCCGGGCTTGCGCTGAGAGGGGCAATGCCGTTCGGCGATGGCAGTCTTTTGGCGATAGATGCGTGGGGACAGTATTATCCCATGCTGTGCGCGATGAAGGAGGCAATAAAAGGCGGTGAGCTGTTCTGGTCATACAAAGGGCTGCTGGGTTTTAATCTGTGGGCGCAGAATGCGTATTACACCAACAGCATATTGTGGCTGCCGTTATATCTGCTTCCGGACAGGTTTATGATTGCCGGGATAAATATATTTGCAGCAATCAGAATAGGGCTTGCGGGGCTCACCTGTTCCATATATCTGTACGGCTGTACCACCGTAAAGAAGCCGCGCGGTGTAGACATGAAGCTGCCGGTGTTCTCAGCAGCCTACGCGCTGTCGGCGTACACGCTGGCTTTCATCAACCAGTTTATGTGGATGGACGCGGTGATATGTCTGCCGCTCGTCATAAAAGGTATTGATAACATACGCTCAAAAAAAGGCGAAATACTCTATATTGTCGCGCTCTCATACACAATCATATCCAATTTTTACATCGGCTATATGGTATGTCTGTTTTCCGTGGTGTACTTTGCCGGCTGCGTAATCGGTGATAGAATGTCATTGGGACAGTTGTGGGAAAAAATAATGAGATTCCTGCTCTATTCGCTGATTGCCGGGGCGGTGAGTGCTGTGTACACATTGCCGGCTTACTATGCGATTAGAAATACGGCAGCTTCGGGGGCGGACTTTGGCGGCAAAATAGAGTTATACCATCCGGTTACGGAGGTGCTGGCGGGCTTTCTGCCGTTTCGCGAGATTTCCCTTGTGTATGGCGTTCCGAACATATACTGCGGGGCTGTGTGTATTGCGTTGTGCATATTATCTTTTTTTATACAGAAAAATATAAGAAAAAGAATCTGCATTATTTCAGGCTGCATTTTCTTCTATTTATCACTCAACTGTAATATTCTTGATTATGTGTGGCACGGCTTTCACTATCCGAACCAGCTTCCGGGAAGGTGGAGCTTCTGCCTGATTTTTCTTATTGTTAAGCAGGCGTATGTCTGCTGTGGTGAGCTTGAAAAATTGTGCAGGGAAAAGAATGAGTCGCGGGCTGTGAAAAAGCAGCAGAAGCCCGCGCGTGCCGGACATCGCCCGCACAGCCGATTTTCGTGGTGCGGTGTTATAGTTCTGCTTCTTTTTATAGAGGTGACTGCCAATGCGGTATATACTTTTTACAGCCAGATACGTATGGTCGATGGCAATGAGTATTATCAGACAATGGAGAAATATGAGAAGGTGGCTGGGGATATCAAAGCGGAGGATGGCTCCGCTTTTTACAGGACGGAGCTTGAGACGCCGTGGAATTTCAATCCGGGACAGCTATGCGGTTACAATGGGATATCCTACTATTCGTCAACGATGAGCAAGACGGCTTACGACTTTTTCGTGAATATGGGAATGTCCGTCTACGCTAAGAATCTCAGCACGCGGTACGATAAGAGCTGTGCGGCGGATGCTTTTCTTGGAGTTAAATACAGGATAAATAATGATAAAGACGGAGCAGGTTATACGAAAAACGAGGCGGTTCTTCCGATTGGCTACAGCATAAAAGCGGAGAGCTGTGAGGAATTTGTAAAGCTTTTAAACGATAAGAGCGCAGACTACGGAATGGTCAAGAACTTTATAGATGAGAATGTGATTGGAGAAATGAGCGATATATCTGTTGGAACCGGCTGGCATGGTCTTGTTGGCAAAAATGAGTATATATCGGGGAATATAATGACAAGGAGCGGCATACTTGTCATATCACTGCCATATAATGAGGGCTGGAGCATATATATTGACGGTGTAAAGCAGAGGACGGAAAGCCTTGCCGGATATATGATTATGACAAATATAGAAAACGGTATTCACCATATCGAAATGAAGCACAGGACAAAGGGACTTGGAGTGGGAGCAGTCATAAGTATTCTGGCAATTGCGGGAGTAGGTGTATATTACCGCAGGAGAAATTGATTTAGCGTAATTTCATAAGATTCAGATGTCAAAACATGTTATATAAAACTAGCTGTGTATAACGTATTATATTTATGCATATCACGACTTTTGGGAGAAGCTTAGATGTTCTTAG
>DNFT01000071.1:207-8468 GCA_003486385.1 Eubacterium sp. | reverse complement strand
TAAACATAATACGTTATACACATATAGATAAAATTGGCATGTTTTTCCACATGAATGTTTATAAAAAATTAATTGTTTTTTTGCCGCATATCTGTTATATTCATACTATAACAATGACGTATCGGAGGAATTATAGCTATGGTATTTACGATTGATTTTAACAGTGATGAGGCTATATATGTGCAGCTATGTAATCAGATAATCACCTGTATTGCCATGGATGAGATGCATGAGGGCGATATTCTGCCGTCGGTGAGGCAGCTTGCCGATGTTGTGGGTGTAAACATGCATACGGTCAACAAGGCATACTCAGTGCTTCGCGAGGAGGGCTTTATAAAGCTTGACCGCAGAAGAGGCGCGGTGATTGCAGTGGATGTAGACAAGATACGCGCCATGCAGGAGCTCTCCGATGATATGCGTGTTATAGTTGCCAAGGCATTATGTAAGAATCTCACACCGGAGGAGATACATGCTCTGGTTGATGAGATAATAAGTGAATATATAGGGGAGGACTAATCGAATGTTATGTGAGATTTGTGGAGAAAATGAGGCGACCTTCCACTATTCGGAGGTTGTTAACGGGAATAAGACGGAGCATCATCTTTGCAGTGAATGTGCGGCTAAGACTGATATAAGCTATTACACCAATCTGCTTGATGGCGACGGAAGGCTGGGGCAGCTTTTGTCGGGACTTCTCGGAATGCCGGTAGGAGGCGGGCAGGATGACCCTAAGACACATGTTGTGTGCCCGGGCTGTCACCTAAGCTATGGCGAGTTTATAAAGAACAGTGCTTTTGGGTGTGCTGAGTGTTATAATGTATTCGGTCCGCTCCTTGACGACAGTATCAAGAAGCTGCAGGGGAGTGTTAATCACCAGGGAAAGAAGCCATACAGGCTTATGAAGTCCATGAGGAGCATGAATGCACAGGTAAGTGAAAATGACAGCGGAATGAACGCAGAAGTAACAATAGCAGCAGGAAACGACGGCGCAAGGGCGGAGAAGAAGCCTACGAGGGCATCGCTTTCACATGAGATAGATGTCATGGACAAGAGACTTAAGCAGGCAGTACTTGAGGAGGATTTCGAGGAGGCGGCAAGGCTCCGCGACTATATAAAGGACTTGAGAAGCCGGATTGAGGGGGCGGATGACAATGCTTAAATGGTATGAAAAAAAGGGAAAAGACTCCGATGTAGTGCTTTCAAGCCGCATAAGACTTGCGCGAAACACCACCGAATATCCGTTTTCCACCAAGATAAGTGCCGACGAGGGAAAGAATCTTGTCGACAGGGTCTTTGAGTGCATAAGCGACAGCGAGTACGCAGATGGCTTTGAGCTGAAGCGCATGAACGGAATAGGAGACAATCAGAGACAGCTTTTGTATGAACAGCAGGAGATAAACAGATATATGGCAGGGCGCAAGGACGGAGCCGCGGCTCTTTCACATGACGGAGGACTGTCAATAATGGTCAACAGTGAGGACCATATACGAATACAGGCGATGATATCTGGCATGGACATGGAAGCGTGTCTTAAGTCGGCTGATATGTACGATGATTTTTTGGAGGAGCATTTTAACTATGCCTTCAGTGAAAAATACGGGTATCACACCACCTACCCTACGAATGTGGGAACAGGAATGAGAGCCGCGTACAGGCTCCATCTTCCGGTGCTTGCCAACACCAAGAAGCTGCAGCTCCTTGCAAATGAGCTTGGGCGCTTCGGAGTGAGAATGTCGGCATGCTTCGGCGAGGGCATGAACGGAATGGGAGATATCTATCAGTTTTCCAACCAGAGAACCCTTGGACAGTCGGAGGAGGATATCATTCATAACCTAGATTCGGTTGTTCAGCAGATTATGCGTCAGGAGCGCGCACTCCGTAAAGATTACCTTGAATCAGGAAAGATAAGGGCTGAGGATGAAGCATATAAGTCCTATGGCGTTCTGAAATATTCAAGATGCCTTAACCTTAAGAATGCTATGGTTCTCCTGTCGGAGATACGTCTTGGACTGTGTCTGGGTACGATTAAGTTCAAAGACGCAGAAGATTTTTCGACCTACTCAATGATGCTTGCCATCCAGCCAAGAACCTTGCAATACAACAATGGCAAGGAAAAAGCGATGTCCGTTGAGGAGGTGGACGTACTCCGTGCGAAATATATCAGGGATCATCTGCCTGAGCTTGAAGAATAATGATATGGGATATAGATTGTAATAGGTAATTGCGAAACTCCAATTTAACAATAAACAGTTGTACAATTTTACTATATTGCAAGCTGGGTACTTTGCAACCGTCGGCGTTTAGCGGCTGTGTTTTAGCCGCTTATGCGCCGCTACGAGTTGCAACGTAGCGAGAGCGTGCCCAGCGGTAATATAGCAAAATTGCACAACGTCCGGCATTAATTAACAGAGTTTCGCAATTGCCTAAATAGAGAGTGATACAGAGAGGAATATATTATGCAGATAGGATTTACAAAGAAAGCCGAGGAGGCTTTAGAGCTTGCAGCGGAAGCTGCGAGCGAGCTTGGACACACCTCAGTCGGAACAGAGCATATTCTGCTTGGTCTGTTAAGGCAGGAGGACTGTGTTGCGAGCGAGGTTCTTATCGAGAATGGTGCCGATGAGGATAGAATAGTGGCAATCTTAGAGCAGCTCATCTCACAGGACAACAATGTGAATGTTGCTGAACCCGATTCATATACACCGAGAGCACGCAGGGTGCTTGACCAGGCGGCGCGTGAGGCAGTGCGTTTTAAGGCACAGCTTATAGGAACGGAGCACATACTTATCGCAATCATTAAGGAGAGTGAGAGCGTTGCACTCAGGCTTTTGAACACGATAGGTGTAAATATACAAAAGACTTATGTTGACCTTCTCATCGCGATGGGCGAGGACAGCAGTGCCTACAAGGAGGATTTTCAGGGCAATAAGCCTAAGAACAAGAAAAATCCTACAGCGACACTTGAACAGTACAGCAGGGATCTGACCAAGCTTGCCGCAGAAGGTAAGCTTGACCCGGTTATCGGCAGGGAGAAAGAGATACAGAGGGTTATCCAGATAACAAGCAGAAGAACCAAGAACAATCCATGTCTTATAGGTGAGCCGGGCGTCGGTAAGACGGCGGTTGTTGAAGGACTTGCACTCAAGATTGTTGAGGGTGATGTCCCGGAGACTATCGCGGATAAGAGACTTCTCACACTTGATTTGTCCGGAATGGTGGCAGGCTCCAAATACAGAGGTGAGTTTGAGGAGAGAATTAAGAAGGTTATCGCAGAGGTAAAGGCAGCAGGAAATATACTGCTCTTTATAGATGAGCTTCACACAATAATAGGTGCAGGCGGAGCGGAGGGGGCTATAGATGCCTCCAATATCCTTAAACCATCACTTGCAAGAGGTGAGGTTCAGATAATCGGAGCCACAACCTTGGAGGAATACCGCAAGTACATCGAGAAGGATGCGGCACTTGAGAGACGTTTCCAGCCTGTGAATGTCGAGGAACCATCCGAGGATGAGACTGTTGAGATATTAAAGGGAATAAGGCCGGCTTATGAGAAGCACCATGGCGTTAAGATTTCGGATGCGGCACTTGTGGCAGCAGTCAAGATGTCATCGCGATATATCAACGACAGATTTTTGCCGGATAAGGCTATTGACCTTATAGATGAGGCAGCCTCTAAGACAAGGCTTGGCGTGTATTTAAAGCCGGATGCGATCAAGAACCTTGAGGACGAGATTTCGGCAATGGATGCGCAGAAGGAAGCGGCGATTAAGGAAGAGGCTTATGAGAAAGCCGGGGAAATTAAGAAAAAGCAGCTTAAGAAGCTCGAGAAGCTTGAAAAGCTCAAGGAAAAATGGGAAAACGATAAGCATAACAAGCGCATGGTTGTAGGGGAGAATGAGATAGCGGATGTTGTGTCTGACTGGACGAAAATTCCTGTCAAGAAGCTTGCAATGGAGGAGTCTGAGAGACTTATGAATCTTGAAAAGATACTTCATGAGCGTGTTGTCGGGCAGGATGAAGCTGTTACTGCGGTAGCGAAGGCAATCAGACGCGGACGGGTTGGACTTAAGGATCCGAAAAGACCTATAGGCTCATTCTTGTTTCTTGGCCCTACCGGTGTCGGCAAGACAGAGCTTTCAAAGGCACTTGCGGATGCAATGTTCGGCTCAGAGAATGCTCTCATAAGAGTAGATATGTCTGAGTACATGGAGAAACACAGTGTATCGAAAATGATTGGTTCGCCTCCGGGATATGTTGGCTATGAGGAGGGAGGACAGCTCAGCGAGAAGGTGAGGAGAAATCCATATTCGGTAATCCTTTTTGATGAGATAGAGAAGGCTCACCCGGATGTGTTCAACATACTTCTTCAGGTACTCGATGACGGACACATAACCGATTCTACCGGAAGAAAGGTCGATTTTAAAAATACGGTTATAATTATGACCTCCAATGCGGGCGCGCAGAACATAATTTCTCCTAAGAATTTAGGATTTGCTTCGGATAACAGCAAGGAGCATAACCATGCGGTTATGAAGGAAAGAGTTATGGAAGAGGTCAAGAGCATATTCAAGCCTGAGTTTTTGAACAGAATTGATGAGACGATTGTGTTCCATACACTCACAAAGGAGAACATCGGAAGCATTGTGGATATTCTTTTAGCTTCAATCAATAAGAGAATCAAGGAGCAGATGAATATGACAATCAAGCTTGATGAGGCTGCGAGAAATTACATTATCGACAACGGCTATGATGAGAAATACGGCGCAAGACCTTTAAAGAGAGCGCTTCAGAGCAAGGTAGAGGATGAGCTTGCAGAAAAGATTCTTGAGGGAACCTTCAAGTCCGGAGATACGGTTCTTGTAGGCCTTAGCGATGATAAGCTCACATTTTCAAAATCCAAGTAAAATTTAGTGGAAATTTAGGTGGATTTGAGATATAATATTTTAAAAAGTTACAGATTTACGCGAGATTTGTAATAAAAAATACTTCGGTTGATACCGAAAGCAGGAGGAGCGGTTATGCCAGTAATTGAGGAATTAATCAAGGTTGAGAAGGATGGCTCAATCAGTTTTGGCAACTACGAGTTGGACACCAAGGCTAAGCTTGACAATTTTGATGTAAACGGAGATATTTATAAGGTAAAGACCTTTAACGAGATTACCAAGCTTGAGGAGAATGGAAATTTTGTATACGAATCGGTTCCGGGAACAGCGGTTAACGGATTTACTGCAGATGACAGTTCTGTTAAGTTCTTTGTTGAGGGAAATGACGATGCACAGATTACCCTTGGCTTAGAGGCTGATACAGATTATAAGGTACTTGTTGACAGTGTTGTTATCGGAAATATGAAGACCAATATCAGCGGCAAGCTGAGTCTGAGTGTTGAGCTTTCAGGAAGACCGGTTAAGGTAGAAGTAAATAGAATGTAGTATATTTATAGCTATATAAAATGACAGGGTTGGACTATCGCGATGAGTGTGGGACAACCCTGTTTGTTTAAAAATGAGGTGAGTATGGCAAAAGCTAAGAATACAGCTTTTTTTTGTAAAGAATGTGGATATGAATCTTCGAAATGGCTGGGACAGTGCCCGGAATGCAGGCAGTGGAACACCTTTGTTGAGGAACCTGTTGCGAAGCAGACGTTACAAGGGAATATAAGAGGTATCGCACACCGCGATGTCATGCCGTCCGTCCTGTCTGGAATATCACTCGATGAGGAGGAGAGAACACTCACCGGATATTCAGAGCTTGACAGGGTGCTTGGAGGCGGAATAGTAAGAGGTTCACTGGTGCTTGTGGGAGGAGATCCAGGAATTGGAAAGTCAACACTTCTTTTGCAGGTGTGCCGCAATCTTGCTGAGTCGAAGAATGTGTTATACATATCGGGAGAGGAATCACTAAGACAGATTAAGCTTCGCGCAGACAGAATCGGAGAGTTTTCGGATAAGCTGTCGCTGCTCTGCGAGACGAATCTTGATGTGATAGATGATGTGATAAGAAAGACTATGCCTGATGTTGTGATTATAGACTCCATACAGACCATGTTCTGCGAGAATACAGCCTCGGCTCCGGGAAGCGTAAGTCAGGTACGTGAATCCACGTCGGTGCTTATGCAGCTTGCAAAAGGGCTTAATATTTCAATTTTCATTGTCGGACATGTGACAAAGGAAGGTGTTGTCGCAGGACCAAGAATACTTGAGCACATGGTAGATACAGTTCTTTATTTTGAGGGAGACAAGAACGCGGCATATCGTATTCTCAGAGCTGTCAAGAACAGGTTCGGCTCCACCAACGAGATAGGTGTTTTCGAGATGCGTGAGACAGGGCTTTCCGAGGTTGCGAATCCATCGGAATATATGCTTGATGGCAGACCGGACGGTGCTCCGGGTTCTGTTGTTGCATGTCTTATGGAGGGAACAAGACCGATGCTTGTCGAGATTCAGGCTCTTGTATGCCAGTCTAATTTTGGAATGCCAAGAAGAACAGCGGCGGGTGCTGATATAAATAGATTCAATCTGCTCATGGCGGTACTTGAAAAGAGGATTGGATTAAGACTTTCAGGATGTGATGCATATCTTAATATTGCCGGTGGACTTAGAATATCGGAACCGGCACTTGACCTGGCGATAGTATATGCTGTATTATCAAGCTATAAAAATATCGCGGTCGACCATAATACAATAGTATTTGGGGAAGTCGGACTTGCAGGAGAAATAAGAGCGGTAAGCCACGCTGCGGTAAGAGTTAATGAGGCTGTTAAGCTGGGATTTACAACATGCATTTTACCTGAGGTATGCCTTAAAAATTTAAAAGCTGATGGAAATATTAAATTAGTAGGAATAAAATCAGTGAATGAGCTTTTAAATATTATATAATTTGGTTACTGTACCGAGTCTGACATAATCTATAAATAGGTGTTAAAATATCCGTATTTTAATTATTGAAGTAAGAGAATATCTGCAGATGCCGGTTCATATCCCTGAGGCATGAGCTGACAAGCAGTAGATATATGTAAAATTCTGAGTGATATATAAAAGGAGAAAACATGGACAACAGCGCATTGGTTAATGAAATGAAAAAGGTTGTGAACGATCTTGATGAGTCACAGCTTAAGGTGGAGAAGCACGCATTTGATGTAATAAATTCATCGGATACTTCTCTAAATCTGGTAAAGGAAGGAATTACAAGCATCGGAGATATTATTGAGCAGATTAACAGACTTAATGAGGTAGTCGAGCGCTCATCACAGAATATTAAGGAGCTTGAAAATCTCTCAAAGATGATAGAGGGCTTTACGCAGGTAATCAGCGGTATTGCAAACAAGACAAACATACTTTCACTCAATGCTTCGATAGAGGCAGCAAGAGCAGGCGATCAGGGAAGGGGCTTTTCGGTTGTCGCAGGTGAAGTGCGTAATCTTGCAGCCCAGACTGCAAAGTCATCAAGAGAGATAGCAGATACGATAGTAAAGGTGCAGGAATTTATTTCCAGTACAGTACAGTCAATGAATCAGATATATGATAATACCACAAAGCAGCATGAGATGGCTGGTTCGGTCAATGAGCTGCTTAACAAGGTGTTAGATGCGGCAATGGTTGCCAATGACGAATCAAGAGGAATGGAGCATGAGATTGCATATCAGAGGGATATTACAGACAGTGCAAAGAATGTGCTTGATACATATACTGATAAGCAGTAAATAGTGCATAGCTGAAGAAAGCATATTTTAATTCCGCCACCGATTAGTTAGTAATATATAGGTGACGGAATTTTTGTTTTATTGCCAAAGTTAGAAAATTCAGACAATATATGTGAAAAATGCTAAAAAACTTACTTTTAAATAATACTTTACAAATCCGGAATAATATGTTAGTATGAACAAGCCTTGAAAAACAAGGCATTAGCAGGACGTTCGGTGCGCGAAAGCAATCAGGAATGAATTGTAAACAGTTTTTTGAAAAAAGAAAAAATTCTTTAAAAAACTGTTGACAACCCTCCGGAGACATGTTATTATATAACACGTCCTCAACGAGAGGGAATCAGTTAAGACAGCGGCTTCTGATAAAGAGGTTCATCTGTCCGGCATTAGGTTTGGAACTTATAACTTACCTGGGAACAGAGTGGTTCGACAAGGTTTTGAAAAAAAGTTAAAAAAGTTCTTGACAAACAAAACTGATTATGCTAATATAAATAAGCTGTCGCTGCTGAGAACGACAAGAACTCACAGAAAGCGACAAGGTTCTTTGATAACTGAACAGTAA
>DNFT01000071.1:0-147 GCA_003486385.1 Eubacterium sp. | reverse complement strand
GTTCTTTGATAACTGAACAGTAAAACAACCCTGAAAATTCTAACGGGTTTCAAAGTGGTTTCTGCTTTGAGAACCTGAGAATATTCAGAAACGAACAAAAACCTTTATAAGACGAGAATCTTTAGATTATCGTCTGGTAAATTTAAC
>DNFT01000094.1 GCA_003486385.1 Eubacterium sp. | reverse complement strand
GGATAGTTTGGAGTTTTAGTATGTAAGGAGATAATATATTCCGATATAGAAATATGGATATAAAGTTAGGAGGCAGAGAAATGGCAACGGTTGTGTATTCTAATGAAGAAGATGATATTTGTTCTTTGGTGATAGATGGAGAAGAATAAGTCATTCGCTGTCATATGTTTAAAGTCATTTATGCATGATATGTTGTTGCGGAACAGCAGTGGGTATATTTTAGATGAAAACTGATACTTGCTAAAATACTCTTTGATAGACAGCATAGATCGTATTTCAATATTGTATTCCTGACAGATTTGTTCCAATTCTAAAATGGTTTTTTCTCCTAAGTTCCGAAAATGCAGAATATCTTCTTTGGAATAGGAGGAAAGTTGCGAAAGGTACATAACACCGTTCTGTATCAAGGCATTCTGCAATCGCTTCGACATGGGGACATCATAAATTGATATTTCGTTACTTGGCGGCAGCAGATAGCCTAAAGCGTTCAATTCATCAATCAGGGGTTCAATATTATAATTTTTTGGAAATTTATTTATAAGAGTAATATAGTTTTGTCCTGCAAGTTCCGAAACCATTGTCAAACCTATGCTTTTTTTATGAAAAGCAATCAGAAGCGGACAAGCATAACGAAAGCTTATTTAATATGGATATTTATGAAGTTTTAATTGAGGCAATGTGCAATATAGAGGCAGGAACTGATGCAGACCTTCGTCCATTTAGATGCTTATGGGAGCATAAAAAACTTATGTTGGAAAGAATTAAACATTTATCTTTTAATGAATATAGTGATTGCTGGGTATATTCATTTGGAAAAATACGATAAGGCTGTTATGGCAGCATTGATTTTAAAGGCTGAGGTTGTGGATGAAAACCGGCTGAATGTGGTATGGAAGCATCAGGATATTTATGAGAAGATTTTTTCCATACTGTAAACAGGTTATGGTATAATAGGGGTGCTTGTTTTACAGGCACCCGGAAAGGATGAAACTATGATATATATTACAGGTGATACACATGGAAGATTTGAACGGATTGAGGCATTTTGCAGGCGTTTTCAGACTTCGTATGACGATATACTTATTATTTTAGGGGATGCAGGTATCAATTTCAGTGGGGCAAGATATGACAGCCTGAAAAAGCGGCTACTGGAGTCCCTTCCAATCACGATATTTGCCATTCATGGAAACCATGAACAGCGACCATATACGTTAGACAGCTACAAGGAAAAGCTGTGGCATGGTGGAACGGTATATTATGAAGAAGAATATCCTAGTCTTTTGTTTGCAAAGGACGGTGAGATATTCGACCTGAATGGAAAGCAGACGGTTGTCATGGGCGGTGCATACAGCATTGACAAAGAAATTCGTCTTGCATACGGCTGGGGCTGGTGGGAGGACGAGCAGCCCTCGGAAGAAATCAAAAGATATGTAGAACAGCAGCTTGAAAAATTCGGTTGGAAGGTAGATATGGTATTAAGTCATACGACACCATTGAAATATGAGCCTGTTGAGGTATTTATGTCTGGCGTGGATCAGAGCAGGGTTGATAAGTCTACGGAGGAATGGCTGAATCATATCGAAGAAAAGCTGTCCTATCAAAAATGGTACTGTGGGCATTATCATACTGAGAAGAAGATTGACAAATTGGAAATCATGTTTGAAAACTTCGATGAGTTCTGTGCAGGTATGGAATAAATGTCATTCAAATGCTTATAATATGGGGATTTGAGGGCATCGCAAAGAATTGAAATTTTTTTTTCCCATCCTTGACATGAGCTGATGGTAACGGGAGAGTCGGCAGACTGATAGCTTTAAAGGAATGTCTTAAAAATAATATAATTCCTTTTATTATTGAGGATAGTAAGAAGGGCTTTTATTACAGAGGACTTTCGGAGTGGAGAAATGAAAAGGGCTGGCTTGTGGATACTTGCCTTGATGGGCAGGATACATTTATCAGATTACTTGATATGCTGGAGATTCCACATAACTAATGCTGCATGGGAAGAGCGTAACAGAAGGAAGGAAACATAACAATGAAGATATATATAGATTTTGATGACGTACTATGTGAGACTGCAAAGAACTTTACGAAAATTGCCAAGGAACTGTTTGGAAAGGATGTACCTTACAGTGAGGTTCAGTTCTTTAACCTGAAAAAAACATTCGATTTAAATGATGAACAGTATGAGGAATTGATGAGAGTAGGGCACCTTCCGGAACAATTGTTGAATTATGAGGAGACTCCGGGGGCTTCACAGACTATTAATAAGTGGGTCGACGAAGGACATGAGGTGTCCATCATCACAGGCAGACCCTTTGATTCCTACGAACCATCGCGAAGGTGGCTTGATGAGCATGGGCTTGAGAGAGTTTTGCTGTATTGCGTTGATAAGTATGGACGTGAAAAGTTCGAACAGACATATTCGTTCAATATGACCTTGGAGCAGTTGTACAGCATGACCTTTGATTTTGCAATAGAGGATTCACCGGCTGCCTTTGAGCATGTCATGCACTTTGAAGGGTGTAAGGTGGCAGTGTTTAACCGTCCGTGGAACATACATGCGGAGCTTCCGAATGATAATTTCGTGAGATGTGAGGGTTGGGAGGAGATAGACAGATTGTTTGAGGAAGGTTCCAGGTGTATATGCAGAAGCCGGAGATAAGAGAACTTGACTATAATACCATGAAAGGGCAATCGTACAGTGCCCAAATCCATTCAGATAAATTCCTTTCAATAGAGCCGGTGAGCGGAGGATTTGCTGTTGAGTGGGTAGATAGTGATGAGGAGTTGATAATGTCAATCACGGATGAAATTCTTTCGGACTGGCTTGAAAACCCTGTTGCGTACGGGGCATATATGGACGGTGAGCTTGTTGGGTTCGTGGAGGGCTTTTTGGAAAAATGGAATAACCGCTTTAGAATCAGCAATATTTGTGTTTTCAACATGGATAGACGCAACTGTGGAATAGGGCAGGCATTGATTGAGCGTATTTTCACGGAAGCCATAGCAAGCGGGGCGCGAATGATTGTGTTAGAGACTCAGAGCTATAACTCAAAAGCTATATCATTTTATATGAAAAATGGTTTTGAAATAATCGGTTTTGACAGGTATGCGTACTCAAATAATGGACCCAAAGAGCACAATATGAGAATTGAGATGGGAAGAATGATATAGGGAGATATAAGTTTGAAAGTGAAACTTTCAAACAACTTATTGGTGGCAGTACTGCAAGCTATGCTTGCAGTATGCAGGAGGTTAGGAAATATGAAATGTGCATTGGCGGCAATGGGGTTTATAGATGGGGACATACAGTATAATAAGAGTGTTATAATTGACACAATGAAAAATTATTCAGATACAGCGGACATAGTTATATTTGGAGAAGCCTTTCTACAGGGCTTTTATTGTGCGGATTTCAATGTGGAGCATGATGAAAAGATTGCAGTCAGCCGGAACGATTCGATAATAACCGAAATATGCTCCGCCGCAGAGGAATATAAGCTTGCTGTTTCCTTCGGCTTTATAGAGAAAGAAGGGGATTTATTTTACAGCTCACAGCTTACGGTAGACCAGGCTGGTAAAGTGATTGATTTATACAGAAGAGTATCTCCGGGCTGGAAGGAGAGCTTTGCGGATGAGCATTACCGTGAGGGAGAGGAATTTCATTCGTTCTTATTTCTTGACAGGAAGGTTGTTGTCGGCCTGTGCGGGGATTTATGGTTCGATACCAATATAGACAGGATAAACAAGCTTCACCCGGACATTGTTTTCTGGCCTGTATATACCGATTTCAATGAACATGAGTGGAATATCTCCGAAAAACTTGAGTATGCCGCGCAGGCCGGCAGAATCAAAAGCAAGGTGTTATATGTCAATTCGCTATGTAAGGACAGGGAAGCGGATGACATTGCAAGGGGCGGAGCAGCATTGTTTGCCGGCGGAAGGATTGAAGCTGAGATTCCATCAGGACAGGAAGGGATTCTTGTGGTTGAGGTGTAGAAATTGTACGCGTTTGAGTGAAAATGAACATAAAAACAATCGCAAAATCAATCGTAAAAAAATACGATTGATTTTTTGCGCATTTTTACATATAATATATGTGATAATACCGGAAAGGATGTGGAGAGTATGCGTGAAACAAAGACTGTGGAATTTAAGGAAATGATTACAAATTCATTTTTAAAAACAGTGAGTGCCTTTTCAAATTACAATGGTGGGGACATTTTTTTTGGAATTGATGATGATGGTAATGTAAAAGGGTTACAGGATGTAAAGCAGTCCTGTCTGGATATTGAAAACAAAATAAACGATAATGTTTCGCCACAGCCGGATTATACGATTGAGGTGCAAAGTGATAACACGATAAGGCTTACTGTAAAAGCAGGTGTTCACAAGCCGTATTTATATAAATCAAAAGCATACAAGCGAAATGACACTGCAACAATAGAAGTCGACACCTTGGAATGTTCCAGACTAATTCTGGAGGGAAAAAACATAAGGTTTGAGGAATTGCCATGCAGGGAGCAGGTGTTGACATTTGAATTGTTGTGCAAAAAATTAAAAGAAAGTATTAAAATTGATACTTTTAATAAGGATACATTAAAAACATTAAACTTATATAGCAATGAGAACGGATATAACAATGCGGCAGGGCTTTTAGCTGATAAAAATTATTTTCCGGGAATTGATATTGTGAAGTTTGGCGAGAATATCAGCATAATTCAAAAGAGGTCGACCTTTGAAAATGTATCAATATTGGATGTCTATGATAGGACAAGGCAGGTATTTAAGGACTATTACCAATATGAGGTGATACAGGGTGCAGAACGAAAAAAGATAGAGAAAATTCCGGAGGAGGCATTCAGGGAAGCAATTGCAAACGCACTGATTCACAGAGCATGGGATGTCGAAGCTCAGATAAGAGTTCTGATGTTCGATGACAGATTGGAGGTTATCTCTCCCGGGGGTCTGCCGTCCGGAATATCTGAGCCGGAATATCTATCCGGCAGAATTTCAGTCCTTAGAAACAGAAATCTTGCAAATGTATTTTACAGATTGGGATTTGTCGAGATATTCGGAACCGGAATTACAAGAATAAAACAGCTTTATGAGGACAGTATAAGGAAACCTGATTTTGAAGTGACGGAAAATACAATTAAGATTATACTTCCTGTATTTGAGGAAAATCTCAATTTAACGGAGGATGAGAGAGCAGTATACAGTATTCTGAGCAGGACGTTACTTAAGCCAATCGGTGAAATTGCGCCATATCTGCCTTTTGGCAAGTCAAAGACAACACAGTTATTAAAAAAGCTGTGTCAGAAGGGTGTTATAGTAGTTGAGGGAAAAGGAAGAGGAACAAAATATATAATAAAGCAGTAATACAGGAGGCTTTTGCCCCCATTGACATCCGACCCCAATCGTATTAAAATTATGAATAATTGACCATAAACGCGTAAAGCAAAAGAAAGGATAAATATGAAAAAGATAATTGAGCTTTTAAATGATGAGCTTAAGGCTGCATTTTCGGCATGTGGCTATGATGAGAAGTATGCCAAGGTTGTTGTATCCAACAGACCGGACTTATGCCAGTACCAGTGCAACGGCTGTATGGCGGCAGCCAAGGAATATAAGAAGGCACCTGCAATTATTGCGGGTGAGGTAGTGGAAAAGCTTGCGGAGAGCAGCACATTTTCCAAGGTAGAGGCAGTTAATCCGGGCTTCATCAACATGAATCTTTCCGGACAGTTCATAGCTGATTATGTAAAAGAGATGGGAAACCATGAGAAGTTCGGCTGTGATGAGACTAAGAAGAACAAGACAATCATGCTTGACTACGGCGGAGCTAATGTAGCCAAGCCTTTGCATGTAGGACATCTTCGTCCGGCTATCATCGGAGAGAGCCTTAAGAGAATATGCGCATACAACGGATATGACACAGTAGGCGATGTTCACCTTGGCGACTGGGGACTTCAGATGGGTCTTATAATAATGGAGCTTAAGAACAGAAAGCCGGAGCTTCCTTATTTTGATGAGAGCTTCACAGGTGAGTACCCGGCGGAGGCACCTTTCACGCTTGCAGAGCTTGAGGACATATATCCATGTGCGAGCAGAAAGTCCAAGGAGGACGCTGAATTTGCGGAGGCGGCACATCAGGCTACAGTTATGCTTCAGAGAGGACACAGAGGCTACACTGCAATCTGGAAGCATATAATGAATATCTCCATAGCAGACCTTAAGAGGAACTATGACAATCTTAACGTGAGCTTCGATGTATGGAAGGGTGAGTCCGATGCTAAGCCTTATATAGAGGATATGCTGAAGAGCTTTGTGGACAAGGGCTACGCATACGAGAGCCAGGGCGCATTGGTAATCGATGTCGCACAGGCTGATGATAAGAAGGAGATTCCGCCATGTATCGTCAGAAAGTCCGACGGTGCGGCTCTTTATGCCACAACAGACCTTGCCACAATGATAGAGAGAGAGAAGCTCTATCATCCTTTCAAGTATATATACACAACTGATAAGCGTCAGGAGATGCATTTTACACAGATTTTCAGGGCTGCCAAGAAGACAGGCATTGTTCCTCGGGACACAGAGATGAATTTCTTAGGCTTTGGTACGATGAACGGCAAGGACGGAAAGCCGTTTAAGACAAGAAACGGAGACCTTTTAAGACTTGAGTACCTTATAAAGGATGTCGAGGATGCTGTATACAACAAGATTAAGGAGAACCGTGATGTCGCTGATGATGAGGCACGCGCCACAGCCAAGGTTGTAGGTCTTGCGGCAATCAAGTACGGTGACCTCTCCAATCAGGCATCAAAGGATTATATATTTGATATAGACAGATTCACCTCATTTGAGGGAGATACAGGTCCTTATGTTCTCTATACAATTGTCCGTATCAAGTCTATTTTAAACAAGTATGAGCAGACCTACGGAGCGCAGAGCCTTTCTGTTGCAGACAGAATGAAGGATTTTGTCGCACCGGAGGGAGCAAGTGAGACAGACCTCTGCCTGCTTCTTACAAAGTTTTCTGAGGTTATTGAGAGTGCATACGCTGAGCTTGCACCTCATAAGATATGCAAGTTCATCTATGATGTTGCCAACGTATTTAACAGCTTCTATCATGATACCAAGATTTTATCCGAGGAGGATGAGACTAAGAGAAAGAGCTATATCGCTCTTATAACACTCACCAAGGGTATACTTGAGACCTGCACAGACCTCCTCGCAATAAAGGTTCCTGACAGAATGTAGTTATTTGGAAGTGAGGAATTTATGGCTAAAAATCAATCAAAGGATATGACGGTTGGAAATCCGTTTCAGATTATTTTGTTTTTTGCGATTCCTGTGCTGATTGGAAATGTATTTCAGCAGCTTTACAGCATGGTTGATACAATTATCGTTGGACAGAGCCTTGGAACAGAGGCTCTTGCGGCGGTAGGTTCAACAGGCTCGCTTAATTTTCTGGTAAATGGTTTTTCTACAGGAATAGCCGGAGGTTTCGCAGTACTTCCGGCACAGTTTTTCGGTGCTAAGGATGATAAGAGGCTTAAGAAGAGTGTCGGACAGGCGATAATGCTCTGTCTGTTCTTCACGGTTCTTCTCACGGCACTCTCTGTTATCTTTACAAGACCTGTGCTTGTGCTTATGAAGACACCGGAAAATATTATTGATATGGCAGATGTGTATATCAAGACAATTTTCTGGGGAATATTTGCGACCATTCTTTATAATATGTGTTCATGTGTGATAAGAGCGTTGGGTGACAGCAAGACACCGCTGTACTTCCTTATTCTGGCGTCATTTTTAAACATCGGACTTGACCTTTTGTTTATAATTGTTTTCAAGTGGGGCGTGTTCGGTGCTGCATTTGCGACCGTGTTCTCACAGGGAGTTTCGGGAGTGCTCTGCGTTATCTATGCACTTAAAAAATACAGTATACTGCATTTGTCAAAGGAGGACTTTAAGCCTGATTTTTCCATGATGGGAAAACATCTTGCAATAGGACTTCCGATGGCATTCCAGTTTTCGATAACAGCCATAGGAACGATAGTGCTCCAGAGTGCGCTTAATACCTTCGGCTCCGATAAGATTGCGGCGTATACGGCGGGCTGTAAGGTTGAGCAGCTTGTTACACAGATTGGACCGGCGATAGGAGTTACGATGGCTAACTATGCCGGTCAGAACCTTGGAGCCGGAAGACTTGACAGAATTAAGAAGGGTGTCACAAGCTGTACAATCATGACACTTTCGCTTGCTGTCATTTCTGCTGTGGCATTGTATTTCGGTGCAGAATGGCTTTCAGGACTGTTTATTTCCGGAGACCAGCCGGAGGTTGTGGCATCAGCAGTGGAGTATGTAAATACGATATGTGTATTTTTCCCGGTTTTGTATATGATTTTTGTGTACAGAAATGTACTTCAGGGAGTCGGAAAAAGCTTCATGCCTCTTATGGCAGGAGTGTTCGAGCTCATAGCAAGATGCGTTGTATCGTTCACACTTCCTGACAGAATGGGTTATGTTGGCGTATGCCTTGCAGGACCTGTTGCCTGGATTGCGGCTATGGTTCCGCTATGCATTGCATATTATATAATAATGGGAAAGCTGTTAAAGAAGAGCAGGCCTGCACAGGCATAAAGCAGATACGGTTTTAACACGAATTAAGGTATATTTTTAGTTTAAGCTGATGTATAGATATATAATATACATCAGCTTAAACTAACATTGACATAAGGAAAGAAAATCAATTTCATGTATGGAATGTAAATCGAAGGATTTTTCTTTACACGGAGAAGGAATGGAGTCCTTCACACCGGATTTATTACATATGGCAGCCGAAAGATATGCGGCCGTTTTTTTGTTGGTTAAAATGTCAAAGGTAGTCATACTGATATCATTTTTTTCCAGAAACGAATCCGACATATATTCACAATCCGACAGTGATTTTACAATGCCGTCACCGGTAAGCTTGGTGTATGCCTCATACCTGCTCCAGAATGAGGAGAAGTCATACTCGTCCATGGCATACGGCATGTGCTTTAGGAGGGCAGGTGAAGGCTTTCGGATATCCTGTATATCAAGGCCAAGCTCAAAAGGTGCCACAGCGCACGCTATTGCGGTCTTACAGTGGCTTATGTTGAAAAAAATATGCTCAAAAGGTGCTTCAAGATATGGCTTGCCATTTCTGCCATATCTAAAGCTGATGCGATGACCAATCTCATAAGCCTCTGAGGAAGTGAAACATCCGGAATACTCCCTTGAAAGGGCACGGCACAGCAGAACAAAGGAAAGCGCGCTCACAGCCCTTTCCCTTGCAGGAATTATCCCCTCCGCCTTCTTCCGCCTGAAATCTGGAAGTAGAGGGGAGATATCTGAATATATATTTTTAAAATCTGCTGTGGTGAGCGATTCAGGAATAATTGAATAATAAATCACTGCCTGTTCCTCCATGGCTTATGGTTTAGTTAGGATTCGGGTGTCAAAACATGCCGTACATACCCAGCCGTGTATAACGTATTATGTTTATGCATATCACGACTTTTGGGAGAAGCTTAGATGTTCTTAG
>DNFT01000092.1:23963-43636 GCA_003486385.1 Eubacterium sp. | reverse complement strand
AAATTGCTGTTATGTAGTGTGACGTTATCAAGAGTTCCCCGTCGCTGTTTTCAATAAGGAGGAGATTGAATGAATACGGAGCGAAAAACCTATTGTGTCAATCAGATCATGAAGGGTGAAATTATTTTTGAGCGCGGCAGTGAAGCTGCTTATGTTGGGCTTGTATTGAAAGGTCGAGTACGCATACAGGCAGAGGGTGTTAATTTGGTCATTGGATCCGGACATTTCTTGGGATTGACGGATTTACAGGATGGGATGTATCGTGTTACATATCAAGCTGAAACGGATCTCGCAATCTATATCTTTCGTGCCGGCGAACTTCAGGCGACCCTTCAGCAGATTTTTAAGGCGAACAAGGATTATGCAGCACTTATGGTTGCTACATTAGGAAAATATATACATGCTCTTGCGGGTGTATATCACACGCTGGAAGAGCAGGCAGAGAGGGATTATGAATTTTTGCAGGAACAGTATAGATCCTATCAGGTGATTGGGCAGGAGTTAGGAATCACAACGGATGAACTGCCTGGGATTGAAGAGTTGTCGCCGTTGATGCATTGGACGGCATTAGATGAAGAAAAGATCACTTATTATGATATCTTAAGTGGATTGAAACAGGATGTTCAAAAGGCATATTTTGGTGCATCAGAGACGATTGCAGTCTATCATATTAAGGACCAGATCAATCTGCTTCGTGATCTGCTGGATCAATGTGAAGCAGATGCAGCATATCTGCAGAGTTTGGTTGGTCCAATGTTTCGTACAGACAAAAATTTATATTTATCGGTTTTGCATATGGTGGCAGCTGCCAAGAGGATTGATGCGGACACGAAAGCCGGGATGGAGATTTTTGATAAGTTGATCGATGAGATCAACCGTTTGGAAGAAGTTTTATACGAACAGGCAAGTATCAATCTGCAGATTGACCATAATTCTATGGATAATGCATACTACAGCCTAATCTGTGATGGGGCATCACAAGAAGAAACAATGGATGCTTTGACGGAAGAGTTTGCCTTAGTAGAGGAAAACTTTGTCAGCGTTGAAGAGTTAGATCATTCCTTGGAGCACATTTTAAGGTATTCAGAGCTTCCAATAGAACAAACACAGCAATTTGAAGCGGATGTTCGAGCGTTTGCAGCATTGTCGGACAAGATGTCGACGGATGACAACGCAAGAGAATTGCGTCGTAATATATTAAAACAGTATTATCCGCTGTATAAGGCAGTATATTATAAAGAGTATCACAGCACGGAGGAGACACCGATCGAGATCGACCTTTTCCTGCGTTATGGATTTCTAAGTGAGACATTATTGACGGAAGAATTGTTAGAGGAGCTGCTTTCGTTGGACAACGATCGTTCCGGACGCGGAGACTGCCGCGTTTATGATATGAAAGAATGGCTTACCGAGGTTTACGAGGGGCGTAAAAGTCCTTCTAAGAGTGAATTTGATCTGGATTATGAAGATTTTCTGCGAGATCAGAAAAAAACCGGACGGATCACGGAAGCGCAGATGAAAGAGCAGCTCGAGGATCGCGACGCAAAATTGGATTACGAGATTACCAATATGTTCCGCGTAAATCATCGTCTGGTAAGTGGTCAGGCATCGGTATTCGTACCGTTTTTGTTTACGGAAGGAAGTTCAGCATCATTGCAACGTACCTTTTTATCAAAAGATAAGATCAATGCGAGCCTGCGCAAGCTCAGACAGATTGATTATTCGGTATTTTATCGTGAGATGCTGTTTCATAAAGACGATTCGCCGATCACAAAGGAATATATGATGGAAGAGGTGGCACCGGACGTTATTTTGCTGCCTGCTTGTGGTACCAAAGGGATTATGTGGCAGGAACTGAGCGGCCGCAGAAGAAATTCCAAAGGTCGTTTTTTGCTGCCTCATTTCTTTGAAGGGGATTTAGAGCTTGCCATGATTCAGTTGTGCGGTCGTTTTCGCTGGGAGCTGTGTCGCACGATGCAGGGGACTTCGTGGAACAATATTCAGATAAAATCGCTGACAAGTGAATATAGTGATTATATCCAGTTTTACCGCAAAAACAGGGACTTGTCAGAGGACAAGAAAGAAAAATTAAAAATGCAGATTCAGAAATGCAGAAACAATACACGAGAGGTCTTTGTGACGGATTATATTAACTGGATCCGACATGAGGCAAAGGGCGGGATCACGTTAAATAAGACGGTTCGAGAGATTATGGCGACGTATTGCCCGTTTACTAAAAAGATTCGTGAGACAATAGTAGAACAACCGTTGTTCCGAGATGCAATGGCACGTTTTATGCGTGAAACAGGTAAGAAAAATAAAGAATATGCGTTAAAATTCCGTGTATGGGAGAAAGACGGCATAGAAGTCCCGGCAGAGATCATACAGACAAGAGATTTTTACCGCGATCTGTAAACGGGGTGGATCATATCCAACCGCCGTCAAAACGCAGCACCTGGCCGGTCAGGTATTCTCCGCTTTGAGCGACTTGTACAATAAAGTCAGCGGTTTCTTCGGCAGAAGCCGGTCGGCCGACAGGGATTTCCTCAAACAGAGAGCTGCGCTCGTCGTCGGAAAGCTGTCCATTCATCCGGGTATCGATAAAACCACAGGAGACTGCGTTGACAGTAATGTGACTGGGACCGAGTTCTTTTGCCAAGGCTTTGGTGAAAGCGCAGACACCGCCTTTCGTTGCAGAGTAAGCAACTTCAGTGGAGGCTCCTATTTCGCCCCAAACAGACGTGATGTTTATAATTTTGCCATATTGTTGGGCGAGCATGGTCGGAATGACAGCACGACAACTGTAGAATACAGAGGACAGATTGCTATTTACAATGGCAGTCCATTCATCGTCTGACATATCCTGCAGTAAACCAACATAGGAGATACCTGCGTTGTTGATGAGCAGATCAATATGTGGGTATGTGATCTGTATTTGTGAAAAAAAATCTGCTACTTGAGCACTGTCGCCAACATCGCACTGCATCGCAAGACAGTTGCGGCCGTTAGCGGTAATCTGCTTTGCAACAGCAGAGAGCGCTGTCATGTCTTTTTGACAGCAGATGGCAAGGTCGTAGCCTGCCGCTGCAAGTTTTAGGGCGGTCATCTGACCGATCCCATGAGATGCTCCGGTTACTATAGCTGTTTTGGCTGTATTCATACTAACCTCATTTCGTGTAAAATTTATCTGTAATAAAAGTAGTATAGCATAATGGCAATATACTTTACAGGGGTAAAAAGATTTGTTATAATAGTTTGAATGTTTGTGTAATGAAAGCTGGGGGTTTGATAGCAGCGCATAGATATGCGACGATTAGTGGGAAAAGGAGAAAACAAGCATGAAGGGTACTAAGAATAATATTTGGAAAGTATTTGCTATTAATTTGGGCAAGTCTATCCTGGGAATTTGCATTTTGATCGCCGTTGGATTTGGCAGTTACAAAATATCCTATCACTTCCTATCGAAAAATGCGACTAACGTGAATACGGATAAGGATAGTATTAAGGAGATCATTAAGGAGGCGAAGACAGAGGATATTTCTAAAAACTTAATCTATGTATGTAATGAAAAAGATCAGATCACACATATGATGGTTGAAATATGTAATACTAAGACGAATAATTTGGATTATGTTACAATACCAACAAAGAACGATTATACAATTCCGACAACAATGTATCGCAAACTATGTACTATAAGTGAGAATATTCCGCAGATCATGCGTATCAGCAAGCTGAAACAGTATTTTGCAGATGAACAGCAAGCGTATGGATACGGTTCGTTGATCGTGGAAAAGATGATCGGAACAAGTTTAAGCTATTATACGGTTTTGGATGAGGAAACATATAACAACCATTATCAGGAAGTCAAAGTAAAGGTTAGTTACAAAAAGACTGTGGATGTAGAACAGACCGCATCACCGGTTGCCTCTGCATCGCCGGAGCCATCCGGAGCCAAGACAAAGATGAAGATTTCTTGTGCCAGCGATGCGTATGTGCAGCAGCTTAAAGATCTGAATGGTGATGAATCGAAGATTGCGGATTTTATCAAATCACAGTATGATCGCGTGACTTCCAATCTGACAGTGACGAACAAGATTGGTTATATTCAAAGTTATGAGCAGATGAATGTGGACTATTTCCATTATTGGGGATGTCCGGGAAGCTACGATGGTAAGGTGTTTGTTGTAGATACAAAGGCTGCCAAGAAGTTTTTCAAAGGTCTGATCAATAACGAAGTGCCATATACAGCGGCTCAGGATCTTACGACAACGCAAAAAGCGACAACGTCGCCTGCAGCAAGCAGTAATACGACGCCAAAGCCAAAGAGCGGTAAGAAAGCAGTAAGTTCCAAAGGACTTAAGATAATTCTGCTCAACGGCAGTAAGATTGCCGGACTGGCCGGTAAGACACAGCAGAAATTACAGAAGAAGGGGTATACTGTACCTCAAGTAGGGGATTATACTAAAGAGACCTTGACACAGACAAAGATTATTGTTAAAGAAGATGGTCAAGGAGAGGATTTGAAGAAATATTTCAAAAATCCACAGGTAACCGTTGGTATGGTGGATCAAGGATATGATATCGAGATTATTCTGGGTACCGCTGATGCAAATCAGTAGCAAGGATGGTATAACGAAACGATGCACGCTTCAGTAAAAGTGCTGGATATTGACATTGATATGATGACAAATGATGTCTTTGTCCAGAAAATGAATGAATATCTTTCGGACGATAAGTTAGATGTGATATTATTTGCGTCGACGGAGCTGTTAGATAAGGCAATGGGGGAGGAGTCGTATCGTGAAGTGATCGAGCAGGCGGATTTGATCCTGCCTGGTGAGGAGGCACTGCTTAGTGCACATCATGTTGAAGTGCTGGAAGCTGGTGGAATGGTAGTCAGCTGTAAAAGCTTTGGCATTATGTTAGAAAATCTTCAGAAAAAAGATCAAAGCGTATATATAATAGGAAAGAGCAGCACGGAAGTAGAACAATTGGAAACTTGGTGCAAACGTATGCAGCCGGGGCTTCGATTATCAGGAAGTGTTGTGTATGATCCGGATATGGAGGCCGCAGCGCTGATCAATGAGATCAACAATCATACGCCGGATATTTTGTTGGTAGATTTAGAGACCGGGCCGCAGGAAATTTGGATCATGGAGCATTTGCCATTGCTGCATGCGCGTCTGTGCGTAGCGATCGGCGGTGTGGTGAGCTTGATCTTGGCTGAGGAAAAAGAAGCGCCGGAGTGGGTCAAGAAACTTCATTTGGAACCGCTGTATGAGAAACTGGTTCGCCAGCAATCGGTCAAAAAAGATGTTCAAGCACGTATATTTCGAAAGAAAGTTGTGCAATATAATAATAAATCAGATGAAAAAGATATTTGAAGTAAGAGAGGATAACCAATGATAGGTTATCCTCTTTTTGAATGAATTGGATTGGATGATCGAGGGGATGAGACGCAAGTATGTTTGGAAAACGATTTTGGTGGAGGGAATTACCGGCATTTGTCATTGGAACAGGTATGATGGCATTGGCGGTCAATATGGTATACAGTCCAATGGGGATGGTGCCGGGGGGCTTTTCAGGGCTTGCTATCCTGCTGTCGCATATGCTGTATGAATATGCCGGAATTCCGATGGCTGTTTGGAGCATAAATCTGTTGTTAAATATTCCGGTTTTTGTATGGGGAATTTTTGAAAAAGGGCATCGATTTATCATGAAATCATTCATTGCCAACCTCATATTTTCGGCAATGTTGTATGCGATACCGGAGCAGCCGGTGGCAGAGGGAGATTTTGTGATGGCTGCTATTGTTGGCGGTGTACTGACCGGCGCCGGTATTGGTCTGGTATTTGCAACAGGATATTCTACCGGTGGAACAGATCTGCTGGGGAGCCTGATCTGCACGTATTATCCGCATATCTCTGTGGCAAATGCGTTGTTTGTCATTGATTCAGTGATCATTGTTGCTGGAGCATTTTATTTTGGTATCGATAAGGCGATTTATGCAACAGCAGCCGTTTTTGTTTCTTCGAAGGTAATGGACGCAATCCTGTCCGGCATGACGCAAAGCAAACAGATCTTAGTTATTTCAAAGAAATGGCAGGATATAGCGGAGGAGATCATGACATCGTTAAATCGCGGAGTGACACAGATCAAAGCAAAGGGAGTGTATAGCGGACAGGAGCGCCCTGTGTTGCTGTGTGTCATAGGCAAAAGACAGACGGGACAGCTTCTGCAGGCGGTGCGAAAACATGACACGTCAGCATTTGTCATAATCACGGAAGCGAGAGAAGTTTTGGGTGAAGGATTTGATTCGACAGCTCTCGGCATGTCAGCAGATGGCAAAAAACTGTTCAAATTGCACAGAAAAACAACAAAAAAGCCGTAGATTTTTTGGCAAAAGCAATGAAAAAATCTCATTCTATACACTTTGCACAAAAAGCGAAAACTTTCTTTGGCAATTCGTGCCATGGTCAAAAAATTCTGTTTGGTGTATTATATTTTACAGGTTATGTGAGAGGAGTTATTCCCTTACAAGATAAATTAATTGACAAACAGGAGGACATATTAATGGCAAGTTTATCTTTGAAAAACATCTGCAAAACATATCCAAACGGATTCGTTGCAGTAAAGAATTTTAATCTGGACATCGCAGATAAGGAGTTCATCATCTTCGTAGGACCATCTGGATGTGGTAAGTCCACAACCCTTCGTATGATCGCAGGTCTGGAGGATATCTCCTCTGGTGAGTTATATATCGATGGCAGGCTGGTTAATGATGTAGAGCCAAAAGACAGAGATATCGCGATGGTATTCCAGAACTACGCTCTTTATCCACATATGTCAGTATATGACAACATGGCATTCGGTCTTAAGTTAAGAAAGGTTCCTAAGGCAGAGATCGATAAGCAGGTACATGAGGCAGCTAAGATTCTTGATATCGAGCACCTTCTTGATCGTAAGCCTAAGGCTCTTTCAGGTGGACAGAGACAGCGAGTTGCTATGGGACGTGCTATTGTTCGTAAGCCTAAGGTATTCCTTATGGATGAGCCTCTTTCAAACCTCGATGCTAAGTTAAGAGTACAGATGAGAATTGAGATTTCTAAGTTACATCAGAGACTTCAGACAACTATCATCTACGTAACTCATGACCAGACAGAGGCTATGACACTTGGTACCAGAATCGTTGTTCTTAAGGATGGTATCATCCAGCAGGTAGATACACCACAGAATCTCTACAATGCACCACAGAACGTATTCGTAGCCGGATTCATTGGTTCTCCACAGATGAACCTCATCGATGCTAAGCTTGTTAAGAACGGTGATGATATGGTTCTTATGTTTGGCAGCAACTCAGTTAAGTTACCTAAGACTAAGGCTGATAAGCTTGGCGATTATGTTGGCAAGACAGTTGTTATGGGTATCCGTCCTGAGGATCTCAACGATACAGAGGTATTCATTGCTAATTCTCCAGACAGCGTAATCGAGGCAGAGATTCGTGTATACGAGCTTCTTGGTGCCGAGGTTTACCTTTACTTTGATATCGAGGATAAGAGCTGCACAGCAAGAGTTAACCCTCGTACAACAGCTCGTCCTGGCGATAAGATTAAGCTTGCTCTTGATATGACAAGACTTCACCTCTTCGATAAGGATACAGAGTTAGTAATTCCTTGCTAATCAGGCAGCATATCCTGAATCAGTTCAGGGTATGATATTGTGAAATTATTATGAAATATAGAGGAAATACATGAATTTTCATGTATTTCCTCTTTTTTTTTTCGCAATTTTGTTTTACAATAAATAGTGATAATTTATAAAATCAGCTAGAAGCGGATTTCGGATATCATTGACATTCACTTTCAGAAGGTATAGTGAATGAGCGAAAGCCGGGTTAGGACGAATGGAAGGTATATTCAAGTTCACGCAAATTATAATGAAAGAAGAGGTTGCCGGATGATTTCAAATCAGATTTTACAGAACACAATAGAAGGACTGAAGTCAATAACCAGAATAGATTTATGTATAATGGACACGGAGGGAAAGACTCTTGCGACAACATTTCCTGAGTCGGATGGATATGAGGAGGCTGTGTTAAGCTTCGCCGGTTCACCTGCGGACAGTCAGGTTATTCAAGGGTATCAGTTTTTTAAGGTGTTTGACGATAAGCAGTTGGAGTATGTGCTGTTAGTTAAGGGCGGCAGCGACGATGTGTATATGATAGGCAAGATTGCCACATTCCAGATACAGAATCTTCTTGTTGCGTACAAGGAGAGATTTGACAAGGATAATTTCATCAAGAATCTCCTGCTTGACAACCTCCTTCTTGTCGATATATATAACAGAGCCAAGAAACTCCATATAGATACGGATGTGAGAAGGCTTGTCTTTATTGTGGAGACCAAGCATGAGAAGGACAACAATGCACTCGAAACGCTCAGAACACTCTTTGCTTCCAAGGCGAAGGATTTTATAACGGCGGTTGATGAGAAGAATATAATTATTGTTAAGGAACTCAAGGCAAATGAAGGCTATGAGGAGATGAATCAGGTTGCACTCACCGTGCTTGATACCTTGAATTCTGAGGCTATGAGCAAGGTACATATCGCTTATGGTACCATTGTCAATGAGATTAAGGAGGTATCAAGGTCATATAAGGAAGCGAAGATGGCACTTGATATAGGAAAGATTTTCTACGGTGACAGGAATGTTGTATCTTACACTAAGCTTGGAATCGGAAGACTTATATATCAGCTTTCAATGTCACATTGTAAGATGTTCATAAAAGAGATTTTCGGTGGGCAGAATCCGGATGATTTTGATGAGGAGACGCTCACCACAATCAACAAGTTCTTTGAGAACAGCCTGAATGTATCGGAGACTTCGCGACAGCTTTTTATACATCGAAATACTCTTGTGTACAGACTTGATAAAATACAGAAAAATACAGGGCTTGATCTAAGGGTATTTGATGACGCAATTACTTTTAAGATTGCACTTATGGTTCGCGATTATATGAAATATATGGAATCACTTGATTATTAATTGCATGTCGGTATAAAATGATGTCAGGACTGTTACAACGGTTCTGGCATTATTATGTAAGATGTATAAGAAATTAGGGGAGGCATAGGAGACATGCTTATATTGGAAAATGTATGCAAGACATACTCGACCGGATTTCCGGCACTAAATAACATCAGCCTTCGTGTCGAGAAGGGTGAATTCGTATTTATTGTCGGGCAGAGCGGAGCAGGAAAGTCAACACTTATCAAGCTTTTGCTCAAGGAGCTTGAGCCGACGTCCGGTCATATTTTTATAAATGGAAAAAATCTTGGAAGAGCGAAGAGAAGGGAGCTTCCTCTTATCAGGCGTGATATGGGAGTTGTATTTCAGGATTTCAGGCTGTTGGAGGATAGGAACATATATGACAACATAGCTTTTGCTCAGAAGGTAATAGAAGCACCGAACAGAAGAATTCGTTCAGAAGTCCTGTCTATGTTGTCGATGGTGGGACTGCTGGAGAAATACAGGAATTTCCCTTCACAGCTTTCGGGTGGTGAACAGCAGAGAGCGGCCATTGCGAGGGCACTTATCAATAAGCCTGCAATACTTCTTGCCGACGAGCCGACAGGTAATCTTGACAATGCTAACTCCTGGGAGATTATGAAGCTCCTTGAGGAGGCTAACAGAAGAGGAACTACAGTGGTTGTCGTCACACATAATATGGATCTTGTACAGACTATGAAAAAGAGAGTGATTACTATTGATCATGGTGAGATAATCTCTGATGAGAGATGGGAGGATTACGGCTATGAAGATTAGTTCACTCGGCTACTGTATAAAACAGGGCTTTAAAAATATATATAGAAACAGGCTGTTCTCGCTTGCTTCGGTTGCGACAATTTCGGCATGTATTTTTCTTTTCGGCATATTTTTCTGTGTAGCCAAGAATGTGGACTATATGGTTACGGAGGTGGAAAAGAATACCTGCCTTACGGTTTTTTTTGACGTGGGTGTTGGCAGCGCACGAATTGAGTCTATCGGAAAGACTATACAACAGATGGACAGCGTGACGCTCATAGAATACACATCACCCGAGGAAGCGTGGGAGAAGTATAAGGTAAAGTATTTTGGTGACAGAATGGATCTCGCAGAAGGCTTTGAGGAGGATAACCCTCTTGCCGATTCGGCTTCATATACGGTGTATCTTAATACGGCAGACACCTTGACCACTGTGGCAGCTAATATAGAAAAGATAGATGGAGTACGCTCGGTTAAGCGTTCGGAGGTAACAGCTAATTCGCTTACAGATGTGAGCGGTCTGGTAAGCATGATTTCACTTACAATGATAATTGTTCTCTTTCTTGTCGCATGGTTTCTTATTGGAAATACGGTATCTGTCGGAATTGCGGTCCGCAAGGAGGAGATAGCGATAATGAAGCTTATCGGTGCTAAGAACGGATTTGTCAGGGCACCATTTATAGTGGAAGGAATTGTCATCGGATTTGTGGGAGCCATGATTCCTATGGTGGTCATTTACTATCTTTATGAGAATGTAGTTTATTATATCATCAACAGATTTACATTTTTGTCGAACATATTGGTATTTCTTCCTGTGAAAACAGTCTTTTCAACACTTCTTCCCGTTGCGGCTGTGCTTGGAATCGGAATAGGTTTTCTCGGAAGTTATACGACACTTCGCAAACATCTTAAAGTATGATGGGGAGCTGCTTAAGGGAGGAATTATAATTGAAAAAAGCACATGTTTTTAAGAAATCATGGATTAAGCGGTTTGTTTTCGCAGCGTTACTTATTATCATGCTTCCGCTTAAGCCGGATGATTATCAGGCGATTACGGAGGATGATGTAAAGCAGGCTGAACGTGAGTTAGAGGCAGCAAAACAGCAGGCGCAACAGCTTGACAACAAGCTTAATGAGTTGAACGGAAGCATTTCTGATACAGAATCCTACATAAATCAGGTGGATGGCTGGATTTCCGATGTGACGCTGCAGATATATAATCTTAATCAGGAGATAAATGCCAAGCAGGCAGAGATAGACGCCAAACAGATGCAGATTAATGATACCTTGGCCAATATTGACGCAGTTAAGACAAGTATTGCACAGACGGAGATTAACCTATCGGATGCACAGACAACAGAGGCAAATCAGTATTCGTCAATGAAACTCAGGATACAATATATGTATGAAAATGGTGATGAGAGTTTTCTTGATATTCTGTTTTCATCGGACAGCATGATTGATTTCCTTAACAATGCAGAATATATTTCCGAGATTTCCAAATATGACCGTGAAAAACTCATTGAATATGGGGAAACTAAGGATAGAATAACCAATCTTCTGGCGAACCTTGAGACACAGAAGAGTGAACTTGAGACGCGGGAAGCCCAGTATGAGACTGAACTTGGTGAGCTGGAGGAGCAGAAGTCGGTTCTTGATTCTAAGAAATCCGAGCAGGAAGTGCTTCAGACGTCATACACTGATTTATACAACGCCAAGAACAACGAGTTAAGTAACCTTGAATCGCAGCAGAGTGACACAGAGTATAAGAAACAGCTTGCACTCAAGGAGGTTGAGGAGCAGGAACAGCTCGTTGAGCAGGCAAGAAAGGAATATGCGGCATGGCTTGCAGAGCAGGCAAGGCTTAATAAGGATGCGGACGCGGCTGTAGCGGCGAAGCTTGCAGAGATAAATGTCACGGGATTTACATGGCCTGTTCCGGGATTCAACAGGATCACCTCGCAGTTCGGAATGAGAATGCACCCTATATTGGGGTATGAAAAGCTGCATGACGGAACGGATATTTCAGGTGCCGGAATCAATGGAACACCGATACTTGCGGCATACAGTGGAACGGTAGTGCTTGCACAGAGCTATTGGGGATACGGTAATTGCGTAAAGATAGACCATGGCGGCGGTGTTGTTACATTGTATGCGCATGCTTCGGCAATTCTCGTGTCGGTGGGACAGCAGGTGAATGCCGGTGACACGATTGCACTTGTGGGAAGCACAGGTAATTCGACAGGACCACATCTTCATTTCTCGCTTATTATAAAGGGAGAGTTCGTAAATCCGCTTGATTACGTGGTGGTTCCGCGTTAAAAATGACATGAAAAAGAGGTTGTATTTATGGAAGAAAAAAATAATAATAATTCTAAGCTGGAAAAGAAAAAAAATAGTGGCTTTTTAAGGGGTGTTGCTGTCGGTATGCTGTCGGCAGTCCTTATGATTGCAGTTCTTGCAGGGTGCAGCGGTATATCATCATTGATTGGACCGGGTTCTGACAAAAGCAACCGTATAGAGCAGGGCACAGGGGAAGATGCTGCGCAGAAGAATGCTTCGGCTTCTACAGGTTCAAAAACGGATAATCAGGTTGAAGAGACAACCTCGAAGGCAACCTATGGAAAGTATAAGCCGAAAAGCGAACAGCTTACAGATGAGGTTATAGAGAAGATAGATACTCTCATGCAGGTGATTGACTATTATTATCTATATGATTATGACAAAGATGCAATGGTAGATGCTATATATAAGGCTGTGATGGGTTCACTCGGCGATCCATATTCTGTATACTATACAGGAGATGAGTTTAAAGCATTCATGGAGAGTTCATCGGGTTCGTATTGTGGAATAGGCGTTGTTGTCCAGCAGAATATGCAGACAGGACTGGTTACGGCTGTAAGACCGTATGAGGACTGTCCGGGTTACGAGGCGGGAATAAGACCGGGTGACCTCATTCTTGCGGTTGACGGAACAGAGATAACAGGCATGGATTTGAATACGGCGGTTGCCCTTATCAAGGGAGAAGAGGGAACGAGCGTTACCATAACCTTACAGCGCGATGAGGAAGTGTTCGATGTCGAGGTGACACGCCGCCAGATTGATGTCAAGACCGTCAATTACAGAATGATGGATGACAACATAGGTTACATTCAGATTGAGGAATTTGATGAGGTGACCTCAGATCAGTTTTCGCAGGCACTGGATTCGCTGATAGAGCAGGGCATGGAGGCTCTTGTCATTGATATCCGCAACAATCCGGGCGGTATTCTTAATACGGTTGTTGCCATGCTTGACGAGCTTCTTCCGGAGGGAACCATTGTTTCGGTCAAGGATAGGAATGGAACGGCACAGGAGTACACATCCGATGCCGATACCAAGCTCACGGTTCCGCTTACAGTTCTCATTAATGGTAACAGTGCGAGCGCCTCAGAGATATTTGCGGGAGCCATAAAGGACTATGGGGTAGGAACACTTGTCGGAACTACCACTTATGGAAAGGGAATTGTACAGACGGCATTCTCCTTGAGTGATGGCACGGGTGTGAAGATTACAATAGAGGATTATTACCTTCCTAGCGGAAAGAGCATACACAAGGTTGGAGTAGATCCGGATGTTGAGATTGATCTTCCTGATGAGCTTAAGACCTATGTAACTATTCCTGAGGATGAGGATGTTCAGCTTCAGAAGGCTATTGAGATACTGAAGGAGCAGCTTCAAAAGTAATTCAGGGATTTTACGCAGACAAAGCTTTTATTGAAATCATAAGAATAAGCTCATGGTTTCAGATATGCGGCTAATCGAACAGAACTATCATAGAGTCGGAAGGCATGAAAGCATGTCTTCCGGCTTTAATTATATGCTTGATTTATTTGAACTTAATATGAAGATTAGCTGTACGGATTTGACTGAAGGGCTGGTGTGAAAACGTAAAAAGCACGTTTTTTTATTACTATTTGAGTCATTGCAAAAGCAGTGACATTGGGATTAGTATGAAATATAAGCAGACAGTGAGAAAATTATAATAAGATTGGAATGGAGATTTTTATGTTGGAATTGAGAAGGATAAATATAGATGAATTTGATAATGTGTTTGCAATTATGGAGCAGAGCTTCCCCGATGATGAGCGCAGGAATTATACGGAGCAGCGGGCATTGTTTGACAATCCTGAATATAGTATATATGTTGTCGATGATGACAGAGATAATAGAATAAAGGCGTTTATCGCTGTGTGGGATTTCGAGGAATTTGCTTATGTGGAACATTTTGCGGTGAATCCTGAATATAGGAACGGAGGTATTGGTGCAGAGGTTTTACATAGGCTGCATGAACTGATGGACAAGCAGCTCTGCCTGGAGGTGGAGCCTCCGGAAAATGAGCTGGCGCGTAGAAGAATAGGCTTTTACAGCAGAAATGGTTTTGTACTTAATGAGTATCATTATATACAGCCACCGATGTCCGAGGGGAAGAATTCGATCCCGCTTTTTATTATGACCTCGAAGGAGGCTGTTGACGAGGAACGATTTAAGTTCTTGCGAAGAGTTTTGTACGAAGGTGTATATCACTGTACTGAAATATAAACGAACAAATGTTCTAAAATCTATGGACAAAATACACCTTTTGTGTTAATATCAATTATGAATTTATCGCATAATAAAAGAGTTGATGGATTATGAATTTATTAAGAGCATGTCTGTTATGGCGATTAGGCTTATACAGATTACTATATAAAGAAAGAAGATGAGCACATGGAGTTCAAGCTACATTCTGAATATGCACCTACGGGGGACCAGCCGCATGCCATTGAAGAGCTTGTGAAGGGCTTCAGGGAGGGTAATCAGTTCGAGACGCTTCTTGGAGTTACAGGTTCGGGTAAGACGTTCACAATGGCGAATGTCATAGCGGCCCTTAACAAGCCGACACTTATTATATCGCATAATAAGACATTGGCGGGACAGCTCTATGGAGAGATGAAGGAGTTCTTTCCTGAGAACGCAGTTGAGTATTTTGTGTCCTATTATGATTACTATCAGCCGGAGGCATATGTGCCATCCACGGATACCTATATAGAGAAGGATTCCTCAATAAATGATGAGATAGATAAGCTGCGACATTCCGCCACCGCAGCACTCTCAGAGCGTAAGGATGTCATTATTGTTGCCAGCGTTTCATGCATATATGGACTTGGAAGCCCTGTAGATTACGAGAGCATGGTTGTATCGCTGCGTCCGGGTATGGAGAAGGACAGGGACGAGATTATAAGGAAGCTTGTCGACAATCAGTATACCAGAAATGACATGGATTTTAAGCGAGGCTCCTTCAGGGTAAGAGGAGATGTGCTTGAGATATTCCCTGCGGCATCCACGGACAGGGCTGTAAGGGTTGAGTTCTTCGGGGATGAGATAGACAGGCTCACGGAGATAGATGTGCTTACCGGTGAGAAGAGGGCGGAGCTTTCGCATGTGGCAATATTCCCTGCTTCGCACTATGTTGTGCCGCGCGAGAAGATGATTGAGGCGGCGGCTGATATCAGGCAGGAGATGGAGGAGAGAGTAGCGTACTTTAAGAGCGAGGATAAGCTCTTGGAGGCACAGCGTATCAAGGAGAGAACGAGCTTTGATGTTGAGATGATGCTTGAGACAGGCTTCTGCTCCGGCATTGAGAACTATTCGCGGCACCTTGCAGGGCTTGCTCCGGGGACACCGCCCTATACGCTTATAGATTATTTCCCGGAGGATTTTCTGATAATAGTCGATGAGTCACATATCACAATACCTCAGATACGGGGTATGTATGCGGGTGACAGGTCACGTAAGACAACGCTTGTCGATTATGGCTTCCGTCTGCCATCGGCACTGGACAACAGACCATTGAATTTTGGGGAGTTCGAGGGAAAGATTGACCAGATGCTGTTCGTGTCCGCAACTCCTTCCGATTACGAAGCCGAACATGAGCTTTTAAGAACGGAGCAGATTATAAGACCTACAGGACTTCTTGACCCGGAGATTACGGTAAAGCCTGTGGAGGGACAGATTGATGACCTTATCGGTGAGGTCAATAAGGAAGTGGGTAAGCACAACAAGGTACTCATAACAACGCTCACCAAGAGAATGGCGGAGGATTTGACGAACTATATGAAGGAAGCTGGTATCAGGGTGAGGTATCTTCACTCTGATATTGATACCCTTGAGCGCGCCGAGATTATAAGGGATATGAGACTTGATGTGTTTGATGTGCTTGTGGGAATCAATCTTCTGAGAGAAGGACTTGATATTCCTGAGATTACGCTTGTGGCGATTCTTGATGCCGATAAGGAGGGGTTCCTGCGTTCAGAGACATCGCTCATCCAGACGATAGGGCGGGCAGCACGTAACGCCGATGGAAGGGTAATTATGTACGCTGATGTGATTACCGATTCTATGCGCCATGCTATAGAGGAGACACAGAGACGTAGGGAGATACAGAAGAAGTATAATGATGAGCATGGTATTACACCTACTACCATAAAGAAGGCGGTGCGTGACCTCATAGCTATATCTAAGGCGGCAACAGAGCCGAAGGCAGATATGGAGAAGGATATCGAGTCGATGAGCCATAAGGAGCTTGAGAAGCTTCTCAAGGAACTCAGCAAGCAGATGCACAAGGCGGCAGCGGAGCTTGATTTTGAACGTGCGGCAGAGCTGCGTGACCGGATAATTGAGATTAAGAAGAGTATGCTGGAGGAATAGAAGATGGCTTTATATTCTAGAAATTATATAAAGATAAGGGGTGCGAGGGAGCACAACCTTAAGGGAATTGATGTTGATATACCAAGGGATTCCTTTACCGTTCTCACCGGAGTGAGCGGTTCGGGTAAGTCATCCCTTGCGTTTGACACTATATATGCAGAGGGACAGAGGCGTTACATGGAGTCGCTCTCATCCTATGCAAGACAGTTCCTAGGTCAGATGGAGAAGCCGGATGTGGACAGCATTGAGGGATTGTCACCGGCGATTTCCATTGACCAGAAGTCGACCAACCGCAATCCACGTTCAACAGTCGGAACTGTCACAGAGATATATGACTATATGAGACTCCTCTATGCCAGAGTGGGAATCGTACATTGCCCTAAGTGTGGCAGGGAAATCAGGAAGCAGTCTGTTGACCAGATCGTTGACCAGATTATGGGGCTGCCTGAGCGTACTAAGTTTCAGGTGCTTGCACCCGTTGTGCGGGGACGCAAGGGTGAACATGTGAAGGTTCTTGAGAGCGCGAAGAAGAGCGGCTATGTCCGTGTGAGAGTTGATGGTATAATATACGAGCTTTCAGAGGAGATCAAGCTTGAGAAGAACAAGAAGCATAATATAGAGATTGTTATTGACAGACTTTCTGTGAAGGAGGGTATTGAGAAGCGCCTTACGGAGTCGGTTGAGAGTGCGCTGGCGCTGGCGGATGGACTTGTAATGATAGATATTATCGACGGCGAGATGCTCAATTTCAGCCAGAGCTTTGCATGCCCTGATTGTGGAATAAGTGTTGAGGAGATGGAGCCTAGAAGCTTCTCCTTCAATAACCCGTTTGGCGCATGCCCTGAGTGTTTCGGTCTTGGCTATAAGATGGAATTTGACATCGACCTGATTATTCCGGATAAGAGACTGAGTATTGATGAGGGAGCGATTGCGGCTATGGGCTGGCAGTCATCAACGGAGGAGGGCAGCTTTACAAGAGCTATCTTAAAAGCATTGGCGGAAGAGTATAATTTCAGCCTGAGCACGCCTTATAAGGATTATCCGGCAGAGATTAAGAATATTCTGGTCAATGGAACTGATGGTCATACGGTTAAGGTACATTATCGCGGACAGCGCGGAGTAGGTGTGTATGATATAGCATTTGAGGGACTTATACGCAATATGCAGAAGAGATACCGCGAGACGGCATCGGACAGCATGAAGCAGGAATATGAGACATTTATGAAGATTACACCTTGTGAGGTATGTAAGGGACAGCGCCTTAAGGCAACATCACTTGCTGTCACCGTCGGCGGAATAAATATTTTCCGGATGACAGATATGTCTATTGTGAAGCTTAAGGCATTTCTTGATAACCTGGTGCTGTCACCTGTTCAGCAGACCATCGGAGAGCAGATATTGAAGGAAATCAAGGCAAGACTGGGCTTCCTTGTGAACGTAGGTCTTGAATATCTCACACTTTCGCGTGCTACCGGAACACTGTCCGGAGGTGAAGCACAGAGAATAAGGCTAGCGACGCAGATTGGTTCAGGTCTTGTGGGCGTGGCGTACATCCTTGATGAGCCTAGCATAGGTCTTCACCAGAGGGATAACGATAAGCTGCTCTCGGCACTTATGAAGCTGAGGGACTTAGGCAATACACTTATAGTTGTCGAGCACGATGAGGATACTATGCGTGCAGCGGACTATATCGTTGATATTGGTCCTGCAGCGGGCGAACATGGCGGTGAGGTTATAGCTACAGGTACGGCAGAGGAGATAATGAAGAATGAGAATTCCATAACCGGTGCGTACCTCAGTGGAAGAAGAAAGATACTTGTCCCGGAAGAGAGAAGAAAACCTACAGGTTATCTCACAATAAAGGGAGCAAGGCAGAATAACCTCAAGAATATAGATGTGGATATTCCGCTTGGTATTTTTACATGTGTCACAGGTGTCTCCGGTTCCGGAAAGAGCAGTCTTGTCAATGAGATACTTTATAAGAGACTGGCAAGAGACCTCAACAGGGCGAGGACTATACCGGGTGAGCATGATGATATTATAGGAATAGAGAAGCTTGACAAGGTTATAGCGATTGACCAGTCACCTATAGGAAGAACTCCGCGTTCTAATCCGGCCACCTACACAGGTGCTTTCGACCTGATAAGGGATTTGTTTGCCTCAACCTCTGACGCCAAGGCGCGCGGCTACTCCAAGGGACGTTTCAGCTTCAATGTTAAGGGCGGACGCTGTGAGGCATGCGGCGGCGATGGAATAATCAAGATAGAGATGCATTTCCTCCCGGATGTATATGTACCATGTGAGGTCTGCGGTGGCAAGCGCTACAACAGGGAGACTCTTGAGGTAAAGTACAAGGGAAAGAGCATATATGATGTACTCAATATGACCGTTGAGGAGGCTGTGAAGTTCTTTGAAAATGTCCCTTCGATAAGAAGGAAGATTGAGACAATGAACGAGGTCGGATTATCATATATAAGACTTGGACAGCCGTCAACGGAGCTTTCGGGTGGAGAGGCGCAGAGAATCAAGCTTGCCACGGAGCTGAGCAGACGTGGAACAGGTAAGACAATCTATATTCTTGATGAGCCTACGACAGGACTTCACTTTGCAGATGTTCATAAGCTTGTCGATATTCTCAGGAGACTTTCGGACAGCGGAAACACGGTAGTTGTCATAGAGCATAACCTTGATGTCATAAAGACAGCGGACTATCTTATAGATATCGGACCGGAGGGTGGCGAAGGCGGTGGAACCGTGATAGCCAAGGGAACACCGGAGGAGGTTGCCAGGAACAAGAAGTCATACACAGGACAGTTTGTGAAGAAATATCTCAATTAAGGCTCAATGCGTATTACAGAAAAAAGCAAAGTATGACGAATATAACAGAAGAACGAAAATCCGCACAAGTATGGCAGAAATAGATGATGGATATGAATAGATTATAGGTAGAAATCAAAAGAGGTTCATAACCCGCGCGTGTGATACGGAAGGTTATGAACCTTGTTTTGTGGGTAATTCATGTTTTATAATTTGTGTTTTACGGTTGCCTGTATGGATTCGGGTGCCCAAACATGCTATATAAACCTAGCTGTGTATAACGTATTGCATTTATGCATATCACGACTTTTGGGAGAAGC
>DNFT01000092.1:0-23870 GCA_003486385.1 Eubacterium sp. | reverse complement strand
AACGGAGCTGATATGCATAAATACAATACGTTATACACTCATAGATTAGCCCGGCATGTTTTGACACCCGAATCCGACACAGAATGCTGCCGATTATTCCAATATCTCACCTTCGGTGGATATTGTGTACACCTGCCAAGGGATGAACTTACCGCTTGCCTTGAGAGCGTTTTTCGCAGCATTCTCTATGCCGCCGCAGCAGGGAACCTCCATGCGGACTATAGTTACGCTCTTTATATTGTTGTTTGCGATAATCTGTGTAAGCTTTTCGGTGTAGTCGATATCGTCGAGCTTAGGACAGCCGATTACAGTGATGTGATTCTTTATAAAACGCTTGTGGAAGCTGCCGTAAGCGTACGCTGTGCAGTCTGCGGCGATGAGCAGATTGGCACCGTCGAAGTATGGGGCACATATCGGGACAAGCTTAATCTGTACGGGCCACTGCATAAGCTCACTTGTGTTGGCATTGAGACTGTCGGAAGTGCCGGCGGGGGATGTGGTGCTGCCATTGCCGTCGGCGGAGGCTGCATTTGAGCCGCTGTTGTGTCCGGCATGGGATATTACTCTTGAACGTGTTCCGGGACAGCCGTGGAAAACAGGTGAAGTCTTTGAAGCTTCCGCCTGCTTTGCGGCCTTTGCGGCGAGAACGGCAGCTTCATCGTAGGCAGGTGCCTCGCGATGCTCAAAGTGTATTGCGTCGACAGGGCATGCAGGGAGACAGTCCCCAAGACCATCGCAGTAGTGTTCACGGACAAGCTTGGCCTTTCCGTCAATTATATCTATGGCTCCTTCATGGCAGGCTGTCGCACACAGACCACAGCCGGTACATTTTTCCTCGTCAATCTTAATTATCTGTCTAATCATAGCTTTCTCCTTATAGATTTTATATTCTCATTGAGTTTGTTTATTGATTTTACCACCATATAATAATATAATTGGAAACATAAATCGGTTGTTATTACAACATAATACTATTATAGTTGAACTTTTTAACCGATATTAATTTTTTTTTTTTTCGGGAATAAATGAGTGAGGATATGTGAGCGTTTAAACCATAGTATACATGCTGGTAGTATACATATTGGTATCAGGCAGGCTGGAGGTATGGATGTTATAAAGTGACAAAACAAAAATTATGTTTTAAAGTAAGAATATGATTTTAAAGAGGAAAATACAGAATGGCTGGCATTATTAATATATCTGATATGGCGGATATGGGCGGGTATGCTGATGTGATAGTGAAGCTGCCGCTGTTTTCGGATTTATCTGCGGATGAGCTTGAGAGGCTGCTGCGTGAGTGTGGCATGCACAGAAAACAGATAAAATCAGGGGAAAATATTATAAGACTTGGCAGCAGGGTGGATGAGCTGGGTGTGCTGCTGTCAGGCAATGCGCGGGTTGTGAAGGATGACTTCTGGGGCAATTCAACGATACTTGCACATCTGCATAAGGGGGACATATTTGGCGAAGCATTTGCATGTTCGGGTTGTGCTGCTACGGTTGATGTGTATGCGGACAGTGATGCTGTTGTTTTGTGGTTCCCGTATGGAAAGCTTATCGGAGCAGATTCCGGCGGCACAATAAGCAGAAAGCTTGTCTATATGTTTGCAAGGAAGAATGTTTTTCTCACCAACAGAATAGAACATCTTTCACAGCGTTCGCTCAGAGAGAAGGTTCTGTCATTCCTTAAGGAGCAGGCAGTGGAGGCAGGCAATAACAGTTTTACAATAAGCCTTGACAGAGCCGGGATGGCAGATTATCTTGCAGCGGACAGAAGCGCACTTTCGGCAATGCTTGGAAGATTGAAAAAAGAAGGAATAATAGAGTATCACAAGAGCAGTTTTACTCTTTTGAAATCGGAGGATGATATATGCGAATAGGTTTTGACTGCGCCAAGCTTGTAAAAGGTACAAGCAAGAGCATTGGAATATATAATATAACTAAGTCAGTGGTGACAAGGCTTGCGCGCCAGCTTTCCAAGGAGCATGAGCTGGTTGTCATAGGTAATGAGAACAACAGGGAGGATTTCGATGTCGATGGTGTTGAGTTTCACAGCGTGGAGCTTGACATAAACAGCACTAAGGCGATACTGCTGTGGGAGACGGTGAGGGTCAATTCTTATATAAAGAAGCTGAAGCTTGATGAGGTGGTGTTCCCGCGAGGCTTCACATCGCTTTTTTGTCCGGTGAAGGATGTCATTATAGTCCATGACCTCATTCCGTTTTACTATGCTAAGCATTTTCCCGGAGTGCTTAACCGCGTTCAGAATGCATACGTCATGCTCAGAATGAAGAGCTCAATAAAAACTGCGGATAAGGTTATCACTATTTCAGAGTACTCAAAGCAGGATATATTAAAAATTGTGCCGAAGGCGGAGAAAAAGACATATGTTATACTCCACGGCTATGAAGCTCATAACATGGAGACTGAGGAGCTTTCAAATGTTCCGGAAAAGTATTTCTACGGAATAACCTCCAGGCTGCCGCATAAAAATGCAGCCGGGCTTATAAAGGCATACGCAAAATATTACGAAATGACGGACAAGCCGTATGATCTGGAGGTTGCCGGACTTCCTGACCTGTCAATGTTTGAGAACAATCCGGATATTGCTCTTACGGATGAGGTGAAGAAGCACATACACTGCAATAAGTTTATGGATGACAGGAGATTCTATTCACTCTTTGCACATTCAAAGGGGCTGGTTTTTCTATCGCTGATAGAGGGCTTCGGGCTTCCGCCTCTTGAGGCGATGGAGCTTGGTGTTCCGGTAATCTCATCCAACGCAACATCTCTTCCGGAGGTTGTGAGGGATGCAGGAATTATGGCAGACCCGGAAAATACAGATGAGATTGCAGCGCAGATGAAACAGCTCACAGAACAGCCGGAGCTGGCAAAGGAATTAATTTCAAAGGGATATGCTAACCTTAAAAATTTCAACTGGGAGGAAAGGGTTGAACAGTATATAAAAGTACTTACCGCAAACTAGAATGGAGGTGCGCCGTATGATGACAGGTAATATAATGGATTATCTTGAGTGGTATGGTGATTTTGATTTTTCAGTTATGCCCTTCAACGAGGTTGATAATCTCATACTTGCAGAGCTCAGCTATGCCAGTCTTGATGGTATAGTTCCGGAGCCTCAGCTTGGAAGGAAGCTTCGGTCGATTTCTGTTAAAGAGGCAGCTCTTAAGCTGGATGAGAGTGGCAGGCTGGAAAAAAGCTGTAAGCTGGAACGCAACGCAGGGCTTCTCCTGCTTGAGATGGCTAAGGGCAGGCGATTTGCGGATGCGGTACTTGCAGGATATGTTGACAAACATGACTTTGAAAATCAGGAGCAGTTTTCGGCACTTCATGTATATCTGTCCGATGGGACACTTTTTGTCTCCTATTCGGGTACGGATGATACCATATTAGGGTGGAAGGAGGATCTTAATATGGCATATCAGATGCCTGTCCCTTCACAGGAGGAGGCGGTGGGGTATCTGGAAAAGACGGTTCCACATGATGGCAGACTGATAAGAATAGGCGGACATTCAAAGGGGGGCAACCTTGCGATATACGCCGCAGCAATGTGTTATGACAGACTGAAAAGGAGAATTATCGCAATCTATAATAATGATGGACCGGGATTTCTTGAATCAATGCTTGAAAAGAAGGCATATTTAGAGATTAAGGATAAGGTAAGAACTATTGTACCCGAGACATCAATTATTGGTATGCTTTTAGAGCATGGAGACAGCTATGAGGTAGTAAAGAGCACCGGAAAGGGAATAATGCAGCACGATGGACTGAGCTGGCAGGTTTATAGAAATGGTTTTGTCAAGCTTGATGAGCGTTCAAAGGAAAGCCTTGTGATAGATAAGACCATAAGTGCATGGGTTATGGGACTTAGCGATGATGAGCGGGTTGCCTTTGTGGATGCGGTATATGATATGCTCACGCGGGCCGGTGTCAACTATCTGTCGGACCTTGAAAAGTATAAGCCTGCTACATTAAACAGTATGGCGAAGGAGATGTTCTCCATGGAGCCTGAGAAGGGCAGGATGGTTAGACGGACAATAAGAGCGCTTATAAGCGAGTATGGAAAGAATGTAGTCAAGGGAATGAGAGGAATCAACTGATGGACATTATGGTTATCGCCAGATGCATGATTAAGCTTTTTATTGTGCTGGTGCTGGGATTTGTGCTGTATAGATTTGATATTATTGATGGGAGGACGAGCAAGAAACTGTCATCGATGGTAGTGAAGGTGACAGCACCGCTGTGGATAATTTCCACGGCTCTCAGTGCCTCAACGGAAAACAGGCTTGGCGTTCTGGTATTGTTTGGTGCAGGGATACTCATGTATGTAGGATTTATTTTGTTTGCCGGATTTGTCACATGGATATTCAGGGTCAACCCGAAGGATAGACCGCTCTATGAATGTATGCTTGTCTTTTCCAACAACTCATTCATGGGTTTTCCGGTATTGCAGTCGGTGCTTGGCGATGCGTCGGTGTTCTATTCCTCAATGCTGCACTTTTCCTTCAATATATTTATCTACACTTATGCTGTGTACTGCTTTGAAAAGGCTGCTATGTCGACGGCTGCTGCAGGAGGAGGCATTGAAGGTGCAGCCGCAGTTGGCGTAAAAGCAGCTGATGTAAATATCATGGGGAATATCGCCGGAAAGACAGAAAGTAAAACTAAAAAGCAGAAAATCAAGGAGCTTGTGCATGCTCTTGTGACACCGGGTTTTATCCTTATACTGCTTGCACTTATAATATTTGTGGCGGGAATAAGAGACGATGGGGTTATATATGAGACTTGTTACATGATTGGAAACGTGACCTCCGTGCTGTCAATGCTTGTTCTTGGAGCCACCTTTGCACAGTATCCTGTAAAGGAATCGCTTAGTGATATAAGAAGCTATGGATTTGCGATAATAAGGCTTCTTGTTATTCCGATGGTTACACTTTTGGTGTGCAGACTTATCGGCGTAAATGATTATTACACATCCATTGCCACAATAACCAACGGAATGCCTGTGGCATCCATGGTGGTTATGATGGCGAATGAGCATAATGCGGACACAAGAATTGTGACAAGAAATATCGTGGTCACAACCGCGCTGTCGCTTGTCACCATTCCGCTTGTTGTGGCACTGCTGCAGGTATTTTAAATATATCCCCCGTCCAGTACGATGACCTGACCGGTGAGATAGCTGGTACCCTCACTTATTGATAATGCGAGGGAAGCCGCTTCATCAGGGGCTCCCATCCTGCCGGCGGGGATTTCTTCTATTATATCCTGCATTTCTTCATCACTGAAGCAGTGGTTCATGTCCGTGTCCATGACACCGCAGGCAATGGCATTGACATTGATTCCGGATGGAGCGAGCTCCTTGGCGAGCGCCTTTGTGAAGGAGTTTATTCCGCCCTTGGTGGCAGAGTAGGCAGCTTCACAGGAGGCACCTGCCACTCCCCATACGGAGCTTATGTTTATAATTGAACCGCTCTGCTTTCTCACCATTCCCGGAATTGCCAGCTTACAGCAGAAGAACACGGAGGATAGATTGGTGTTCACTATATTGTTCCACTCCTCAATGCTCATGTCCTGCAAAAGTCCTATGTGTGAGATTCCGGCATTGTTAATGAGAATATCAATATCACCGAAATGTCCGGTGGCTTCAGAAAAAAGTCTTTCAACATCAGCATATTTTCCTACATCGCATGTCACGGCGAGGCAGGCGGCACCAAGCGCCCTTATTTCATCTGCGGTATTTTCGAGTGCGGCGCCGTTTCTTGCGCATATCACGATATTGTATTTCCTTTTTGCGTATTCTAATGCGATGGCGCGCCCTATTCCCCTTGAAGCGCCTGTGATTAAAACAGTCTTATTCATCTGATTATCTCCATTCCATATAAAGCTTAAAATAACAGTGTACCATCTTATTGTAAGGATAAGCGCAAAAAATACAATAATTTTGTGATATATGCGGCAAAAATGTTTTTGCTGGATAAACATACTTTAATTTGATACAATATATATGAAATGATGTTGGAATCAAAACATGCAAATTTGATTTATGAGTGCATAGAGCATGTTTTGACCCTAATTCGTGAAATAAGGTCAGGCGAAAACAGTAAAAAAGGAGAAATTCACTATGTATGATTTGATTATAATAGGCGCCGGTCCTGCCGGTATGTCGGCGGCGGTGTATGCGGCAAGAGCTGAGCTGGATTTTATTGTAATAGAAGGAAGCATGATGCAGGGAGGACAGGTTCTAACAACCTATGATGTGGATAACTATTTAGGACTTCCGGGCATTGGTGGATTTGAAATGGGTATGAAGTTCGCTGAGCATGCAAAGAAGCTTGGCGTCAGTTTCGTTACGGAGAATGTCATATCTATGGATGCTGCAGGTGAGGTTAAGAAGGTTGTAACGGACAAGAAAGAGTATGAGGCTAAGACCATAATTATTGCAACCGGCGCTGTACACAGAAAAGCAGGAATACCGGGGGAAGCAGAATTTACAGGAAAAGGTGTGTCCTACTGTGCAACATGCGATGGCGCCTTTTTCAGGAATAAGACTGCAGCGGTTGTCGGCGGAGGTGATGTTGCGGTTGAGGATGCAATATATCTTGCAAGAATGTGTGAAAAAGTATATCTTATCCATCGCAGGGATGAGTTTCGTGCAGCAAAGAGCCTTGTGAACAAGGCTAAGAATATGGAGAACATCGAGCTTGTACTGGACAGCACGGTGGAGAGAATATCAGGTGAGGCGAAGGTTTCATCAATAGAGGTTAAGAATAAAATAACAGGGAGTACAGATGAATTTGCTGTTGATGGAGTATTCCTTGCTGTCGGAATGCAGCCGGTGACTGCATTTGTTGATAAGAGCGTGCAGATGAATGAAGCAGGCTACATTGTGGCGGGTGAAGACTGTGCCACAAATGTTCCCGGAGTGTATGCTGCGGGCGATATCAGAACCAAGCAGCTCAGGCAGATTATTACAGCTGCGGCTGATGGTGCCAATGCTGTTGCTTCTGTGGAGAAATATATATTGTAGCTTTTTTGGTACTGATTAACATAAGATACTTAATTTGCAGGTATCTTTATATGTACATTTTATGCAATATGCACAAAATGTATGTAATAGCTATGAAACATAAAAATGAGTTATCCACAAAAAAATGAGTTATCCACGAATTTATCCACATTAAGATTTGCCGTATTTATAAGAGTTTTTGACTTATACACCAAGTTATCCACATTATCCACATTGAATTGTGTGGTGGATAAACACAATTTCATAGATGATAACACGAAAAAATGTTTTGTGAAGTTCTTATAAATCGCAAGTTTCGACAAAAAACAACGATAAAACCACTTGACAATTAAATATTTATTGTTCAGTAAAAGTTCACATAAAGTTAATAGAATAATGCATATTTCTCTTGAAAATTTACAGATATATGGTATAATATTCACATATTAGATAGTAAATATTCGCACAATTGATAATTTGCTTTATTAATTGGGCGGAATAACATCGATACTATCTGATGGATTAAAGGGTAAAGGAGTTGGTAGTATGCGTTTTACAATTACCGGTAGGAACATCGAAGTCACAGAGGGGTTAAGAAGTGCAGTTGAGAGTAAGCTCGGAAAGCTTGAGAAGTATTTTGATAAGGATGTAGATATTAACGTAACACTCAGTGTTGAGAAGGACAGACAGAAGATTGAGGTTACAATTCCTGTTAAGGGAAGCATTATCCGTTCAGAGCAGACAAGCTCGGATATGTATGTTTCAATTGATCTTGTAGAGGAGGTTATTGAACGCCAGCTTAAGAAGTATAAGAACAAGATTATACAGTCTAAGCAGGCAGCGGGAAATGTGTTTACCCAGGATTACATTGACAAAGATTATGAGGAAGAGGCAGAGGTTAAGATAGTTCGTTCCAAGAGATTCGGAATTAAGCCTATGGATCCTGAAGAGGCATGCATCCAGATGGAGCTGCTCGGACATAACTTCTATGTATTCTCCAATTCAGAGACAGGTGAGGTCAATGTAGTATATAAGAGAAAGGGTAACACATACGGTCTTATTGAGCCTGAGCTTGATTAAATACAGAGTAATATGATTGTTGAAGGTCTTCACAGAGGTTTCTGTGGAGACCTCTTTTTATGCTTTGCCAAAAGTAAGCTAAAACTTTCTTTACAAACCCTATGAAAAGGTGTTAGAATACTGATAATTGGGATATTTTTATATTTTAGGAGATAATATTGTATGGGAATTATTCAGAAGCTTTTTGGAACACATAGTGAGCATGAACTCAAGAGAATCTATCCTATCGTGGATAAGATTGAGGCGCTCCGTCCGTCAATGCAGGCTCTGACAGATGAACAGCTGAGGGCTAAGACTGATGAATTTAAGAAGAGACTTGCTGATGGAGAGACATTAGATGATATTCTTCCGGAGGCATTCGCCACAGTCAGGGAGGCTGCTAAACGTGCTATAGGAATGGAGCATTACAGGGTACAGCTTATAGGCGGTATTATCCTTCATCAAGGACGTATCGCAGAGATGAGAACAGGAGAAGGTAAGACACTTGTATCAACTCTTCCGGCATACCTTAATGCGTTGGAGGGCAAGGGTGTTCATGTTATTACTGTCAATGATTACCTCGCTTCGCGTGATGCAGAGTGGATGGGACAGGTTCACCGCTTCCTTGGCCTGACGGTCGGAGTCGTGTTAAATGACATGAAGCCGGAGGAGAGAAGGGAAGCATACAGATGTGATATCACATATGTTACCAACAATGAACTTGGCTTTGACTATCTGAGAGATAATATGGCAGTATACAAGGAGAACCTTGTGCTTCGTGATTTAAGATATGCCATTATCGATGAGGTTGACTCAGTACTCATTGATGAGGCGAGAACACCGCTCATTATTTCCGGTCAGGGAAATTCATCAACTAAGTTATACGAGGTATGTGATATCCTTGCAAGACAGCTTGAGAAGGGTACAAGCAACAATGACGATATATCCAAGATGGATATTATTATGGGTGCGGGCTTTGAGGAGACAGGCGACTTTGTAGTAAGTGAGAAGGATAAGACGGTCAACCTTACCGAGCAGGGAACAAGAAAGGTTGAGAAGTTCTTCCACCTTGAGAATCTTGCCGACCCTGCGAACCTTGAAATACAGCATAACGTGATTCTTGCACTCCGCGCACATTATCTTATGTTCCGCGACAAGGATTATGTTGTTGCCAATAATGAGGTGCTTATTGTCGATGAGTTTACAGGACGTATAATGCCGGGAAGACGTTTCTCGGACGGACTTCATCAGGCTATTGAGGCAAAGGAGCATGTTAAGGTAAGACGTGAGAGCAGAACACTTGCCACAATCACATTCCAGAACTTCTTTAACAAGTTCGAGAAGAAGGCGGGTATGACTGGTACGGCTCTCACTGAGGAAAAAGAGTTCCGTGAGATATATGGAATGGATGTTATTGAGATTCCGACCAACAGACCGATTGCCAGAATAGATTACGATGACGTCATCTATAAGACAAGAAAAGAGAAGCTTCATGCGGTTGTTGATGATGTAGTTGAGGCACATGAGAAGGGACAGCCTGTTCTTGTAGGTACTATTACAATAGAGCAGTCTGAGGAGGTAAGCAATTTACTCAAAAAGAAAGGAATAAAGCACAATGTACTTAATGCCAAGTTCCATGAGCTTGAGGCAGAGATAGTTGCTCAGGCGGGCCAGCATGGTGCGGTCACGATTGCGACCAATATGGCAGGCCGTGGTACGGATATTAAGCTTGATGACGCAGCGAAGGCAGCAGGCGGACTTAAGATTATAGGTACAGAAAGACATGAGTCGAGACGTATCGACAACCAGCTCCGCGGACGTTCCGGACGTCAGGGTGATCCGGGTGAGTCGCGTTTCTATATCTCACTTGAGGATGACCTTATGAGGCTGTTTGCTTCTGATAAGCTTATGGCGATGTTCAATGCACTCAAGATTCCGGAGAACGAGAGACTTGAGCACAGCATGCTGTCAAAGGCTATCGAGGGTGCTCAGAAGAAGGTTGAGACGAATAACTTCGGCATCCGTAAGAACCTGCTTGACTATGACCAGGTTATGAACGAGCAGAGAGAGACTATTTACGCAGAGAGACGCAAGGTGCTTGACGGTCAGAATCTCAGAAACGATATCATCAAGATGATGAAGGATAAGATTGAGGGATATATTGACTATTCAATCAACGGCGATGCTGATCCTTCCGAGTGGAAGTACGCTGAACTCAATGAGAATCTTATTAGACTTGTCCCTATTGAGCCGGTGACACCTGAAGATGGTTACAGGAATAAGAAGGAACTCATTCAGGGTGTTGAGGAGCGCGCAGTGAAGTTCTATGCTGAGAAGGAAGCAGAGTTCCCGGTGCCTGAACATATCCGTGAGATAGAGAGAGTGTGTCTGTTAAAGGCGATTGATACCAACTGGATGAATCATATTGATGATATGGATCAGTTAAGACAGGGTATCGGACTCAATGCGTATGGTCAGAAAGATCCTCTTGTTGAGTATAAGATGCAGGGTTATGACATGTTCGACAACATGATTGCAAGAATTCAGGAGGATACCGTAAGGCTTGTAACTCATGTGAAGATTGAGCAGAAGGCAGAGAAGCGTGAACAGGTTGCCAAGGTTACGGGAACCAACCGTGACGAGAGCACAACCAAGGCTCCGGTTAAGCGTGAGGACAAGAAAATTCAGAGAAATGATCCATGTCCTTGCGGCTCAGGACTGAAGTATAAGAACTGTTGCGGAAGGAATGCATAACTGTACTGTGCTAAAACTTTAAAAATTTAATTGCAAAAAATAATGTTTTATGTATAATAAAAATAATAACTTTAAGGTGGTGAGATTAGTGGTCGAACTTGATCAGTTTAAGTTCCGCTTAGGCGGATACGAACAGCCATTAACCGAATTGAGGGATTCACTTTGACTTAGCGGATAAGTCAAAGAGAATTGAGGAGATTGAGCGTCATATGGAGGAACCGGATTTCTGGGATAATCCTGAGAAATCTAATGGCTATATGAAGGAGCTTAAAGGACTCAAGGCTGATATAGAAGATTTTAAGAAGCTTGAAAAGGATAAGACGGATGCCGAGGAATTTATTGAGATGGCTTACGAGGAGAATGATGAGAGTCTGATACCGGAGATAGGCCAGCTTGTTGATAATTTCGAGGCGCTGTTTGAGAAGCTTCAGATGGAGACGCTGCTGTCGGGAGAATATGATAAGTGCAATGCTATTCTTACATTGCATGCCGGTGCGGGTGGAACTGAGTCCTGTGACTGGGCTTCAATGCTTCTTAGAATGTATACGCGCTGGGCTAACAGCAAGGGATTTGCCGTCGAGACGCTGGATCTGCTTGAGGGCGATGAGGCGGGTGTGAAGTCAGTCACAATACAGGTGAACGGACTTAACGCTTACGGCTATCTTAAGTCTGAGCACGGAGTTCACAGACTTGTCCGCATATCTCCGTTCAATGCAGCGGGCAAGAGACAGACATCCTTCGTATCATGTGATGTCATGCCGGATATAGAGGAAGATCTGGATGTAGACATCAATGAGGACGATTTAAGGATAGACACCTACCGTTCAAGCGGTGCGGGTGGACAGCATATCAACAAGACGTCATCAGCTATACGAATTACACATATTCCTACGGGTACCGTTGTTCAGTGTCAGAATGAGCGTTCACAGCACCAGAACAAGGATAAGGCAATGCAGATGTTGAAGGCTAAGCTCTTTCTGTTAAAGCAGGCAGAGAATGCGGCTAAGACAGCGGATATACGTGGTGAAGTCATGGAGAATGGCTGGGGAAGCCAGATACGCAGCTATGTGCTTCAGCCCTATACCATGGTTAAGGATAACAGAACAGGTGAGGAATCGGGTAATGCCCAGGCAGTGCTCGATGGAGATTTGGACCGCTTCATGGGGGCTTATCTTAAGTGGCTGAGTCTTGGAAAAAAAGGGACAACAGAGGAATAAAGGAGGATTATCATGGCAGAAGCTTTAAAACCGATTGTGTTCAGAGTTGGAAATGAGTTATATGGCATAGATATTCAGTATGTAAATGCTATTGAAAAGGATCAGGATATTGTCCGTGTTCCGAATGCTTCAAGTAGCATAAAGGGCATTATCAACCTAAGAGGTGATATAATTCCTGTGTACAGCCTCAGGGACAAGTTCAAGCTTCCTCAGGCTCCGGGAGATACCAAGCTTATAATTGCAAACCTTCCGGATATGAAGTTAGCTATAGAGGTTGATGAGGTCGAGGAGATTGATGATCTTCAGGAGGATGAGATAAGGGATTTCCCAAGCATAGCAACCAACCATGATACAGTATATTTTGTGAAGGTTGCCAATAAGGCAGGCAGGCTTATACTTATAATTGATATTCATAATTTACTCACCGCAGATGAGGCGGAAGACGCAAAGCAGCTGATGGAGGAAAAGTAGGATGGTAAATGTAGCAGTTCTAGGTTATGGTACAGTAGGCTCAGGAGTTGTTGAGGTATTGAGCAGAAATGCAGATGTGCTTAAAAAAAGTGCAGGACAGGAAATTAATCTCAAGTACGTTCTTGATCTTAAAGAATTTCCGGGAACACCGATTGAAAACAAGGTTGTTCATGACTTTAACATTATTCTCAATGACAATGATGTTTCAGTTATTGTCGAGGTGATGGGAGGAGTCAATCCGGCATACTCCTTTGTAAAGTCTGCTCTTTTAAAGGGAAAGAGTGTATGTACCTCTAATAAGGAGCTGGTTGCAAAACACGGCGCAGAACTGCTTGGCATTGCCAGGGAGAAAGGGGTTAACTTCTTCTTTGAGGCAAGTGTTGCAGGAGGAATACCTATTATCAGACCTCTTGAACAGTGTATTACTGCAGATGAAATACTTGAGGTTTCGGGTATCTTAAACGGAACTACCAATTTTATTCTTACGAAGATGGAAAAAGAAGGCGCCTCATACGATGAGGTGCTTGCACAGGCACAGAGGCTAGGATACGCTGAGAGAAATCCGGAGGCGGATGTAGAAGGCTTCGATGCAGGACGCAAGATTGCTATTCTAAGCTCTATTGTGAGCAGAAGACAGGTTGATTTTGAGAATGTATATACAGAAGGCATTACCAAGGTAAGTGCAGATGATTTTGCCTATGCGGCAAAGCTTGGGGTTACAATCAAGCTTGTAGCCAAGAGCTGTGTTACGCCTGAGGGAATGTATGTCATGGTGACACCTAGAATGCTCAGATATGGCAGACCGCTTGCTTCTGTACACGATGTGGTCAACGCAGTATGTGTGAAGGGAAATATGCTCGGCGATGTAATGTTCTACGGAGCGGGAGCAGGCAAGCTTCCTACAGCGAGCGCTGTTGTATCGGATATTGTAGATGCCGTGCGTCATGCAGACGGTCATGTCAATAATGGCTGGTCACAGGAGAAGAAAGAACTCATATCAATAGATGAGGTCGAGAACTGCTTCTATGTGCGCATTGAAGGTAATGCGGCTGAAAGAGAAGAAGAACTTGAGAAACTTTTTGGCGGAGTTACGATATGTGACAATGTGATTGACGGGGAATTTGCATTTGTCACAGGTTCTATCAAGGAAGCAGAGTTTGCTAAGGCAGCTTGCAGCATAAAAGGTATAAAGAATACTATCAGAATAGAATTATAATATTTATAGAAGCCCAAAATACACGGAGGATATGAAAATGTTAAAGGTTGTTAAGTTCGGTGGAAGTTCACTTGCAAGTGCGGAACAGTTTAAGAAGGTCGCAGATATCATCCATGCGGATGAGTCAAGAAGATATGTGGTACCTTCTGCACCGGGAAAGCGTTTTAAGGAGGATGTCAAGGTTACTGACATGCTCTATGACTGCTATGGTGTTGCCTCAAAGGGCTATGATTTCTCGGATATTTTTGATGATATTAAGGCGAGATATCAGGAGATTATAGATGATCTTGGACTTGATTTATCTCTCGAGAAGGAGTTTGCCAACATTGAGGCTGCTTTCAGAGCCAGAGCAGGACGCGATTATGCCGCTTCCAGAGGTGAGTACCTGAACGGTATCATTCTTGCTAACTATCTGGGATACGAATTTGTTGATGCGGAGGATGTTATATTCTTTGATACTAATGGAAACCTTGATGCCAAGAAGACCAATCAGGTGTTGTCAGAGAGACTTCTGACAGTGGACAGAGCGGTTGTTCCGGGCTTCTACGGAATCAGACCTAATGATACAATTAAGACATTTTCACGCGGCGGTTCGGACATAACAGGAGCTATCGTTGCAAGAGCGGTGAAGGCAGACTTATATGAGAACTGGACAGATGTATCAGGCTTCCTTGTTGCAGATCCCAGAATCATTGATAATCCTAAGCCGATTGTCACAATAACCTACAAGGAACTCAGAGAGCTTTCATACATGGGTGCAACAGTGCTCCATGATGAGTCTATCTTCCCTGTACGCAAGGAGGGTATTCCAATCAATATCCGCAACACCAACAAGCCGGAAGATCCCGGAACAATGATTGTGGAGAGCACATCACGTAAGCCTGAGTATGTCATAACAGGTATCGCCGGCAAGAAGGGCTTTACGGTTGTGAGCATTGAGAAGGATATGATGAATTCAGAGATTGGTTTTGGCCGTAAGGTTCTTGAAGTGTTTGAGAAGCAGGGGCTTTCCTTTGAGCATACTCCATCCGGAATTGATACTATGTCAATAGTAATTCATCAGGATGAATTTGTGGAGAAGGAGCAGGAGGTTCTTGCCGGACTTCACAGAAACGTACACCCGGATGCCATCGAGATTGAGTCGGGTCTTGCACTTATAGCAGTTGTGGGACGTGGGATGAAGTCAAGCCATGGTACCGCAGGCAAGCTCTTCACGGCACTAGCTGATGCCAATGTCAATGTAAAGATGATTGATCAGGGTTCTTCTGAGCTTAATATCATTGTAGGCGTAAAGGAAGAAGACTTCGAGAGAGCGTTCAAGGCTATCTACAAGGCATTTTATGAGTCATAAACAGTATGATTAAATGTCATATGAGTATTGGATAGACAATAAGCTGCCCTTGCACTGTATGGTGTATAGGGCGGCTTTTTTTATTTTTAAAAGAATATCCCATAAGTTTGTTTTCAAGTGTAATGGACATCGAAAAAGAAATGCTATATAATATATAAAAGACTTTAAGGGATAATATTTAAAGAAATGATGGAAGGAATTATTTGACATGGATATTATAAAGGCGATAGCCTCCGAGCTTAATGTGAGAAATAATCAGGTTGAGGCTGCTGTGAAGCTTATTGACGAGGGTTGTACGATACCATTTATATCACGATACAGGAAAGAGGCTACAGGGGCACTTAACGATGAACAGCTTCGTAACCTTGATGAGAGACTTAAGTATCTGAGAAATCTCGAGGATAAGAAGGCTCAGGTAATAGCAAGCATTGCTGAGCAGGGATTATTGACTGATGAACTTAAAAATCAGATCGAGAAGGCTGATACGATGGTGGCTGTAGAGGATTTATACCGCCCATACCGCCCTAAGAGAAGAACAAGGGCAACCATAGCGAAGGAGAAGGGCTTAGAGCCTCTTGCTAATGTTATCTTGCTTCAGATGACGGGAGAGCCTGTTGTTAAGACTGCAGAAGAGTATGTGTCCGAGGAGAAGGATGTAAAGACTCCCGAGGACGCTGTAGCAGGGGCGAAGGATATTATTGCTGAGTCCATATCGGATAATGCAGATTATAGAACAAGAATTAGAGAGCTTACATTTAAGGAGGGCGTATTGACCTCTGCAGCCAAGGACGCTGAGGCTAAGACGGTTTATGAGATGTATTACAATTTCAGCGAGCCGGTTGCAAAGATGGCAGGTCACAGGATACTGGCGGTCAACCGCGGTGAGAATGAGAAGATTCTGACAGTTAAGATAGAAGCACCTGTTGACAAGATTCTATCATATCTTGAAAAGCAGATTATAGTGAGGGACAACCAGTATACCACAGGAATTATCAAGGAAGCCATCGAGGACAGCTATGAGAGGCTTATTGCACCATCGATAGAGAGGGAGATAAGAAACCAGCTCACTGAGACAGCTGAAGCCGGGGCCATAAAGGTATTTGGAAAGAATCTTGAGCAGCTTCTTTTACAGCCGCCGATTACAGGACATGTTGTGCTTGGCTGGGATCCGGCATTTAGAACAGGATGTAAGCTTGCGGTTGTCGATGCCACCGGAAAGGTTCTTGACACGACAGTCATATACCCTACTGCACCACAGAACAAGGTAACAGAGGCGAAGACCGTACTCAAGAAGCTCATAAAGAAATACAATGTAACACTGATTTCGGTCGGAAACGGAACAGCTTCAAGGGAGTCGGAGCAGGTTATTGTGGAGCTTTTGAAGGAGCTTGACACACCGGTTCAATATATAATTGTTAATGAGGCGGGAGCATCGGTATATTCTGCGAGTAAGCTTGCAACAGAGGAATTTCCTAATTTTGATGTAGGACAAAGAAGTGCTGCCTCAATTGCCAGAAGACTTCAGGACCCGCTTGCGGAGCTTGTAAAGATTGACCCGAAGTCGATTGGTGTAGGGCAGTATCAGCATGATATGAACCAGAAGAAGCTTGGTGAGGCACTTGAAGGAGTTGTAGAAGACAGTGTTAACAGGGTCGGAGTTGATTTGAATACTGCCTCTGCCTCACTTCTCGAGTACATTTCCGGAATATCTAAGGTCATAGCAAAAAATATTGTGACCTACAGGGAGGAGAACGGCAGATTTGACAACAGAAAGCAGCTTTTAAAGGTGGCGAAGTTAGGACCTAAGGCATTTGAGCAATGTGCCGGATTCATGAGAATTGCGGGAGGAAGCAATCCACTTGATTCTACCAGTGTTCATCCTGAGAGCTATGATGCTGCAGCACAGTTATTGAAAAAGCTTGGCTATAGCATGGAAGATATAACATCGGGCGGACTTAAAGGGCTGTCCGGCAAGGTTGGAAATGTCAGTGGGATGGCAAGGGAGCTGGAAATCGGAGAGCTTACCCTTAAGGATATCATAAAGGAACTTGAAAAACCGGGACGTGACCCAAGAGACGAGATGCCTAAGCCTATACTCAGAACAGATGTCATGGAGATGAAGGATCTTACACCGGGTATGGTGTTAAAGGGTACGGTAAGGAATGTAATAGATTTCGGTGTTTTTGTGGATATAGGAGTACATCAGGATGGACTTGTGCATATATCACAGATTACCAATAAAAAATTTATCAAACATCCGTTGGAGGCGGTAAGTGTCGGTGATATAGTTGAGGTCAAGGTATTAAGTGTTGATGAGGCTAAAAAGCGTATACAGCTTACTATGATTATATAAATAGAATTATTAAATGAATCAGACCTGCGGCACATTCGGTTTTAACGGCATGCAGCACTGCTTTAATATCTATTTGTTGGAAATGAGGATTATATGAAAGTTGAATTTAAGGTTAAGCTTACAAGAAAAGAAATGTTTTCTTTTCTTATCAATAATGCATACCGCAAGCCTATGGGAGTCATCATGTTCCTTTTCGGAATAGGCTGCTATGTGGTGGCGGCATTGACATACTCACAGATGGAACTGTACAGTATTCTTTTACTTATTTTACTGGGTTCGATATATACGATAATACAGCCGGTCATGCTCTGGAGAAATGCAGGACGCCAGATTGCCAGAAATCCTGTTTACAAGGATGAGCTTAACTATTGCTTTGACGGGAAGGGGATAACCGTAAGTCAGGGCGAGAGCGTTACATCCAAAAACTGGGACGAGTGCTATAAGGCGGCGGACTATGGCAGGATTGTGGTTATATATATTACCGTGAACAACGGAATCATACTGCCTAAGGCTGCCATCGGCAGTCAGTATGAGGAATTTGCCAAGCTTGTGAGAGCACATCTGCCGGGAAGATTAAAGTGATGGACATTCCATGGAGGAAAAAGTGAGCAGTAATTTAAGAATTGTAGAGACATTTTCATACGAGGATACATACCGCCTCGGACAGCAGCTTGCCACACAGGCTGTTCCGGGACAGGTGATATGCCTTACGGGAGATTTAGGAACCGGAAAGACAGTTTTTACACAGGGCTTTGCCAGCGGACTGGGAGTGACAGACTATGTTGACAGCCCGACATTTACGATTGTGAAGGAATACCATGACGGAAGAATGCCGTTTTACCATTTTGATGTGTACCGTATCGGGGACGTCAGCGAGATGGACGAGATAGGCTATGAAGAATATTTTTACGGAGACGGAGTATGCATTGTTGAGTGGGGACTTATGATTGAGGAACTGCTTCCTGATGATTGTATTTTTATTGAAATAACGAAGAATACGGAAAAAGGCTTTGACTACCGTCGTGTGAGCATTAAGGAGGGAAGATAAAGATGAAGATTCTTGCGATTGAGAGCTCATCACTGGTTGCTTCGGCAGCAATAGTCAACGATGATATTCTTGTTGCAGAGTATACGGTTAACCACAAGGTCACACATTCACAGACTTTGCTTCCGATGATTGATGAGATTTTAACAATGACGCAGACTGATAAGAGGTCGATAGATGCGATAGCTGTATCGGGAGGACCGGGCTCATACACCGGTCTAAGAATAGGCTCTGCTACGGCGAAAGGACTTGGAATGGCGCTGGACATTCCTTTGATTCACGTTCCGACATTGGATGCTATGGCTTATAATGCCTATGGCTATGCGGGACTTGTATGCCCTATCATGGATGCAAGACGTTCGCAGGTGTACACCGGAATATATGAATTTTCAGATGGTAAGTTCAATATTCTTCTTGAAAACAGTGCGATAACCTTTGACGAGCTTATGGAAAAGCTGGACGCGCTTAACACCTCCGGCAAAAAAGTGATGTTTATAGGTGACGGAATACCTGTGTTCAAGGACAGAATAGATGAACATTTTAAAGGCACCGGCTATGAGCTCGCACCTGCCTCAATGAACAGACAGAGAGCCGCTTCTGTGGCAGTATTGGGTGGGATATATTACAATGAAGGAAAAACTGAAGCTGCCTCGGAGCATTTGCCGGATTATCTAAGGCTTTCACAGGCGGAGAGAGAGCTGAATGAAAAGAGGGCGGCTAATGGCTGATATTATCATTGCGCCTATGACATCAGGGCAGGTGGAGGCTGTCGCAGCGATAGAGAAGGAATGTTTTTCTACACCGTGGAGCAACAAGGCTTTCAGCGATGCCGTGGAATCAGAGCTGTATGCTTATATAACCGCCATTGCCGGTGAGGATGGCACAGTGGCAGGCTATGCGGGAATGCAGGTCGTGCTTGATGAAGCTGAGATTACCAACATTGCTGTTGCTGCACCATACAGAAAGAGAGGCATTGCGGTTAAGCTTCTTGAGGGTCTTGAGATGATATGCAGAAAAAAGAATGTGAAATATCTTCATCTTGAGGTGCGCGAGAGCAACACAGCCGCACGCTCCCTTTATGGAAAGATGGGCTTTGAAATTGATGGAATTAGAAAGAGCTTTTACCAGAAACCGACGGAAAATGCGGTTCTGATGACGAAGGTATTATAAAATATACCATTTTTTCAACTGATTTCCACTGGAAAAGAGAATAATTTTTTATTTATAATGAAATCGCGGATGAAGCCATAGATGATTATGGCTTGAATATGCACGCCAATTATCAAATACGATAATTAACTGAGCGCATGGAAGGGAAAGTGATATTCATGAGAAAATATAAAGGAAATTATCTTACTGCGGTTATATGTAACTGCTGTGGAAAGAATCTTGTTGTTGCCAATGGAATTGTCAGGGAAGGCGTCGCGCATATATGTGCCGAATGGGATTATTTTTCGGAAAAAGACGGAGAAAACCACAGCTTTGATGTATGTGAGGAATGTTATGACAGGATATGCTCTGAATTCAGATATCCTGTAAAGGTTGTGCAGCGCACAGAATTATTATAAATACAGGAGGTTTTTGATGCTTGATGTTTGTCTGCTGGGGACGGGCGGTATGATGCCGCTTCCGGGGAGGTGGCTTACCGCATTGACTTTAAAATATAATGGCAGCCAGCTTCTTATAGATTGTGGGGAAGGAACACAGGTGGCGATGAAAAAGGCGGGTATCAGCTCCAAACCGGTTGATATTATTTGCTTTACACATTACCATGCCGACCATATAAGCGGGCTTCCGGGATTTCTGCTCAGCATGGGTAATGCGGAGAGGACGGAGCCGCTCACTATAATTGGACCTAAGGGTGTGGAAAGAGTGGTTAACTCACTTAGGGTTATTGCACCGGAGCTGCCTTTTGAAATTAATTTTATAGAGCTTACGCAGCCTGAAGAGGAGATAAGAATTAACGGATATGTTATAAATGCATATAGGGTGAACCACAGTATACTGTGTTATGGATATAGTGTTAGCATTGAACGCGCCGGTAAATTCGATGCAGCAAGGGCGAAGGAGCTTGGGATACCGGTAAATCAGTGGAATGTTCTGCAAAAGGGCAGCACAATTGAGCTTGATGGAAGGACATATACGCCTGATATGGTTATGGGACCGCCGAGAAAGGGCTTAAAGGTAACCTACTGCACGGACAGCAGGCCGGCTGATGTTATCGGAAAATATGCAGCCGGAGCGGATCTGTTTATCTGTGAGGGAATGTACGGAGAACCGGACAAGCTTTCAAAGGCGAAAGAATACAAGCACATGACTATGTATGAAGCTGCAACGATTGCGTCAAAGGCGGCTGTAAATCAGTTGTGGCTCACTCATTACAGTCCGTCGATGGCACATCCTGAAGAATTCTTAGATAAAGTAAAGGAGATTTTCCCTGCGACAATAGCCGCGAGGGACGGAAAAAATGTAACACTGAAGTTTGAGGATGCATGATAAAGGAGGATACAGCTATGAAAGACAAATGGAGAATACTGAAGTCTGTTCTTGTGATCACACTTATGGCGAGCGTTATATTGGCATGTTATATAAAGCTTACCGCAGGTTCTTCAAATACCGAAGAACCGGAGGCTGATACATCGGAGGTGGGAAAGATATTGTCGAAGGACATGCAGCTTAATTATCCCTCCAATCCGCACGATGTTGTACTCTATTACAGCAGGATAATAAAGGCGTACTATGATGGCGAGTATAACGATGACCAGCTCAATGGACTTGCACAGCATGCACGGGCGACCTTTGATGATGAGCTATTATCATATAACGATTATGATGAATATATGGAAAGACTTAGGGCGGAAATAGAATCCTATAAGCTTAACAAGAAGAAAATTGTGGAGTATACAATCCAGAGAGCATCAGATATAGAATATCTCATTGATAACAGTATCCAGTATGCCAAGGTCAAGGCTGTATATTATACTGCCGAAGATGGCGGAAGCAGAAGCAAGGTATATGAGGAGTATACCCTCAGACAGGATAAAAACAGTCAGTGGAAGATAGTTTTCTGGGATGTGATTCCCGAGACAAGCGTTGAAGGCGACTGACTATAAGAGACTTGTTCCATGTAATTGATGGAGGAAAGAAAATGGAAGAGAATTTACAGGAAAAAACAGAAAATGGCAGCAATTCGGAGAAAAAAGATGTGCTGATACTTGCAATCGAGAGCTCATGTGATGAGACGGCAGCAGCCGTTGTGAAAAACGGAAGGACAGTGCTGTCTAATATTATATCATCACAGATAGACTTACATACATTATATGGAGGAGTGGTTCCGGAGATAGCATCACGTAAGCATATGGAACAGGTTAACCAGGTTACACAACAGGCACTTAAGGAGGCGGGTGTAGCTCTTGATGATATAACGGCGGTTGCGGTTACTTACGGACCGGGACTTGTGGGCGCATTGCTTGTGGGCGTTGCTTTCGCAAAATCATTGGCATTTGCCGCAGATAAGCCGCTTGTGGGGGTACACCATATAGAAGGTCATATCAGTGCCAACTATATAGAAAACCCAGACCTTGAACCACCTTTTACGTGCCTTGTGGTATCGGGTGGACATACCAATATTGTGCTTGTAGAAGACTATGGGGTATATAAGATAATAGGAAGAACAAGGGATGATGCCGCAGGTGAAGCCTTTGACAAGGTAGCCCGTGCGGTGGGCTTAGGTTATCCGGGTGGGCCGAAGATTGACAGGCTTGCAAAGGAGGGAAATAAGGACGCTATAGTATTTCCGAGAGCTAAGGTTGACGGCGCTCCTTATGATTTTAGCTTTAGCGGAATTAAGTCTGCTGTGCTCAATTATATCAATCATTGCGAAATGAAGAATGAGGAAATAAATCGTGCAGATCTGGTTGCATCATTTCAGAATGCAGTTGTGGAGGCACTTGTTTCCCGTGCAGTCATGGTCGCAAAGGAAAATGGCTGCAAGAAGCTTGCCGTGGCTGGCGGTGTTGCGGCTAATAGTGCGCTCCGGGCAGCACTTGAGGAGGAATGCGGGAAAAATAATATTAAGTTCTACCATCCATCGCCTATTTTCTGCACCGATAATGCGGCAATGATAGGCAGCGCGGGCTATTATGAATATATGGCAGGCGTGAGGGCAGGATGGGATTTGAATGCGGTACCTAATCTTAAGCTCGGAGAGAAGAGTCTGAGAGGAAGAATTGACAGCTAAATCTATGGAGGAAGCAGAAGAATATGGGTGAATGTACACATATAGCAATAGTGCTCGCAGGAGGCAGGGGAAGCCGCATGAAAAGCAGTGTGCCTAAGCAGTATTTGCTGCTGAATGGGAAGCCTGTATTATATTATTCATTGAAGGCTATGGAGGATAGCTTCATTGATGCTGTTATTCTGGTGTGCGGAGCAGGTGAGGACGGATACTGCAAAAAAGAACTCATTGACAAGTACAATCTGAAAAAGGTATGTTCAATAGTGCAGGGCGGAAAGGAACGCTATGATTCTGTCTATAATGGGCTTAAGGAAATAGCACGCTTAGAAATTGCTGACGAAGATGACTGTGTGTATATACATGATGGTGCAAGACCATGTGTGGATGCTGAGCTATTGAATGAATGTAAAACAAATGTCGAAGTATATAGGGCATGCGTGCCGGCTGTGCCTGTAAAGGATACCATAAAAATAGTGGATTCGTATGGCTTCAGTGCAGACACACCGAAGCGTTCATCACTTATGGCTGTTCAGACACCTCAATGCTTCAGATTTATTGATGCTCTGAAGGCTTATTCTGATATGGAAAATGCTGCCGCCGGAGGAGCTGATATCAGTGATATAACGGATGACGCCATGGTGGTTGAACGCTTTGCCGGAATAAGGGTCAAGCTATGCAAGGGCTCATACAATAATATTAAAGTCACAACACCTGAGGACATAGTGACGTTGGAAAATATGCTGCGAATTAAATAGCTTGGAAGAGATGCTTTTTTCTGAGCTATATGCAGTATATGCAGTCGGGTATTACACATTGAAAAACTGTACGCATAGGTATGAATTATATAAAAAATATATTTAATTAAAAAAATTAAAAAAATTTTTAAAAAGCTGTTGACTTTATGCAGGAATGGTGATAATATAAATCCTGCGCTGAGCAAGGCGCAAGAATAATGGAGAGGTACCGAAGCGGTCATAACGGGGCGGTCTTGAAAACCGTTTGTCTTCACGGGCGCATGGGTTCGAATCCCATCCTCTCCGCTCTGATCCGGGAATCTGGATTTAACAACAGAATAGTGACTGAATGGTCAGGCTGTTTGGAGAAGTACCCAAGAGGCTGAAGGGGCTCCCCTGGAAA
>DNFT01000121.1 GCA_003486385.1 Eubacterium sp. | reverse complement strand
TCCTTACCCTTCTTTACTACAAGGATTCCTCGTCTACCATAATAATTGGCATGTGCCAGTGCATTTGCCAATGCTTCTTCCAATGCATCATGCACATCTACTCTGTCTACCCGATATCCATTTCGTCTATTTGCAAATGGAACCGCTACATCATCGTCCATTCTGGTACGTACCTTGCAGAAAAAGTCATATATATTACCGCTCCAATCACCTTCGTTAGAATGTGTGCGGAATAACCAGCGCACTGCCTTATCATCACATTCCTCACGATAATCCAGAAAGTAATTTGGGAAAACTTCCGTAATATGATAAGCCTCTCCAAAGAATAAAAGTCCTGCTATCGTTGGAGATAATGTACCATTCTTATTCTTTGCTGCTGCTCTTAATTTCATAAGGAACTCATCATTTTCCAAAGCATTCCACGGATGTCCACTATGGAGTTGTTCAAAAATAATTCTATAACCTTTTATAGTATCCTGATTCAGCACATCCAATCCAAACATTTCTTTATTGATTAGATGATACAACGCTGTGAACTCTGGTCTCGGCGAGCTTGCCGATATTTCTGCTATTCTTTCCAATTTTGTTTCCATCAATACCCCCGTCCCTGAGTACGGTTGATGTGTCCTCAGAAAGACCATTATTATGTAGCTCCCTTTCCTCCATTGGCATTACCCAACTTCTTCAGTACTATGAATCTATCCGACTGCCTACTATTCTTTTGGCATTCTCCTGTTTTGCAGTTGTTTGCCATACTTGCAATGGCAAGAAACAATAGGCTCTCCCCAGTTGACTGAATAGTCACAATGTAAAACATAAAGTGCTCTTTGACCCCGCAGAAGCAAACCATTTCTCACCAATGCGAATTGATTTGTATTGCTTTCCGTCGAAATTAGAACGTCAGCCTTCTAAATGTCAAAATTTCGAGGCTCAATCACACTCTCTATTTTCTCGCTGTCTACGCTTAGCAACTACCATTACTGGCAGTCACCCAAGACTCGCTACTGGCGGTTGGTTAGACCTTACCAGACAGGCATTCCACCTGCTAGACTACTCGCCCTTGTCTGGGCGCACAATTCCGATTTATTAACCATTTTCAAATCCTCCCAATCAGCACCACAATACCTGCCGTCGCTGCCGCAACAACAAGATAAAGCACCGTGGCAGCACCGCGTTTGGTGAGCACCATTTTCCATGACTTGACGTATGGAATGCCCTCCATGCCCTTGATACGCCAGATTTTGCTGTGCCCTACCCAAAGTCTGTCAATCACAAGACCGTCGAACCAGTTCATGACTACGAGAAGGAGAGCCGATTGTATGTATGCGGTCTTAAAATCCGTGATGTGATTCCAGAGCGAGATAATGAGAATCAGAACGGCAAATATGATGATGCAGAACGATATCATGAACCGCTTGCCCTTCTTCATCACGGCAGCTTTATCGGCAATTCCGCGCTTTTGAGCCTCGTCGATGTATTCCTTCGGATAGAAAAACAGACAATTAATCCCGTCGTTCTTTACCGCGAGCTTTACAAGTAAAATATACAGCAGACAGTACAGTGCGATTTGTAATAAAAGTAACATATAACAGTACCTCATTAAATTATTATGATTTTATCAATTCAGCCACAGGTTTGTTGGACTGTCTTTTACTTTCCCACTCAAGAACCCTCATAATTGTTGAGCGCGATTGACAGATAATTATTCTCCATGCAACTCTTCAACCACAACATTCGCATAATATTTACCACTTCTCGGATTGATTGATAATCCTCTTTGAAAAGCGTCTAACATCTCTATTTTCTTTTCATATCCTTCTAACATATTATCCAAATATACTACCGAATAAGGATCTTCGCTGTATAGTGCTCTTATCTTTGATACACTTGGCAGCAGTTCGAGATTCAGAGCCTTCCTATTAAACACCTGGTCTAACATTTTCTCCTCTGTTTTATAGAAAGATGTTAATGGAATATTCGTAATTGTATCTTTATTATAGATACCATTATAGAACATTGAGTTTCCGGTATCAAATAGAGGTGCAGGCTTAACAAATTGCAAGGTTTTTACATCCCGTAAGACACCTAAATTTAATAAATGCCTGTCAGTATTCGTAAATAAAAAATCTGACAGAACCATATAGTCCATAGCCTCCTGCATAGTGTCCCTGTCAATACCATAAGCTGCACACGCATCTATATACTTTTGATACACAGATTTACCATTATCCTTGTCTGATATAAATGTAACATCGTAAGCAGGAATAAATTCATAGTCTATGTTTGTAAAGTTTTCAGAGATACAACCTATCCCTTCACCCATAGTAGTAGGAAGATGTATTAATTTGTAATCCACGGCATCTTTTCCTTGTTCTTTATGAACTAAAGTTGCAAACACTTCGTTAATACTCTGTCTGTACATGCTCCCATAATTCCCTTTAACAAGGCATCTTTTTCCATCTTTTATTATCCATCTTTTTTGTAACTCTCCCTGTGTAGTGGCACTTGGCTTAAATGGGCTTATATTTTCTAAATCAACATATGAAAAATCGACCTCTGCAAAATCATTCTCATATAGATTTACGCTTTCCCATGTATAGTCATTATCGTCATCCACAGGCTTTATCCAATAATTGTCAATCAATGACAAACTTAAATTATTCATCATATATACCATATTAGTGTTTCCACTAATTAGTACTCGTGAATTATTCTGGTTCTTAGGGACCGCTCTTCTTTCCCACCAATTATTGAAAGCCTTTTTATCCTCACACATATATGGCGAATGTTTTTTATTGATTATATTATACGATAATAAATATCCTGTATCAGCATCCAGTTCCAACAACATAGCAGGAGTGGTGCCATGATATAATATATACTTTTTGCTTTGTAACATAGAGCCTCCTTCAAAATCAGCTATAGAGTGACTGGTTTTATATTAACATACTTTACCATCCGATACAAATATAATATCCGCTTGTTTATGAGTTTAATTTTTTGTGGAATAGGAACGAAGCTTCCTATTGCACAAAAAACAAGTCCGTGAATATTGTAAATATCCACAGACCTGTCTGAAAGCATATATCGAATTATTTCATACCATGTGCTCAAACAATTTATAGCTTCGTCACTACTCCATCTTTAAGCTCATACACATCTCCGTACTCAGGAAGAATACGCGTTCCTGCCTTTGCGGTGTTGACCTGCTCCGGGCGGAAGCTGTGAAGAGGAATGAGCGTCTTAGGCGCTATCGTGTCGAGCATTGTTCTTAAATAATATGGCTTAGCATGGCCGCCAAGTCCCTTGTAATCATAAGCTATGCCGCACACCTCGAGGAATTCCTTCATCTTTGCAAAGGAAGGGTCATAAGCTCCGAGAGGTGCACCGTCCATGTGGATGTATCTTGATATCACATCCTTTAAGTCGGTCAGCTCATACATATCGGCATAGTCAAGCTGGAGAGCATACTTGGAAGGATTCTTAAGAAGCTCCTCGCGGCTTACTGTCTTCCAGCCCGCAGGGATACCCTCGCGGCAGATTCTAGGCTTGTTCTCTGTGACAACGGAGCTGTCGCTGCATGCCTCGTTGTAGGTCTGCTCGTATACGGCAATCTCATCCTCAGGATAGAATGCAGCCACATAGTCTGCCTGTACAGGGTCAAGTACAAGAGTTCTTCCGCTGTTCTTAAAGGTATTAATCATGCGGTGTACGCGCTCAACATTTCTGTTGTACGGATTTACAACTATAAGACCATTATCCTCTTGGGCTGCAGCATGAAGCTCTTCCTGTAAGCCCTCCTCTGTTCTGTCAGGCTCGGCTGGCTTCTCAAGTGAGAGCATGTCGATATCCTCGAAGCTTGCGGTAACGCCCTCTGTGATTACCACATCTGCTCCGTGGCAGGTCTTTCCGAACTCCTCGGAATATGACGGATGGAAGCCGTGAAAGCGGTAATCTCCTGTGTAGCATACATTTCCGTCAGGTGTTGTGATTAAGAAACCGCATGCGCCGACTACATCGTGGTCGACAGGAACACACTTTACCGTAATGTCGCCGACAGTGAACTCAGCACCGTAGTCAACTCCAATGCAGTTAGGGTGCTCTCTGTGCTCAACGTCACCGTTCTTGGCAAGCTGACGGTATAATCTGAGTGAATCGGTGCTCATGTATACGGGAATATCAGGATGGAGACATCCAAGACCTCCCATGTGGTCAATGTGCATATGGGAAATCACAAAAAAACATTCCTTGCCAAGTTCGCCGTAAGGCACAAGGCCGGTCTTTTCGGCAGTATATTTGTCATAGATTCCGTCGGCAGGTGTGAGCATGCCAAGACGAATATAGTCTACGGCAAAATCATCCTTTCTTTTGCGGATTTTTGCGTCCATGCGTCCTGCAACTGCAAATCCGAAGTCGAACATGCACTTGGTGCTCTCTGTCTCTATCGCAACGAATGTACCACCGATTTCCTTTAAACCATTAAAAAATGATATTTTTGTCATCTTCCATAACCTCCATATATTTCAAAATAGTATATTATTTTAACATAGATAGCATGTTTTGTAAATGCATATTTTGAATACTTATTTCGATTACAGATAACATATAAAAACAGGGAGCTCCAACAGAACCTCCTGCTTATATAAAAAATAAGAGGGCATCCATACGGACACCCTCTTCCGGTTTCAGAATAAATCTTAACTTACTTCTGAAGAATATCGTTTACTGCCTTTACTAAAGCATCAAGTGTAGTCTGTGCGTCAGCCTCATTGAGAATCTGCTCCTCCAATGTGTTGCTGATAGCTTTCATTACATCATAGCTGCCCTCGAATGCAGGCTGGCTGATGAAGTAAGCAGACTGTGAGTAAGCTGCTACAGATGTAGGGTCAGTTGCCATGAACTGCTGATATGTCTCAGACTCATAAGCGGATGTTCTTACAGGAAGGTAGCCTGTTGTCATAGCCCACTCTGTTGTCGCATCAGCGCTTGTTAAGAACTTGAGGTACTCCCAAGCTGCCTTCTGCTTGTTGGCATCCTGTGAGAACATAACAATGTTAGTACCTGCTGCGTTAGCTGCCATCTCTGTATTGCTTACAAGTGGAGCAACACCAAGCTCCCAGCCATCGGCTGTGATGTAGGAAGCACCTGTTGATGAACCAACGTAGGAAGCGATTAACTGGTTGCTGATTACGTTGGAGAAGTACTTATCCTCACCGACAAGACGTGCATAACCATTGTTGTAAAGGTTCATGATGAACTCTACAGTCTCAAGACCCTTCTCATTGTCGAATAATGCACCGTTCTCATCAATGTAACCGCATCCGTTCTGGGCAAGCATAGCCTGGAACATTCCGGCAAGGTCATCCCAGCCGATAGTCTCTATGCCCTTCTCCTCCTTGATTATCTTAGCCTGCTCAAGAAGCTCATTCCAGGTAAGAGGAGCTGTTAAGTCAAGCTCATCGAACAAAGTCTTGTTATAGAAAAGAACATAAGTACTCTTGTTGAATGGAACACCGCTGATAAATCCGAACTGGCTGTTCTCATCTCTGTAACCGGCTACGATATCATCCCAGTTGTCAAAATCATTAGCTACGAAATCGTCAAGGTGAACAAGCTTATCTGAGTAAGCTGATAACCAGTTATTGTATGCCTGTGCAAGATCAGGAAGTGTGTCAGCAGCAGCGTTAGCTGTAAGCTTGGAGCTTAAATCCGAGTATGCACCCTGATTTGTAAGGTTAACTGTGATACCATACTCATTTGTCTCATTGAACTTGTTAGTGAGAGCTGTGAGCTCTTCCTCCTGCTTGTTGTTCATTGCATGCCAGAACTCGATTGTACAAGACTGGATACTGCCATCGTTTACAGCTGCGGAACTTTCTGTTGCAGATGTTGACTCTGCTACTGAGGTTGTCTCAGACTGTGTTGTGCCGTTAGTTGTTGTCTCGTTATTACTGCCATTGTTGCTGCATCCTGTAAGTGTACCGAATGCCATTGTTGCTGTAAGTGCTACAGCAAGACCTTTCTTGAGTTTCATTTCTTTTTCTCTCCTTTTTGTGTACGGACAGCTATGCTGTCCATCTATTGCTTCACAGGTAGTTATCGTACTACCTTAGGCAATCCTTTGTCAATAAAAAATCGAAATAAAATGATTTTTATTTCGATTTTTTACCAAACAGTTACAAATAATAGAAATATTTTTTGCACCGGAATATTATTTAGCTCCCGAGCTGTATTTTAGCTCTTGAGCTGTATTTTAGCTCTTGAGCTGTTATTTAGCTCATAAGCTGTATTTTAGCTCTTAAGTCCACTCTGTGTTACACCCTCAATAATATACTTTCTCAGGAATAAGTATACAATGACGATTGGCATAACCATGATAGTTGAAGCTGCCATGATGAGCTGATAGTCTGAGCCTGCCTCTGTCTGGAAACGGACAAGACCGTTGGAAATTACACGCATGTTCTTGTCATTTGTTACAAGCAATGGCCAGAGGAACGAGTTCCAGCAGCCGATAATGTTAAGAATAGCTATAGTAGTTATGGCGCTCTTGTTCATAGGTACCATTATCTTCATCATAAACTTGAAATCGCTGCACTTGTCAACCTTGGCTGCAAGATAGAGCGAATCAGGTACCTGCGAGAAGAACTGTGTCAGCAGGTAGATGTAGAATACATTTGACATGTACGGAACGATCATGGCAAGGTATGTGTCAATCCACTTTAACTTGGTGATAGTGATGAAGTTAGTGATTATCAGCATCTCGCCGGGTATCATAAGTGTTGCAAGGAAAAGTGAGAACACAAGCTTCTTTCCCGGAAAGTTAAGTCTTGAAAATGCAAAAGCCGAAAGTATAGCTGTTGCAAGCACACCTATTGTTGAAAAGATAGTGACTATAATCGTGTTCAAGAAATATCTTGGGAACGGAGCCGCACTCCATGCCTCCGTATAGTTGGACCACTGCGGTGATGACGGAAGCAGCGTAGGCGGAATGGCGATTATCTCAGCAGGTGTTTTGAGTGAGGAAATTATCATCCACAGGAACGGCATAAGCGTAAACAACGCTCCGAATATAAGGATGACATACTTCAACACAGCCGCTATTATATTGAATATTTTTCTTTTTTTGCTCATATATGCCTCCTACTTCTTCTTTCCCATCATTCTCTGTACAACAGTAAGAACAAGAATAATAAGGAACAATATAACTGCCGCCGCCGATGCAAGACCATAGTTGTGGCTGTTATAGAACTTATCGTAAATATAGTATACAACCGTAATCGCACTGTTGGCAGGACCGGCCTTGCCGCCCCAGAGCGAGAACACTTCGTTGTATACCTTGAATGCACTGATAAAGCCCATGATAAATGCATAGGAAATCATCGGTGCGATCCCCGGAACTGTAATCTTCCAGAATACTCTCCATCTAGGAGTTGAGTCAACTCTTGCCGCATTGTAGAGATCCTTAGGGATTGTCTGAAGTCCGGCAAGGAATATCAGAATATCAAAAGCCATACTCTTCCATACACTGAAAATGATGAGCGACGGAAGCGCATATTTAGGCTTGTTAAGCCACTGTACCTTGGCTATTCCGAACCAACTGAGAACATAGTTTAACAGACCATAGTTGCTGTTAAATATCCAGCTCCATACAAGACCTATAGCGATAACGCTGGTTACATACGGAAGGAAGAATATTGTCTGGAACAAGCCCCGGAACTTGATGTTGCTGTTCAAAAGTACTGCAATAAGAAGCGACAATGCGATTGAACAAGGAACAACGAACACAACATAGATACTTGTGTTTCTGAGCGCCTTTGTAAAATCCTTATCACCAAAAAGGTCCTTATAATTGCCGAGACCAATTCTGCTGTATTCACCGCTTATCATATTATAATCTTCATAAAAGCTCATAAGAAAAGCTCTTACAAGAGGATAAGCCGTAAATAAAAGAATGATTATCAATGCGGGCATAAGATAAAGATAGCCCTTCATGCTCTTTTTTTCCATAGTCAGTCTCTCCTCAATTAAAATTTGCCTAAGCTCTTCTCATCAGCGTCAAAAATCATAATCTGATTCTTGCGGGCGCGGATAGTGAACTCATCGCCCTCTTTAATTGAAAGGTCAGAATGAACAAGTATTCGAAGCTCAGTGTTTCCGATTGAAAAATGGATAAGGAGGTCACGGCCTGTCATTCTTACATGGGAAGCCTTGACTGTGATACCCTCATCTGCTACCTCAAATGACTCCGGACGTATACCTGCTGTATATGTTCCGTCCTTAAGCTCGCAGCCTGAACGCAGAAGCGCTCCATTACAGTATATGCTTTCACCCTTCACTTCAACAGAGAAGGTGTTAACCTGTGGCATGCCAAGGAACTGTGCAACAAAAAGGTTGTCCGGGTTAAGATACATTGTCTGCGGAACCTCATATTGCTGTACAATGCCGCTCTTCATAACTGCGATACGGTCTGAGATACTCATTGCCTCCTCCTGATCGTGTGTTACGAAGATGGTTGTTATCTTAACTTCCTGCTGGATTCTTCTTATTTCCTCTCTTGTCTCAATACGCAGCTTCGCATCAAGGTTGGAAAGAGGCTCATCAAGAAGCAGTACCTCAGGCTTTTTAACAAGTGCTCTTGCAATGGCGACTCTCTGCTGCTGTCCGCCTGATAATGCCTTAGGCTTACGCTTCAAAAGGCCGTCAAGCTGAACAAGCTTTGCCATCTCATTGGCACGTTCCCTTGCTTCTGCCTTCTTTACCTTACGGTTGATGAGTGGGAACATAATGTTCTCCTCAACTGTCATATGCGGATATAACGCATAGTTCTGGAATACAAGACCAATCTCTCTGTCTTCCGGTGCAACTTTAGTTACATTCTTGTCTCCGAAATATATGCTTCCGGAGGTGGGATCTGAAAGACCTGCAAGCATGAATAGCGTTGTAGATTTTCCACATCCGGAAGGGCCTAAAAGCCCGACAAGCTCGCCGTCTGCTATATGAAGATTCATATTGTCGACTGCTTTGAAATCTCCATAAGCCTTTGTCAGATTCTCAATTCTGATATCCATTTGGGGTACCTCAATTTCCGTGTTTTACACATTTTTTATTAATTTTTTTTTATGTAAATTTAATTATATATAAAAGTCGCGTAAAAAACAATCCATTAACCGTAATTTTTATGAAAATTATGAGAAAAAGCTTCATGCAGCGGCTTTTTAATTTTCTTTCGGGTTATCTCAACAAGCCCCAGCTTTGTCATTTCTATAAAAAATGATGGGACGGGGTCTTTTGCCAGTTCAGCCTTCAAAAATTCAATGATTGATGAATTGTTTTCAGGATTTTCCATATTTATAAAATCCACAATTATTATTCCGGATATATTTCTGAGACGTAGCTGTCTGCATATTTCTGCTGCTGCTTCCAGATTTATCTTAAGGAAGGTGTCTTCGCGGTTTTTCTTATTTCCATCGAATTTTCCTGTATTTACATCAATAACGGTGAGTGCTTCAGTAGGTTCAATTATAAGGTATGCGCCTGATTTAAGCCATACATGCGGACTCAGTGCGTCGTGTAATATTTTTTCGAGGCTGTAACACTTATATAATGGAAGAAGCTTATCCTCGTAAAGGCTTGTTATATCCTTTAGCCTGGGAACTCCGGAGGTTATGTTTTCTAACAGCTCAGGGTCATCAGACACTATGCTGTCGCTGTTCGTAAGCTTGTACTCCCTTATATCAGCAACATACTGCTCCTCCTTCCTATATAGGCACGTAAAGGCCGGCCGTGATGTCGACTTAATATGGATTGAATGTTCGAGGCCGCTCATATATTCAGCTTCTTTTATCAGCTCATTCTCATCGGCCTTATATGCCGCAGTTCTTACCACGAAGCTCATTCTTCCGTCTGAGGCTTCAATGTATGGCTTGAGTTTTTCCTGAATATTTTTTCTGAAATGGTTGTCCCTTATCTTGGCGGAAACGGCAACCTCACCCTTGTCATCAAGTGACATAACGATATAGTTTCCGGTTATGCTTATCTGTGATGACACAGAAGGCGCCTTAGTCTTTATAGCCTCCTTTGAAACCTGTACGAGCATAAGGTCACCCTGACTGACTTTACTGGTATTTTTCCGGTTTAAAAAATGATGCTGTGTGTTATCATTAAGCGAATAATAGCATACAACATCCTTTGCAATCTCCACAAATGCGGAATTGATATTTTTGACAACATTCTGGACACGGCCTATATATACGTTTCCGAGGAGGGCAGCCTCCTTATCACTGTCATTTTTATCGTAGACATTGATAAGTGAAGGCCTGCCCTCCTCGAAGGTGACGGCTGTGATTTTATCAGAAAATGTTGTGATAACAATTTTTCTCATAACCTCTGCTCCATATTCAATATTTATTATCAGCGTTTTGAAAGCTCAGCGGTAATCTCCTCCCATGTGACACCCTTAAGAGACATAAGCACCATCACATGATACAGAAAATCAGATATTTCGTAAATGATTTCCTCAGGGTCGGGATTCTTGGCGGCAATAATAATCTCTGTTGCCTCCTCACCGCATTTTTTGAGAATTTTGTCGATTCCCTTGTCGAAGAGATAATTAGTGTAGGAGCCTTCCTTAGGATGGATTTTTCTATCCTCTATCACTGACATGACATCCTTAAATACCTTGAGCGGATTGGTCTCCACATAATCCTTTGATACAAGGTTTCTGTAGAAACAACTGTAATTGCCGGTGTGGCATGCCGCTCCAAGCTGTTTTACCTTCGCTAAGAGTGTATCATTATCACAGTCAATGTCAAGAGATTTTACATATTGGTAGTGTCCCGAGGTCTCGCCTTTGACCCACTGCTCCTTACGGCTTCTGCTGTAATAAGTCATAAGCCCGGTTTTTAATGTGTTATCGAAGGCTTCCTCATTCATATACGCAAGCATGAGCACTTCATCGGTTTTATAATCCTGGACAATAACCGGGATGAGCCCATCACTGTTCAGCTTGAAATCCGCAAATGCAATCGATGATGTGAAGCTTACAATTTCATAGCCCTGTTTTTTTAATTCTTCCTTATATGTATTATAATCAGAGTTTATGTCGGCTTTTGTCAAATAGAAATCGGAATTTGCATAGAATCCGTCAAAATTCGCATTAAAAAGCGACACAATTTTATTCTCAGCGCACAAATCTGCAAGTTCTGTGTCAAAATTCTCTTCAGACACAAGAACACCTATCTTCTCGCTTCCGAATCTGTTGGCGACCTCGGTAAGCATGGCGGTGTCCGCCTCAACCGAGGTATCGAGAACAGCTCTTCTTCCTCCTGCGTACAGGTATTTTTTTACATCCTCCACGCGCTTGATATTTCCACCTACATCGAGAGGTAAATCAGTCTCTCTTCCGATTTCCCTTATTACGGATATAGCGCCGTCATGTGAGGCGTCATCGTATGATAAATCCATAATAAAGAGTTCGTCCGCACCGGCTGCTTCAAGCCTTAGGCATATCTGCACCGGTGTAAGTTTTTCATCAATCAGGCTGAGGCAGGCTTTATCGCTGTATGCTTTTTTGTCCTTTAAGAAAAGAACAGGAACTATTTTTTTCATGGAAAAATCCTCCAGGTTTATTTTGTCATTTGCCAGATAGAAATTCAGAAGCTATATGGCACGATTTATAGTGCGCCCTTTGTTGAAAGAACATCTATTATACGCGGGTCAATGGAAACCGCTTCGTCAAGCGCCTTTGCGAATGCTTTGAACATAGCCTCTATGATATGGTGGTTGTTATCGCCATCTAACTGCTTTATGTGTAAATTCATGCCGGCACTGTAGGACACTGCATAGAAAAATTCACGAACCATCTCCGTATCAAAGTCTCCGACCCTGTCAGTGGTGAACTCTCCTTTGAAGTTAAGATATGGTCTCCCGGACAAATCAATTGCGCATAGGACAAGAGTCTCATCCATCGGGAGCAGCATGCTGCCATAGCGTTTAATGGATTTCTTATCACCGAGAGCTTCCTTTATGGCTTCGCCAAGTACAATACCTGTGTCCTCTATGGTGTGGTGACAGTCCACATATAAATCACCCTTGACCTTTACTGTCAGGTCAAAAAAACCATGCTTTGCAAAGCTTTTTAACATGTGGTCAAGGAAACCGATTCCCGTTTCAATATCTGCTTTGCCTGTTCCGTCAAGGTTGAGTGTAATAGCAATATCTGTTTCGGATGTTTTTCTCTTTATTGATGCAGTTCTCAAATTCAGCCACCGCCTTTTCTGATATTGAAGTGAACATATATAATTCAGCTTGATTATTTATTCTCAAATCTGACCTTAATTGAATTTGCATGTGCTGTGAGTCTCTCAGCGTTTGCAAACTTTATGATATCCTCATGGATTGGCTCAAGAGCCTCGCGCGAATAGGATATAATGCTTGACTTCTTAATGAAATCATCCACGCCAAGCGGTGAGAAGAACTTGGCTGTTCCGTTGGTAGGAAGCACATGGTTAGGTCCGGCAAAGTAATCTCCGAGAGGTTCAGAGCTGTACTCGCCTAAGAATATTGCACCTGCATTGCGAATCTTTGTCATCACGGTGAATGGATCCTTTGTGACAATCTCAAGATGCTCTGAGGCTATCTCATTGGCTGTCTCAACAGCTTCATCTATATCCCTTGCGATGAGAATATAGCCATAGTTTTCAAGAGATTTGGTTATAATCTCACTTCTTGAAAGCTCTGCAACAAAGCTGTCTATCTCCTTTGAAACTTTGTCAGCGAGTTCTTCACTTGTAGTGATTAGAATTGCGGACGCCATTTCATCGTGCTCAGCCTGTGATAACAGATCAGCGGCTACATAGCGTGGGTTGGCTGTCTCATCGGCTATTACAAGAATTTCACTTGGTCCGGCAATTGAGTCTATGCTTACATGGCCATATACTGCCTTCTTTGCGAGTGCCACGTAGATGTTGCCTGGTCCCACAATCTTGTCTACCTTCCTGATGCTGTCCGTGCCGTATGCCATGGCGGCGATTGCCTGAGCACCTCCAACCTTGTATATAACATCAACACCAGCCTCATTGGCGGCTACAAGCGTCCCCGGGTTGACTCTGCCATCCTTTCCCGGAGGTGTTGTCATAATAATCTGGCTTACCCCTGCAACCTTGGCAGGGATAATGTTCATAAGCACTGATGACGGATAGGCGGCTTTACCTCCCGGAACATACACGCCTACACGGTTAAGCGGAGTTACCTTCTGCCCTAATATCGTTCCGTTAGGTGTTGAGTCAAACCAGCTATACTGCTTCTGCTTAGCGTGGTATTCGCGGATGTTGACAAGGGCTTTTTTGATAACCTCCACAAGCTGCTCATCAACAAGCGAATACGCTTCATCAATCTCTTCTTTAGTTACTACGATATTCACCGCATTTATATCGGCACCATCGAATCTTTTGGTGTAATCGAATACTGCCTCATCGCCTTTTTCCTTTACATCTGCAAGGATAGCTGCGACGCTCGCCTCGAATTTTCCATAGCTGTTAGGGCTTCTCTTTAAAAGATTCTCAAGTATATCCTTCTTTGTGTCTTCACTTAATATAACCTTTCTCATACCTTACTTAGCCTCCACATATTTTCTCAAATCGTTAATAATCTTTAAAATACGTTCATTTTCCATCTTCATGCTTACCTGATTGACCACCATTCGCGCCGAAAGGTCACATACCTCGTCAAGCACGCATAGACCATTCTCGCGGAGTGTTGTGCCTGTCTCAACAATGTCTACGATGACCTCGGACAGACCTACAATCGGCGCAAGCTCTATGGAACCGTTCAGCTTTATTATCTCGACAGTCTGGTGCTTTTTGTTGTAAAAGTAATCCTTGGCTATATTAGGATACTTGGTTGCCACACGTATAAGCTCGTGACCGTTTAGATATTTTCCGGCGCTCTCAGGTCCACACACACACATGCGGCACTTACCTATTCCAAGGTCATAGACCTCATATAGATTACGCCCCTCCTCAAGTATCGTGTCCTTGCCGACTATGCCGATATCAGCGGCACCGTATTCAACATAAGTAGGTACATCGTTCGCCTTTGCAAGGAAAAAGCGGAGTCCAAGCTCCTCATTGGTGAAGATGAGCTTTCGTGAGCTCTCATCCTTCATCTCCTCACAGGTTATTCCTATCTGTTCAAACATCTCAAGGGTCTTTTTTGCAAGACGTCCCTTAGCTAATGCAAATGTTATATATCTCATATATTACACTAACCCCGCTTTCTCAAGTGCTGCCCTGTCTGCCACAATAACCGCTTCATAGCCTCCGGAGAGTGCAAGCTCTTCATAGTCCTGCTTTGTTCTTCCTGTTTCAAAAGGAAAAAGACCAACGCTGATTCCGGATTTGCGGTAATGTGTTGCAAGCTTAATCGCCTCTGAAGCCTCACCTTCATGATAAAGTATCATTAATGGAAGTCTGCTGGCGGGAAGTGTTATTTTCTGTCTGCTGAGGGCAAGAAGCACGAAATCTACATTAACGGAAAAACCAATTGAAGCTGCGGGTTTACCATATTGGCATATAAGCTCATCATAACGTCCGCCGTTGGCAACAGGCTCGCCAACCTCGTATGTAACTGCGCGGAATATGATTCCTGTATAATATGTAAGCTCACTCAGCATTCCAAGGTCAAAGGATACATATTTTTCATAACCGTACACCTTAAGAAGCTCATACACCTTCTTAAGATGTTCTATTGCTCCAAGTGATTCATCGTTATGAACATAGGACTTTGCTTCATCAAGCTTGGCGGCGGAGCCGAAAAGCTGTGGAAGCATAAAGAGGGCTTCTCTCACAGAGTCGGAAAGTCCATATTCCCTTGCAAGCTCCTCAACACCGAAAAAGTTTTTCTTCTGGATAAGAAGCCTTAATTCATCCTCCGTGTCGGAATCAATGCCGGCTTCGTTGACAAGACCTTTAAAATAGGCTGTCTGTCCTACTTCAACCTGAAATTCCGTAAGCCCCGCTGTGAGAAGTGCTTCAATCATCATAGCAAGCATTTCTGCATCTGCAGTAACCGAGCTGTCCCCGATAAGCTCACAGCCAAGCTGAGTTGTCTCCTTAAGCCTTCCCTGATATGATTTCTTATTTACAAAGGTATTTCCAAGATAACACAGCTTGATAGGCAGCTCTTCGTTTTCAAAATACTTGGCTGCACATCTTGCAACCTGTGGGGTCATATCCGGTCTGAGTACAAGGGTATTTCCCTCACGGTCAAAGAACTTGAACATGTTCTTTGAGGCTACGCTTCCTCTTTCTTTGTTAAATATATCAAAAAATTCAAATGACGGCATCTGTATATCTCTGTAGCCATACAGCTTTAACACCTGATGCATTCTGTTCTGCAGCAGAAGCTTGTTCTCACATTCAGTTCCGTATAAATCTCTCACACCTTCAGGTGTGTGCAGTAGTTTACGTTCCATAAGCCCCTCACTTTCACTGTAATACGCTTTATCGTGGTAAAATGGTAAAATGCTACCATGTGATAGTACTATATCAGAATGTCAGAAGAATGTCAATCTTTTTCACTTCGCTCGGATAAATCCAGCTTAATCTGTTCAAGATAGTGCAGCATCACACCTGAATGTGAGCGGATTATGTATGTCTGGTCAAGCTCCTCATAGCGGAAGCTTTTTCTTCCGCCATCCTTCATTCTGTTCCAGAATTTTAAAACATGTCTGTACGGAACATATATTTTTTCATCCCTGCACGAAAAGAGTATGATAAAAAATGAGATTCCCCCCTGCTTTTCGAACTGCTCCATGAACTCCATCTGGTGCTCATGGATGTTATGCAGCGGAAAGGTATCGGTTGTACATTCCTTGGCATCAAAGCAGACAGGTATTCCCTGCACTATGCCTATATAATCCACAGTACTTTTTTTGTCAAAATAGGCAAGAGTTATGTGGTTGTGTTCCTTGTCCATCTTAATGGGGGTGATGGGGGTAGGGATTTTTTGTATAAGTGCAAGATTTTTTTCCCTATATTTATCATTGCTCCGGTTTATAAGCTCCTCAAGGACGGAGCCTCTAAGCCCCCTTGAGTTCCATGTTGCCATGAAAACACCTCACTTCGGTAATAATGTTGTTCAGGTAATGCTTAGATATAAAAGCATGTATATTCTGTAAAATATAAACTAAAAAATATTTTTAGTGAATTTCTCCAGCTTAGCCGGAACAGGTGCCTTATACTCCCTACCATCGGGGAGAACCACACGGTATGCATGCAGGAGCTGGTCCTTAAGCTTATATTTTTCATTGATTTTCCTGTCACCGTACTTGAAATCTCCGAGAACGGGATGTCCAAGCATTGCAAGATGAGCGCGGATCTGATGTGGGCGTCCGGTTATAAGATGCACTTCAAGCACAGTATAATCCTCGCCATGGCCAAGCACATGATAGTCCGTTTTTATGAAGCGTTCATCCTCAGTGGGAGCCATACTGCCATCAACCGGGCGGACACTAACCTTGTTGGCGGCTTCATCCTTTATAAGAAGGGCACATACACTGCTGTCATCAGTGACTTTTCCCTTAACCACGGTGATGTAGTATTTTTCAAGGGTTCTGTTTTTGATAATCTCCGATAGTTCACGGCTGCCCTTCATGGATTTGCCGGCAAGCACCAGTCCGCTGGTGTTGCGGTCAAGCCTGTTGCACACTGATGGCCTGAAGGTCCTAAGCTGTGCCTCATCGATTTTCCCTTCGTGAAGAAGATAGCCGATTATGTATTCGTTTAAGGAGACATCAGCCGGTGAAGCCTTCTGTGTGAGCATTCCGGATGGCTTATTTACAAAGAGAACATCATCATCCTCATATATTATTTCAAGCTTTTTATAAGGGTAATTCTTGCTTATCTTAGAAAGCTTCTGTGTTCCGCTGAACTTTTCGATGGTTTCATCGGAGAGAAAGAGCTTAACACTGTCTCCGACGGACAACTGCTCCCTGCCGGTACACTTCGTCCCATTGAGCACGATATTCTTTTTTCTCATCATTTTATAAAAAAATGAAACAGGTGCTTCCTTAAGTATCCTTCCAAGATATTTGTCAAGTCTCTGCCCCGCCTCGTTTTTGCCAATAGTAAATTCCTGCATATTACTGCCTCACTTTTGTGGGACAGGGGTCTGACACCATTGTCCCAGAATTGGGACAACGGTGTCAGACCCCTGTCCCATGAAATCATATAGAAAGTATCTTAATATTATAGGCGATATCATCAATACGCTTCTGCTCTTCCTCTGTGTATTCAGAAGGAGCGGAGGTATTTACAGCCGTCAGTCTTTTCCTGAACTTATTGAGGTCTGTGTAGAAGCTCACATCTGTTGTAATACCGGAGCGCTTAAGAAAATCCTTTATATATCTGCCGTGGTATGCGGTGTCAAGCTTCTTGTCTGCACAGTAGATAAGGATGTGAGCCTTGTCGATTGCGACATATGGCAGCTCGATACTCTTTTTCTCAGGTGTGATGAGGATATCCGATAATATAGTCACTCTGTCATTAGACCTGCACATTTCATCATATTCTGAAGTGTCTGCCTGTCCTTTTCTCGGGTACATGAGGAAATTTACGGTCATCTTTCCTGTCGGGAGCATCATAAGTATTGCTGCAACTGTCAGAAGATTTCCACGGTCAGCAAAAATGATTATTCCTGTAAAGAAAAGAAGAAGAACCAGCATATAGCCGCTTACCATCGCCACTCCTGTCCTTATCTTTCTGTTCTTTAAGTACCCGGGAGCACCCTTTGGCACATTTTTTATTAAATTTCCCATTAACATTACCTCACAGTCTTTATGTAACATATATTAGAAGAATTTCATCAGGAGCCTGTGCGGCAGGAAACGCCCGGCAACGTAGGCTAACTTCATGCTTCTTCCGTAAATGCTCAGTTCATTGCCAAGAGCGGCATCCTTGATTGCCTGTTCCACAACCTTCTCAGGCTTAGCCATGACCATGCGTTTCAGGAACTTGACATCTTTTCCTGCAATATCAAAAAATTCGGTATCGACTGGTCCCGGACATACAGCGGTCACAGTTATTTTTCTTGATTTAAGCTCCTTGTTAAGTGCCTTGGAAAAGCTCAGGACGTACGCCTTGGTGGCTGCATATACGGCAAAATCAGGCTGGGGCATGAAGCCGGCAGCGGAAGCAAGCTCAATTATTCGTGAGTTCTGTGAAATATATGGAAGGCAGAGCTTTGTGACTGCTGTGAGAGCACGACAATTGACATCAACCATGCCAAGCTGTTCATCACAGTCAAGCTCTTCAAAGCTTCCGCTCCTGCCATATCCTGCACAGTTAACTAAAAGCTTGATATCAGGTGTATTTTCTTCAAGAAGACCTTTAAATTGCGAAAGCTCATCAATGCTTGAAAGGTCAAGAGAGATAACCCGCGATGTGAGCTTTATCTCTGCAGCTACCTCCTCAAGGCGTTCTGTTCTTCTCGCAATCAGCCATATCTCGTCGAATCTGGAATATCTGGCAGCAATCTGCTTTGCAAACTCCCTGCCAAGACCGGATGAAGCTCCTGTAACCACTGCTATTTTCATATTAATCCCCATTTCCGAAACCATAAGCTTTAAAGGTTTCTATCTGCCGTTCTTTTTTTGAAAACCTGTCCTTTTATTGTTTCTGTTATCCGCAGAACCTTTTGCGGACATATTTCTGCCGGTGTTTGGCCGGCTGTCTGTATTACTATTTTTATATCTGCCGGAGCTGCCCTTGCCGGTAGTGCTCTTAACTGTGGTGTTTTTTCCGGTACCGCTGCTTTTCCTGCCGGATTGTGGCTTATTGCCCTCATTGCCGTTTCGTATACTCTGAGTGTTTCCGGATGCGTGCCTGTCGTTATTTCCCTTGTAGGACATCTTTCTTGGTGGGATAAGGCAGTGCTTGTCAAAACCTATTAAATCCTGCCTGTGAGCCTTTAACAGTGCTTCTTTTACAAGGTCATAATTCTCAGGATTTTTAAATTGTATAAGTGCACGCTGCATTGCCTTCTCATGCGGATTGGTCGTGACATACACCGGCTTTAAATCGCGCGGGTCAAGCCCGGTGTAATACATACAGGTAGATATGGTCGATGGTGTCGGATAGAAATCCTGCACCTGCTCAGGCATGTAGCCTAAATCCCTGATGTACTCCGCGAGGGCTATAGCATCATCGAGCGTTGAGCCAGGATGTGAGGACATGAGGTATGGAATTGCGTACTGCTCCTTGCCAAGCCTGCTGTTGATGGCACTGTATTTTTTAAGGAAGGCTTCATATACGGAATTCTCCGGCTTTCCCATCAGGCGCAGTACATTGTCCGTTATATGCTCAGGAGCCACACGCAGCTGTCCGCTGATATGATATTTGCACAGCTCCTCCATGAATGTATCGTCAGTGTCCGCCATGACATAGTCAAAACGTATACCGGAGCGGACAAACACCTTTTTCACATCGGGAATCCTGCGCAGCTTTCTCAGCAGTTCCACATAGTCGCTGTGGTCAACCTTGAGATTGGCACACGGCTTAGGGAAAAGGCATTGCTTGTTGGTGCATACTCCCTTGGTAAGCTGCTTGTCACATGATGGACGGCGGAAATTGGCTGTCGGACCTCCTACATCATATATATAACCCTTGAAATCAGGTTCCTGTGTCATTCTCTTTGCTTCTTCTATAAGGGATTCATGGCTTCTTACCTGGACAATTCTGCCCTGATGGAAGGTGAGCGCGCAGAATGAGCAGCCTCCGAAGCAGCCTCTGTTGCTTGTCAGGCTGAACTTGATCTCAGCGAATGCAGGGACACCGCCGAGTGCATCGTATGATGGGTGCCATGCATTCATATAATCCATTGAATACACATCGTCAAATTCCTGCTGTGTGAGAGGATATGATGGCGGATTCTGGATAATATACTCTGTATCTTTGTATTTTTCAACAAGGTGCTTTGCTACGAATGGATCCGTATTGCAGTATTGTTTATAAAAGCTTTCTGCATAAGTCTTTTTATCCGCACATATCTCGTCGTAGGATGGAAGCATAATATATTCATCATACAGGTGTTCAAGATTTTTAGCTTTATACACCGTTCCGCGTATGAAGGTTATATCCTTGACATCAATTCCTGCGTTGAGAGCGTCTGCTATCTCAACTATAGAATGTTCGCCCATTCCGTAAGATATAAGGTCGGCACCGCTGTCTAACAGAATAGAACGCTTTACTTTATTTGACCAATAGTCATAATGTGCAAGTCTTCTGAGGCTTGCCTCAATTCCTCCGATGATTATAGGCGTCTTTTTGTAGGTCTGCCTTATCAGATTACAATATACAATAGTGGCATAATCAGGTCTTTTACCAATAACCCCTCCCGGTGTGTAGGCATCGAAGTTCCTTCTCTTTTTAGATACAGTATAGTGGTTGACCATCGAATCCATATTTCCTGCTGCTACAAGGAAGCCAAGCCTTGGTTCGCCAAGTATGGAGATACTGTTCTTATCCTTCCAGTCCGGCTGTGGGATTATTCCAACCCTATATCCGTTTAATTCCAGTATTCTGCTTATAATTGCATGACCGAATGAAGAATGGTCCACGTATGCATCACCGGATATATATACAAAATCACATTGTGTCCAGCCGCGCTTGTCCATATCTTCCCTGCATATTGGTAAAAAATCTTTCATATAACTCCTTATATCTGTCATGCTGTTAAAACATGAGCTTAATTATCGTTACAGCATCGCTGCGTGTATAATTATTTTATTTGTGTAAAATCATCTATAAAGTAATCTGCCAGTTTCATTTTCTCTTCGCGCATTCCGTGTGAATAGTCATCCTCCACGGCAGCAGTTGTCATGCCAGCCAAATTGCCTGCGGTGATGCCCATAGGAATATCCTCAAACACAAGGCACTCCTCCGGTCTGACGCCGAGCTTTTTTGCCGCAAGCAGATATATATCCGGTGCAGGCTTTCCTGCTCCTGCTTCACAGGCGGTTGTTATCGCATCAAAGTATTCTGCCACACCTTCTGCCTTTAATACACCATTTATAAGGGCTTCAGAGTTGCTTGAGGCGATACCGGCAAGAATATGGTCAGATTTTAGGCGTGCAAGGAACACCTTCGCACCTTTTTTTAATTTAACCTCTGAGGTGTACTTATCATAAGCCATTCTGTTCCAGTGTGCCTTGATATCCTCCACATCGTCCTTGATACCAAAGCGTTTCTTAAAGTATTCGGCTGTCTCGGTGAAGCTCATTCCTTCAATTTCCTTTTGCAGATCATCGGGAAGCTCTTTACCTATTGCACTTAAAAAATCAATATCAATATTGCGCCATACCCACATAGAATCAACGAGTGTTCCATCAAGATCGAACAGGACGGCGCGCTTGTCCTTCAATAAGTCATTATACTTGTATTCCATATATATATAAACGGTCTATGCCGTTGCCTCCTTAAGCAGATTGATTTCTTCTTCGGTTAATCTTCTGTACTCTCCCGGCTTAAGCTCCGCGTCCAATGCAAGAGGTCCCATTGACAATCTTTTTAGATATGTGACCTCCGTCCCTACAGCCTCGAACATACGCTTTACCTGGTGGAACTTGCCCTCATGGATTGTGAGCCGTATTTTGGATGTGTGCTCCGCTTCATTTACCTCCAATATAACCAGTTCGCCGGGCATAACAGTTGTTCCGTCAAGGAGTGTGATGCCGGATGAAAAAAGTTCTACATGTTCTTTCGTGACAAGCCCATGTATATCGGCATAATAAACCTTGTCGACATGCTTTTTAGGTGCTAACAGACGGTGAGCCAGATCCCCGTCATTCGTTATAAGAAGCAGACCTTCTGTATCCTTGTCAAGCCTTCCGACAGGAAAAAGGTCATTGCGCGTTCTCTCATCAATTAAATCAAGCACTGTTTCAGCCTTTTTGTCCATGGTGGCGGTGATTACACCTGCGGGTTTATTGAGCATAAAGTATTCCATATCAGAAAAGGCGATAATCATGCCATCAACCGCGATGACATCGCTATTCTCATCAATCTTGATATCGGAGGCTTTCACAACCTCACCATTGACGGTGATACGGCCTTTTTTTGCCATTTCCTTTATGACGCTGCGGCTGGCAACGCTCATTTCTACAAGAAATTTGTCCAGTCGTTTCATGTATAATCCTCGTTTGCGTAGTTTTATTTGGGATGTCTCTAAGCTACATCCATCTCCAGCCCGGGAGATATTTATTCTTTACCTGTCCGTTATTGTACTTACCCCAGCCAAGCGGATAGCCGTCAACCATTATAAGCTTAATGGAACTGCTGCCGGTAACGCAGGTTTCATCGACCTCTATGGTTTCACCCTTGAGGTAACGTATAACGGCATCATCTGAGAGCTTTAAATTGACCTGGCTGCTGTACTGTCCATCCTTTAATGTCATCGCAAATGCCTGACTTGGCTCAAAGCGGTTCTTTTTAAGCTCACCCAGAAGGGTTCCCGTCCTCATTGCGCGAAGTCCCTTGAGCTTTCCGGCAAGAGGCGGAAGATAATATACATTATCCTTCTGGATAATTATGTCTGAAGATGGGATTTCAAAGTTAAGCTCATCAAGAAAAGCGGTAAGCTCATCCGGAAGCTTGTTAGGTCTTCCGTGTACAGGGCTGTCCTGAATGGCTTCCCCATCCTTTTTAAGCAATGCGACAAAGTGCCCTTCACCCTGCATCTTATGAGGGAATATGCGCACGCACTGCGGCAGGCCGATTCCTTTTGAGAAGCCCTCATAAGGATGTATGGAAGGTATCCCCGAATCGAATATATCGACAAGCGAAAAATCAGGATGGCTTTCAAGGAAAAGCTGTATATTGTCCTCATCTTCAAGCTTGGAAAAGGTACATGTTGAGTACAGCATATATCCGCCCGGCTTCAACATCTGTGCCGCCTGGCTTAAAATACTCTTCTGGATAGCAGCAAAGTATTCAGGACCATTCATCTGCCAGCTCTTGATGAGCTTATTGTCCTTGCGGAACATTCCCTCACCTGAGCATGGGGCATCAATCAGAATCTTGTCAAAAAAGCTTTCAAATGACGATATAAGCTTTCCCGGTTCCTCACATGTAATCACGACATTGCCTATTCCGCTCACTTCTATGTTCTTTAACAGTGCCTTGGCTCGTGAGGCGGAGATATCGTTGGAGACTAAAAGCCCTGTGCCTCCAAGCCTGGCACCTAGTTCAGTGCTCTTTCCTCCCGGAGCGGCACATACATCTAAAACCTTATCTCCGTGCTCTATCGGAAGTATACTGGCAGGTGTCATGGCACTTGGCTCCTGAAGGTAATATAATCCCGCAAAATAGTATGGATGCTTCGCGGGCTTATCCTCCTCCTCATAGTAAAACCCATTGTCTATCCATGGAATTTTCTTGAGCTTGAACGGACTTATCTTAAGAAAATCCTCTGTTGAAATCTTAAGGTTGTTGACGCGCAGTCCATATAGCCTCTTCTGACTGAAGCTGTCTAAGTAGGCCTGAAATTCATCTCCTAAGAGCTCCTTCATCGAATCTAAATATTTCTGTGGTAATTCCATATAAATCCTTTCCGTATCTGCTTTATATGTTAAAGCCGGCATTAATCACCGGCATATCAATCAACGCTCTGTGCCCTATAGCCTTCTGCAATCTTATCAAGATGTCTGCAGAATGCCAGAAGGTGTTCAAGATCGTTCTCCTGATAAATGCGGAAAAATTCGTCCTGAATTTTCACAACATCCCTCTTATTTGCAACCTTATAGAGGTTCTGGATGTTGATAAGTATATCATTGACTATATTAGCCTTGTATGTAAAAGAATTCTGGGCATCCATAATTTCTTCATGGATTGATGACATTTCCTCATCAAGCCTGAGAATCGCCTCCGCCGCTGAGCTTAGGCGCACACGGATATGCTCAGGAATGCTCTCATGGTATTTATACTGTAGCGAATGTTCTATCGTAGACCAGAAGTTCATAGCGAGCGTTCGTATCTGAATCTCAACAGGAATATCCTTCTTGCCCTTGCTGGTTTCCACGCTATAGCTTATTATAATGTGATAGCTTCTGTAACCGCTCTCCTTGCGGTTCTTTATGTAATCCTTCTCACGTATGACAGTCATATCACTTCTGCTCTTAATTATATTGACCACATCATAGATATCCTCAACGAACTGGCAGATTATTCTTATACCTGCCACGTCCTCTATCATTTCCATGATATGGTCAATTGGAAAGCCCTTTTTCTGGGCTTTCTCAATAATACTGGAAATCTTCTTCACCCTGCCGGTGACCTGTTCAATCGGTGAGTAGACCGCTTCCTGTCTGTATTCGTTGATTATGTGGTTGAATTTGACCAGCAACTCATCCACAGCCAGTTCGTATGGAGCCAAAAGCTCTCTCCATAACTGTATTTCCATCTAATAACCTCCAAAAATTACATATACTACATCCTGTTTTAAATAAAATCCTAATGCATTGATTCAAGCAATGCCACAAGGTATCTCCAGACCTTCTCAACTGATTTTACGCTGAGACGCTCGGCAGGTGTATGGATATCCTTCATATCAGGTCCTATAGAGATCATATCAAGCTCAGGCAGCTTCTCTGAAAACAGACCGCACTCAAGACCTGCATGGATGACACATACATTTGCCTTCTCATTGAACATATCCTCATAGAGCTTCACTGCCCTGTCGCGGAACTCAGATTCCGGACGATAAGCCCACTCAGGATAGCAGCCTGTCTCAACATACTCACCGCCGAAGAACTCAATCATATAACGAAGCTTATCGGCAAGTGCCTGCTTTGCTGAACCCACGGAGCTTCTCACGGAGAAGCTTATGTTGATGCACTCCTCATCCATCGAAAGAATACCAAGATTGAGTGAAGTCTCAACAAGTCCTTCAATGTGACCGCTGAACTTCTGCACACCGTTAGGAAGATTCATAAGAAGGAAGATAAACGCCTGCTTATTCTTTTCTTCAATGACGCCGGCGTTATCCGTGCCTGAATCCTCAACAACAATTCGGATGCCCTCATCGGTTCCGGAATACTCATTTCTAAGCTGTGCCTCAAGTATGCTACATAGTTCCTTTAAGCGTGCCTCATCATCAGGATTAATGCATAGAGTGACAGAACATTCCCTTGCTATGGCATTGTCCATTCTTCCGCCTGTGAGAGCACTTATTCCGTAGAAAAGCTCCTCATCAAGATTAAAGAGAAGTCTTCCGAGAATAATGTGCGCATTAGCTCTGCCCTTATTGATTTCCATGCCGGAATGTCCGCCCATAAGACCTGTTATGGTTACCTTGACGCTCTTTCCGGTCATCTGTGTATAGCTTACAGGGAACTTTAGTCCGGAACGCATTCCGCCGGCACAGCCAACGATGAAGGCGCCCTCCTCCTCATTGTCTATATTTATAAGGTACTTGGATGAGAGCACGGAGCCGTCAAGCAGCTTGGCACCGTCAAGCCCGACCTCCTCATCTACCGTGAAAACAGCCTCTATAGCAGGTGCCTGTATACTTTCATCGTCGAGAACGGCGAGTGCATAGGCGATGGCAATTCCGTCATCACCGCCGAGAGTGGTTCCTTTTGCGGTAACATATCCGTCCTCAACATAGACATCGAGAGCATCCTTGGTAAAATCATGGGTACATCCACTCTCCTTCTCACATACCATGTCTAAATGACCCTGTATAATCACACCGGGAGCATTCTCATAGCCCTTGCTTGCCGGTCTGTATATAACCACATTATTATATTCATCCTGATATACTTTCAGACCTCTTTTGTTGGCAAAATCAACACAGAAATCGCTTATCTGTTTCGTGTTGTGTGAACCATGAGGTATCTGTGTAAGCTCTTCAAAAAACATAAAAACCTTTTCAGGCTGTAATCCTTTTAATGCATTGTTCATAATGTTTATTCCTCCGTCTATGGCCAAACTAAGCCACATTTTATTGTGCCACATTTTTTTGAAAAAAGCAATAAAATAAAAATGTAAACACCGGTTGCAGTGATAAAAAAATCATAAACTGAATAGTATTATCTGAGTATATTCTTAAGCAGGCTGATACAATGACAAATCTAACCGGTAAAAAAAGCAGCCGCATAATGTGCACACGCATAGTCTGTGCAATGTCATGCATGCTTGTTCTGCTGTTATCGCCCGCCGCTGCACTAAATGGAGCAGCCTATGGTCTTGCGCTTTGGTACAGGACACTCTTTCCGACTCTCATGCCATTTATGGTGCTTTCAAATTTTATCGTATATACCGGGTGTGCGAAGCCAATTGGCGTTCTGCTCGCACCGCTCACTAAGCTGCTGCATCTGCCTGCCGCTTCCGGGTACTGCATTCTTATAGGATTTGTGTGCGGCTATCCAATGGGAGCTTATGTATGCGGCTGCCTTAATGAGACAGGAACGATTGACGATGATACCGCCATGCTTTTAGCTCCGGTATGCAACAACGTCAGCCCGATGTTTATGATAAGCTATATCTGTATGAGCTGTCTTGGAGATAAAGCGCTCTCAGGGACAGTGATTTGCCTGCTTATCGGCTCAGCATTTGCAGGAATGTTCGTTTTAAGATATTGGGGGTGGATAAAGAAACAACATGGAAGAAGGAAAATCAGCAGTCCGGCAGATGCAGACGGCAGAATGGGGCACAGAAGACGGACAGCAATTCAGCAAAGAGAAGATACAGAACACCGGATAATTGAGCTTACGACATCTGAAGCCCTTTCGCACTCCGTTGAGAATGCGCTCACCGCCAGCCTTAAGCTGTGTATATATGTCATGCTGTTCTCAACAGCGGGTGCGATGATAGGTAACATAAAAATTCTTCCGGACATAGCAAAAGCCGTACTGATGTCCCTTATGGAGATTACAGCCGGCCTTGATAAAATATCTGAGCTTAATATCGAATATAATTATAAAATATTACTTATGCTGACTGCCACCGCATTCGGTGGTATGTCAAGTGTATTTCAGACAATGTCTCTCTGGAATGGAAAGAGCTTTTCCGTCGGAAGGTACATAGCATCTAAGATATGTATTGCCTTTATTACAGCATTGGCAGTGTTATTCCTCATAATCACCGGAATCCTGTAATCCTGCTGCAGCGTCGTCTTCCGGCTGCTCAGGCTCCTCATCCGTACCTATTCCTGCAAGCTCATTTCTATTGGAAAGGACAACATTGAGATCCTTGTCCAGAGCACTTAACAGGCTCTCATACTTAGAACGATTGCTGTCAATGGAGTGCTCAATAATTCTCTGGAGATTGGCGAGCATATCATCCGTGTACTGAACTGCACTGTATCTCATCTGATTGGCTTCCTCTGTTGCATGGTCGAGTATTGCCTGTGCCTGACTATAAGCCTGATCTTTTATTTCCTCTGCTTCACTGTAGGCGCGCTGCATTATCTCATGCTCATTGACAAGCTCCTGAGTGTGCACCTTAGCCGCATTAAGCATGGAATCTGCCTGATCCTTGGCATCGGCGAGAATGGCATCCTTATTGCTGATAATCTTCTGGTATTTTTTTATCTCATCAGGAGTCTTGAGCCTGAGTTCACGAATCAATTCCTCAATGGCATCCTTTTCAACGATAATCTTATTGCTTGAAAGAGGAACAGGCTTACAGTTTTCAATATATTCTTCAATCGCTTCAATCATCTCTTCAATCTTGTTCATGGTAATCCTCCAATTGATACTATCTGTTATATTTTTCTAAAACCTGTCTGCGAACCTCCGGTGCAACGAACTTGGAGATATCTCCGCCGTATCTTGCCACCTCCTTAACTACACTTGAGCTTAGATATGCATAGTTGAGATTCGTCGTCAGAAATATTGTATCTATATCAGGTGCAATAATGTGGTTCGTCTGCGACATCTGCAATTCATATTCAAAATCGGTTACAGCTCTAAGACCTCGTACCACAGCGGTCGCTTTGCATAATCTTGCAAATTCAACCAGCAGACCATCAAAGGAACGTACCTCCACATTAGCGTATTCCGAAACTACACCTTTTATCATATTAACACGTTCTTCAGCAGAAAACAATGGAACTTTTGAACTGTTTACTAATACCCCGACAATCAACTTGTCAAAAAGCTTTGAGGAACGGCTTATTATATCCATATGTCCAAGTGTAACCGGGTCAAAGCTTCCCGGATATACTGCAATTCTCATAGTAATTAATCAGGCTCCTGCCTGTACTCCTTTATAGTATTGTATAATCACATGCCATTAAAAACTTATTATTTAATTTTCCTGATAAAAACATGCATATTATTTTTATATCTTTTTATTTTATAAGCTTCAAAGCCCAATTTGTCAAGGTAATCAAAGCTTGTCTCATTCGACGCTTCAACAATAATGGTTGAATAGTCATCAATAAGAGAAGAGTCGGCAAGACATGTCAGAACCTCCTTCTCATATTCATGATTATATGGTGGATCCATAAATATTATGTCAAAAATTGTTTTGCCCTCCAGCCTTTTTAAGGCAGTAACCGCATCAGTCTCCATCAGTACAGCTTCATCGGAAAGTCTGGTAAAATTGAGATTATCGCGTATACAGGCAGCGGCGGCTCTGCTGTTTTCAACAAGGTATGCCTTTTTTGCCCCGCGGCTGAGTGCTTCTATGGCTATTGCCCCGCTCCCCGAAAACAAATCAAGGAACGTACTTCCCGGAACATCATTCTGAATTACGTTGAAAAGCGTCTCCTTGGTCCTGTCCTGCGTAGGACGTGTTGCCAGTCCTTCTATTGTCTTAAGAGGCATGCTTCTTCTTGTGCCTGCAATCACTCTCATATCAATTCCTCCATTATTCAATATTCATATCAATATTATACAGCGTATATCCAAGGAAATATCTAATAATATATCTTGGCTTCCTGAAGCATCTTAAAGTCAAATCCGTTTATTTCGAATATATTTACACAGCAATTCTTCTGAAAAACGCCATCCCACATATTTTTTATTTCGAGGTGATTGAGATAAATCATTATGGATTTATTCAGTGCCCCATGTGCTGTAATAAGCACCGTCGCCTCAGGCTCCTTTAATGAAAGCGGAACTATGACGCTGTCTATAAAAGCTTGTGAGCGGGCACATAGCTGTTCGTAGGTCTCACCACCCTGTGCGGGTATATATTTATCAGGTGCATCGAAGAAATAATGAAAATCCTCTGTGATGAGATCCGAACTGACTCCTTCATTCACCCCGAAACATATCTCTTTTAGTCTGTCATCGGTTATGATTTTCACTGGTCTGTCCATTCTGATAAGCTCAGCAGTCTTATATGCCCTTTTAAGCGGACTTGAGAAGATATAATCAAAATGTACATCCTTTAACGCTTCACCTGTTATCCGCGCCAGCTCAATTCCATATTCATTGAGCTGCGTGTCACTCTGTCCCTGAAGCCTTTTTTCCTTATTCCAATCGGTTTCGCCATGTCTTATAATATATAGTTTCATATTTTTATCCTTATTGTTTATCTTGAAATTTTCCACAGTACATCTTGGTGAAATTTTTCATGTGACTGTGCTTCCTGCTTCTCATACAATTTTCATTATAACATTACATCATTCTGGGAAAAAGCTTTTTTTAATGTATTCTGCAAATTGTTTTCAATTATATAATCTGCACAGTCTTTTGCTTTCTTAAGCATATCCGCATCGGTGTATATATCTGCAAGTGTAAATGACATGTCACCACTCTGCCTGATTCCGAAGAAATCTCCGGGACCTCGGAGCTTTAAATCCTGTTCAGCAATGTAAAAGCCGTCATTGGATTTGCCTATGATATCAAGACGCTGCTTTGCCTCCTCCTTTTTTGAGGTGCTCACAAATATACAGTATGATTGCGCATTTCCTCTTCCTACTCTTCCGCGAAGCTGGTGAAGCTGTGCAAGGCCGAATTTTTCTGCGTTCTCGATGAGCATCACTGTGGCATTCGGAACATTTATTCCTACTTCAATCACAGTTGTGGAAACCAACACCTGTATTTCGCCCTTAGCGAATCTTCCCATAATATCATTTTTGGTATCGGCTGCCATCTGTCCGTGAAGTCCCTCCACAGTAAGTCCGGGAAGATTCTTCCTCAATTCTACTGTGTAGTCTGTGACATTCTCACTTTCACTTATTTCATTATCCTCAACCATCGGGCATATTACATAAGCCTGATGACCCAGCGCCGCCTGATTCATTATAAATCTATACGCATTCGGGCGGTACTCTTCACCGACAACGGCATTTTTTATCGGAAGCCTGCCCACAGGCATGGCATTAATTATGGATATGTCAAGGTCTCCATATAGAATGATTGCAAGCGTACGAGGAATTGGTGTTGCACTCATGACACATACATGCGGATGTCCACCTTTTCTGGCAAGTCCGCCTCTTTGGTTCACGCCAAAACGATGCTGTTCATCCGTCACAACAAACCCAAGATTGTTGTATTCCACCTTTTCCTGAATCAATGCGTTAGTGCCTATAATAATATCAGCTGTACCGTCTTTTATCTGTTCATGTGCTTTCTTCTTCTGTGAAGCGCTCATCGAGCCAACAAGCAGAACCGGTGTAACCGGAAATTCATGTTTTTTCAATAATTCACATACCGTATCATAGTGCTGCTTTGCCAGAACCTCGGTAGGAGCCATGAGTGCACCCTGAAAGCCGGCTTCCACAGCGTTGAGGAGCGCTAATACAGCTATAATCGTCTTTCCGGAGCCTACATCACCCTGAATAAGCCTGTTCATGACATGCTTCCCCGACATGTCAGCAACCATTTCGTCATACGCCTTTCTCTGTGGCTCCGTCAGCTGGTAAGGCAGCTCGGATATGAGTCTTGCAGCATAGCCTCCCTCATGTATCATACATTCATTCTCAAGATAAGTCCTCTGGGATTTCAGGTTTTCAAGCTTCATCATGAATCCGAAGAATTCATCAAAGGCAAGTCGTTTTCTTGATTCCTGCATTTCATTGATACCACGCGGAAAATGTATATATTTTATCGCCTCATACAGTGGCTTTAATTCATAGCGTTCTATAAGCTCCTTAGGGAGATATTCCATTTCTTCAGGATTATTCTGCATGGCAAAATACTGTGTTACGGCTTTTGTGACCATGTTGTTGGTAAGTCCCTTTACCAGTGGATAGATTGGCTGGATATAATGAAGCTTCAGCTCATATTCTGCAGCAGTGTATAATTTAGGCTGTTCCATGGAGACTAAGCTTCCTCTGCACACCACTCTGCCGCGTACCATATAGCGGTAGCCTCTTCTCAGCGCACCCTTCATAAAAGGCATATTAAACCACGTCAGCTTGATACGTTCATTCTGCTCGTCTACAGCGAATACCGTAGTTATAGTAAGCTTTTTCATCGGCTTCACTTCTACATCAGATGCGATGCTTAGATACAAGGTATAGATGCCGTCCTCATCGATTTCACTGATAAGTACAGGTTCTTTGTATATATCATAGCTTCGTGGATAGTAGTATGGCAGCTGTGAAGTATCCGTTATCCCTGCTTTTGTAAAAAGCTGTTCTGTTTTCTGTCCGATTCCTTTAAGACTGCTAAGCTTCATAATAATCCTCATTCTCCGGCATAATGCCGTAAATCATACTTCCATATACAAGATATCCCCTCATAGGCAGGACCCATGAGGGGACAAGATACTCAATAAATATTCTATTCTACTGAAACAATATAGTAATAGATTGGCTGTCCACCACTGTGAACCTCCAGGTCAAGGTCAGGATAGGTCTCCTCAAGCTTAGCCGTAAGAGAATCAACCTGCTCACTTGAAACATCCTCGCCATAGTATACACTTATAAGCTCAGAGTCATCATCAATAAGCTGGGACAGCATATCAATGGTTGTTTCTTCAATATCCTTGCCTACAGAAAGGATTGTCTTATCACCGATTCCCATTATATCGTTCTGCTTAATCTCTTTGCCATCCATCGATGTATCACGAACAGCGTAAGTTACCTGTCCCGTCTTTACATTCTTCATCTCCGAAGACATATTATCGAAATTAGCCTCCGCATCTGCAGACTCGTCAAAATTGATAAGCGCTGTGATTCCCTGAGGTATTGTCTTAGAAGGAACTACATACACATTCTTATCTGTGACGATAGACTGTGCCTGGTTGGCAGCAAGTATAATATTTGAATTGTTAGGAAGGATAAATACATTCTCAGCGTTTACCTTGTCAATCGCATTGAGCATATCCTCCGTGCTAGGGTTCATTGTCTGTCCGCCTTCAATAACTACATCTACACCAAGTCCTTCAAATATCTCGCTGAGTCCTGCTCCGGCAGAAACGGATATAAAACCGTACTTCTTCTTAGGTTCAGCAGGCTTCTTAGCCGCTTCCTCAGCAGCCTTCTTCTCAGCCTCAGCCTTCTGTGCTTCCTTTATGAGCTTTTCCTTATGCTCCTCCCGCATATTATCTATCTTCATCTTGCTGAGTGAACCATAGGTGAGCGCTTTCTGAATTGCAAGACCCGGATCGTTGGTATGTACATGTACCTTAACGATCTCATCATCGGCAACTACTACTATTGAATCACCGATTGACTCAAGATATGCCTTGAAGTTGAGTTCATCACCGTTATCGAACTTCTTCTCAATATTGATTATAAATTCAGTGCAGTAACCATACTTGATATCTGCCTGAGTTGTGTCTGCCTCAACCTTAGCAGTGGTTGTTGTGCCAAGAGCTGCGGTAAGGTCAATCTCCTTGCCAAGAAGGCAGTCATATATTCCTGAAAGCACCTCGATAAGCCCCTGTCCGCCTGAGTCGACAACCCCGGCTTCCTTCAGCACCGGAAGCATCTCAGGTGTCTGTGAAAGAACATAGCGTCCGTGCTCAAGAACCTGTCCTAATATCTCTTCCAAATCGCCGTTCTCACATGCAAGCTCATTCATCTTATCCGAAAGACCCTTCGCAACTGTGAGGATAGTTCCCTCCTTAGGCTTCATAACTGCCTTGTACGCAGTCTCCGTTGCCTTCTGGAAGGCTCTTGCAAGTACTGGTGCATCTATAACCGTTACAGACTTAATTTCCTTAGTAAACCCTCTGAAAAGCTGTGAAAGAATAACTCCCGAGTTACCTCTCGCACCTCTTAAGGAACCTCCTGAAATAGCCTTTGACAAATTCTCAAAATTAGGTGAAGCAATATTGCTCACTTCCTTAGCTGCAGAAAGAATTGTCATTGTCATATTAGTTCCAGTATCTCCATCAGGTACCGGGAATACGTTTAATTCGTTTATTATCTCTTTTTTTGCTTCCAGATTGGCAGCTCCTGCCAAGAAGCATTTCTTGAGCATAGTAGCATCTATGGTATTAATAGCCACTTTAAAATCCTCCTTAAATAACGGTTAGTCAATTACTCTTACGCCATCAACAAATATATTGATCTGCTTAATCTTCATGCCGGCAAATTCTTCAACCTTATACTTGACGCTGTTCACAAGGTTATCTGCTACAGCAGAAATGGAAACTCCGTACGATACAATAACATGAAAATCCAAAGTAATCAAGTTCTCTTCATCAATCTTTACATTAATCCCATGTGTGAGACTCTCTTTTTTGAGAAGCTTAACCAGTCCATCCTTCATGCTTACGGCAGCCATTCCGACAATACCGAAGCTCTCTATGGCGGTTGTTCCCGCAAACATTGCTATAACCTCAGGGTCTATCATAACAGTTCCTAATTTATTTTCAATTCGACCTTTCATGGTTCCTCCAATCTCCGTGTGATTCACGGTTTACAAAGTCATGATATTGTCATTATACATTATTTCTATACAAAATCCAACTTAAAAGTGAAAATCTTTAAAAAAATATTTTTTTTACTTGCAAAATATTCAAATATCTGTTATCATAACTTCTGTTGTCAGCCAAGTAGGCATTATTAAGCTTTGAGGAGGTGCAATCATGGCAAAGTGTGCTGTTTGTGATAAGGGTGCTCATTTTGGACTCAAGGTAAGTCACTCTAACAGAAAATCAAACAAGATGTGGAAGTCAAACGTTAAGTCAGTTAAGGTTTTGACAACAGCAGGTCCAAGAAAGATGTATGTATGTACTTCTTGCTTAAGATCAGGCGCTGTTACAAGAGCGTAGTCAAGAGTTTGATGTTAATTAAGCCCCGGATTTTTCCGAGGCTTTTTTTTCATTAATGAAATAAGATTACGGTCAGACTATTTACAACTGCAGAATAGATTATATCCACACAGCATCAGAAGGACTATTATCACGATTCCCCAGAAAACATTCTCAATAAGCAGCCCTATTATCATTCCCACTGCAATCCAGAACATCATAAAACCTATTATTCTCACCACAGGAGTGTTTCCTCCGTATACCTGCTGCTCTATTCTATTATATGCACTATATGTGTCATTATTCACAATCAGATTCTAAGCATGCCTTTAAAAATATGTGGTGTTAAAAAAACAATTATATGAAACCCGTTAAGACGTTTTTCATATAATTGTTTTAATCATTTGTAACATCACCATTCTCATTGAGAATTATGGCATCACCAAGATATTTTGATTGTGGCTTTGTTTTTGCGAGAATAAAATCCTTGTTTCTTGCAAGTATTTCGCGGATTTCCCTTTTGAACTGTCCTGAATAGCTTCTTAAATCTGCCGGAACTCCGTAAGCCTCCATGCCAAGTGACTTGGCAAGGTATATTGCCCTGTACAGATGGTATTTCTGGGAAACAATAATAATTTTGTTGACGCCGAATATATTTCTGGCACGATACAGGCTGTCGTATGTAGAAAATCCGGCGTGATCCATGTATATGGCGTTTGATGGTACACCGGAAGCAATAGCATATTTTTTCATGGTTTCAACTTCATTGTAATCATTGCTGCCGTGATCACCACTCATTATTATGTCCTTTGATGCGCCGAGCTTATATAGATTGACACCGGTCATAATTCTGTCATAGAGCATATTGCTTGGAGTCTTATCCGGTTTAACCGCAGCTCCGAGAACTAGTATACAGTCTACATCCGAAAGCGCAGCAGCTTCATCGGCATTCAGTATATAGGAGCCTGTTTTATATATCACGCAGCCATTGACTGCAAAAGCATACACGGCTGCTGCAAGGACAGCCGCGCAGCATGTATAACCTATTCCCTTTATTATCTTCTTAACTGACATCGGATTCACCTTGAATGTTATTTATTATCATTTCCGGTGATATCATTTATGGCTTCATCGACCGCTTCGTCTTTTCTGGTTTTCTTTCCACCTGCAATATCGGCAACCTTGTCGACTATGTCCGGAACCATATCAAGAATCTTGGTCATAGTATCTTGATTCTTAACATTCACAAGCTTGGTCTGTCCGTTCTGTATTACAAGCACCGCACTTGGAGAGAGCTTAGCACCGAGTCCGCCTCCGGCATTATTCTTGCCTTCACCTGAGAATGCCCCTGCGCCCACACCGAATGCGACGTCAACGAGTGGAACGATGATGGTGTCGTTAACCGTAACTGCATCTCCGACTACTGTCTTAGCGCTTACAAAGCTGTCCATTCCTGAAAAGAGAGATTCAACTGTTGAATTGAACTTGTTGTTATTGTCTGCCATTTAAAAATCCTCCTGTTTATTTACTATTTTTTATGGTTTTAATTATTTTTTTGACTTCTTTGTTAAAATATACTCGGGCTGCTATATATAATACTCTGCCAAGAATAATTCTACCCTTAAAATCTAACTCCGCTTCAAAAACCTTGTCATCCCATACAGGTGTTATATTTATGACAATCCCGGTCATCGCCCTGAAAACAGCTATACCTCCAACGATTTCACCGAGCAGTGCAGGGTCGTCAAGACCGAGCTTTATCGATATGGTATGGCTTCCGGGCATGATATGCTTAAACAGAAGCTTCAGTTGTCTCATTACAAAGTCTATAACGCCGAGGTTTTCTTTGATAAGAGAGACTATTGACTTGACCTTATCGATGATTCCGTCTGAATCAGAATCAGAGACTTCAGTTTTTTTGTCTGATTTCTTATCCGGGAGGCTTTCCGGCTTTCCGGAGTTCTTTGGCTTATCTGCTTTCCGGGATTTTTCAGCATGTGAGTTTCCCGAATCCTCCCGCTCCTTATGTCCGGAAGAAGCTTCCGCCTCGATAGTTTTTTTCGACTTAGTGAATGTATCCGTTTTGCAGAACATTTCGGCTTCATTGACTTTTTCGCTTTTGCTGGGTTCATCAGCTTCGCTGCCATTTGAAGCTTCACCTGTTTTAGCAGCTTCACCGGTTTTGGTTAATCCTTCATCCTTTACTGCACCATTGGTTTTAACAGCTGCATCGTTTTTCACAACTTCGCAGCTTTTCACAGCTTCACCAGCTTTCACAGCGTCATGTTCTTCCTTGACAGTGCTGTCGTTCTGCCCAGGGCTGTCTGCAGTCTTCTTATCATCGGTCTTTTTGCCATCGGAAATATTATGCCCAAATAACTTTATTTTAAGTTCGGATTCTTTCCCGTCCAGTTCAAAATTTACATGCAGCAATCTCAAGAGATATGTGACATGAGCTGACACGCGGGGCTTACCATAGAATGAGGCATGCACTCTATATCGTATCGGGACAAACAACAGCAGACATAGAATCAACAGCACAATGCCCACAATCGCAAGAAGTACAATTCCGATAATCTTCAATATGCATAACAGTATTTTTAAAAACAGCAACTACAACACCTCCTTGCCGGAGAATGTGTCCTCATAGAAATTGAGAAATGCCCTTATATCAAAATTACCGTTGGTATTATACATATCACCGACTATGGATGAGGCGAGCTCTATCGCATCCTGCTTTCCGCGTGCTATCCCGACAACGTATTTGCTGCGGTTCTTATAGTGAGGCTGCATAAGCTCAAGGGAGCTGTATATATCAAGTATATTGCGCTCCCTTGATTCGGGAAGGGCAAGAATGTATACGTTCGGCTCCGGCTTTCCCTTTTCAAGGCGGTGAAGCAGGCGTGTCTTTTTTTTAGCATTGTCTTCTTTAAAATATAGCTTATCGTACCAGATATAATGCACAGCAATCACGCCTCCCACCTTCTATTATACTACATATATATTACTCATTCATCAGGTCCAGCATAAGCTTCATGCATGATTTGCGTTCTGCTTCATCACTGCACTGTCCAAGTGCTACATGTATATATTTTTTGATTTCCTCAATATTGTTAAAGAAAACAGGAAGACTTCCAAGAATTCCTGACATGACTGCCCTGTTAAATGGTCTTTCATGTTCCGCGAAGAAATCTGCCAGTTCATTGGTAAGTTCATCGCATCTGCTGTTAATATATGCTTCATCGGCAATAATATTCGACAGCTTATCCTCAACCAGCTTCATAAAGCTGCTTCCTGAGCTGAGTCTCTCAAGCTTGAAAAGCTTCTCGTAATCTTCACTGAGTCCAAGCTGCTCTGCTCTTCCCATATAGGAATTGTGCACATCATCCAGAGCATAGCTGTCCGATGAGAGCTGTGTCGACAGCTTCTCCTGCACACCCTCGATTGCCACGAAGCTGTCAAAGGAATCCTCTGTAGGAAGCACGCGGTCATATATTGCATCAAGCGCCATATCGATAATCTTAAGACAGTGCTGTCTTGCTGTACCATCCACAATAGCCCTTCCGGATGTGAGGAGAACCATGTATGCGTCATTTACCGCATCCATGAGAAGAACGAAAACGTCAGTGACATTCACAACATACTCTGTAGCATCTGCAAGAACCCCGGCAGCTTCAAAATAATCTTCCTGTGTCATGCCGACATAGGAGAAGCTGTCAAGCTTATTAAGGCTGTCCGAGAGGACATCAAAGGCTGTGTCGAAATTCTCAGGTGTATGGAGCATTGAAACGGAACGAAGCATGTAAATGAAATCCTCCACCGCAGCCGTATCAGAACCTTTGTACAGTGTAAATGCATCGTGGAGAAGCTCAAAGAACTTGTTCTTTGAAAGACGCATCGGTATCTGGCTTACAACCTGCCCTATTTTCATATTTACAACAGAATTGTCCTTGTCGGAGACGATGTAGCTGAGAATATCCTTTTCAAATTTGTCATTGTAGTAATCGGAATTAATATCACATTCCTTAAAATTATACTCTATACGGTTCAGCACATACTCATACACCTGAAATCTGTCCGTAAAAGCTGTAAGAATCTCCATTCTTTCAATAAGTTCATCTCTGAGCTCATCAATATCCGCAAGAGCTTTATCTGAATCAGCTTCATCGGCATTTTCGTCTGAAATACCGGCTTTCACTGCATTTGCAAGTCTGAGTGCATAATCTGAGACAAGCTGTGTATACTGCGTATCCTCACCGTACACCTCCGCAAAGGAATACAGATTGAGTGCGAGCTTTACATAGCCCATCCTGCCATACAGTGAGTTCATTCCGTCAGCATATTTCGATAAATTCATGTCGACATTCTTTCCCTTGGAAAGCTCAGCCGCTATATTACTTAGTTCAGCCATAAATAAATCCTCTTCTGATTATTTTTCTTCTAATACCTTGTCAAAAATATGGAAGCAGTCAAATGTTGCAAAGTAATCCTTAGGTGTCTCTGCGCGTCTTATCATCTTCACTGAGCCGTCCTCACACAGCAGAAGCTCTGCTGAGCGGAGCTTGCCATTATAATTATATCCCATTGAGAAGCCGTGTGCACCTGTATCATGGATAACAAGGAAATCACCCATATCAATCTTAGGAAGCATACGGTCGATTGCGAACTTATCATTGTTCTCGCAGAGCGAACCTGTAACATCGTACTTGTGGTCACATGGTTCATTCTCCTTGCCCATGACCGTTATATGGTGGTATGCACCGTACATAGCCGGACGCATAAGGTTGGCAGCACAGGCGTCACAGCCTATATACTCCTTGTATGTGTGCTTCTCATGTATTGCTTTTGTCACAAGGTGACCATAAGGTCCCATCATGAATCTTCCAAGCTCCGTATAAATAGCCACATCGCCCATTCCGGCAGGAACTAACACTTCCTCATATACCTTTCTTACACCCTCACCGATGGCAAGAATATCGTTAGGCTCCTGATCCGGTCTGTAAGGGATACCGATACCGCCCGAAAGATTGATAAACTTAATGTCACAGCCTGTCTTTTCAGATACCTCAACTGCAAGCTCGAACAGAATCTTTGCAAGAGTCGGATAATATTCGTTGGTTACAGTATTGCTTGCAAGGAAAGCATGAATACCAAAATGCCTGGCACCCTTCTGCTTTAAAATTTTAAATCCTTCAATAAGCTGCTCCTTTGTAAAACCGTACTTGGCATCTCCGGGATTATCCATTATGGAATTGGCAATCTGGAAATATCCACCAGGATTGAATCGGCAGGATATGGTCTCCGGAATGCCGCATATATCGTCCAGGAACTGTATATGGGTAAAATCATCAAGGTTTATGGTTGCATTTATCTTATGAGCATATTCAAATTCCTCGGCAGGTGTTGCATTTGATGAAAACATGATATGCTGTCCGTCAAAATCAAGAGCCTTAGCAAACATAAGCTCGGTAAGTGAAGAACAGTCAACACCACAGTCATACTCCTTAAGAATATTTACCAGAAAAGGATTCGGAGTAGCCTTTACTGCGAAATACTCTCTGAAGCCCTTGTTCCATGAAAAAGCCTCCCTAAGCTTCTTTACGTTCTCACGTATACCCTTCTCATCATATATATGATAAGGTGTAGGATATGTCTTGTCGATCTCCTTTAACTGTTCAAGTGTAACAAATGGTTTCTTTTCCATGGCTATTCTCCTCTTCCTGTCTTATTGTCGCTGTTGTGCACATGTCCGCAGCTGCATCCCCCGTGATGAGCGCTTATATCTTCATCGGTATCTTTCTGACAAGCTTCACATACACCGTACAGTACCGTCTTAGAATTGTCTACCAGAAAATGATGATGTTCGTAAACATGTTCCTCTATCTGTTGAAGAAAATCACAGCTTACGTGAAACAGCCTGCCGCACTTTACGCATTTGAGATGAAAATGATTGCGGCATGCAGTATCCTCACCCTGGTACTGATAGCATGCCCCGACGCCCTCTTCTATATAATACTTACGAAGAAAGCCTTCATCCGCAAGCTTCTCCATATATCGATAGATGGTCGTTCGTCCAACCTTATTGCCTTCATTCTTCAGGTGGTCTGTAACCTCATCAATGGTGACATGTCCATCCTGACACTTTTTCAGGTAATCCAATATGATTTCTCTCTGCTTTGTGCGGTATGCACCCTTTTCGTTATTCTCCATATCTATGTACTCCAAAACAATACTTACCAAACATTATAATCTCAATTGTCTGACCTTGCAAGTAAATTATATCCGAAAAAAGGCAACAATCATATTTTCAGGATTCGGGTGGCAAAACATGCCAATTTAATCTATGAGTGTATAACGTATTATAGTTATGCATATCAGCTCCATTGTCCGAAGCAAGATGTT
>DNFT01000034.1 GCA_003486385.1 Eubacterium sp. | reverse complement strand
GTTTTGACCCCAACATCATTACACAACGTCCGGCATTCACACACAATGAGTTTTTCAATTAACTATTAGTCTTTTTCGACAGTCTTACACGAAACACCTTTCTCACAAGCCTGTTACCATCAAAAGGACATATCGGATATATATAGCTCTCCCCCGATATAGTGTTGTTAAATGCAATTGCAAGCAGTGTTATAATTATTCCCGCAAAAAATCCCCACCAGTGGAAAATATAGGTAAGAACAAGAGTTATAAGCCTGAAGAACTTGATTGCATAGCCAAGCTCGAAATTAGCCTGTGCGTATGTTCCGATTGCTACAAATGCCATATAAAGCATAGTCTCCGGCGAAAACCATCCCGAGCTTACCGCATATTCTCCCACGACAATACCTGCCACAACCGAAAGCGGTGTCGATAACATCGTCGGTGTGTTTACTGCCGCCAGTCTAAGACCATCTATTGCAAATTCAAGTATAATAAGCTGCCAGAATACATGTATATTCGCTTCATCCGCAAGATTGATAAATGCAAGCCAGTCCGGAAGCCTCTCAGGATACTCTATGAGAGCCATCCACATCGGCGTTAGTATCAGCGTCAGCACCGACATTATGAATCTTGAAAATCTTATATAGTTTCCCACAAGAGGCGGAAAATAGAAATCATCAGCCTCCTCCATGACATCAAATATGCTTGTCGGCACTATTATCACTGCCGGTGAATTGTCAACTAAAAGCACAATATTGCCATCAAGTATGGCTGCCGCGGCTGTATCCGGGCGCTCTGTATATTTGAATTTCGGAAACGGATTTATATATGGTCCATCAAGTACTGACTCTGCCAGACTCTCTATATTCATTGTGAGTGCGTCTACTTTTATGGAAGAAATCTTATCTTTGATTCTTCTCACAAGCTTCATATCTGCCACTCCCTCTAAATATGCCATCGAAATGTCGGTTCTCGACTTCAGGCCCGCCTGGGTTATCTCAACGCAGAGCCGCGGGTCACGTATCCTTCTTCTTATAAGTGCCACATTAGAGACTATCGTCTCTACAAAGCCATCCCTTGAGCCTCTCAGAACTCTGTCCTTCCAAGGCTCATCAACACTTCTCATAGGATATGTTCTGCAGTCAATCGCAATGCACTCCTTATAGCCGTCGACGAAATAGCACGCCACCCCCGAAAGAATCGCTGTCACTATTTCCTCAACGTCATCTAGGATGTCAACCTCCACATAAGGTATATATTTATCAGAAAATTCTGCCGCACTATCAGGTATATCCCCCTCCTGTATTTCCGAGAAAGATTTTAACAGTCTTTCCATTATCGTGTCCTTGATAAAGCCATCTATAAAAAAGAAACCGGCATCCTTTGAACCTAATTTCTGTTCCCTGTATATCAAATCAAAATTTTTATCAACGTGGAGAATTTTCTTAAATTCCTGTACATTTTCCTTTAGCGAAGCAGATATCTTTCTCATTTTTGACCCCATTCCCGGGCGACATTTCAAAAAAAGATGAAAACCATAGAATGTTTCCCCTCTATTATAAATATAAAGCAATTTGTTTTCGCCCTAAAACGAACTGCCTGTATAACTTTTTATCAGATAACGCATATTTCTTGCTTCCTTTACTTTATGCAAAAAAATAAGACCGGTGGGCTTCACCGGTCTTATTGTATCCATTATTAAAATAATTATCCTAACTGACTGTTCTTTGAATAGAGATTTGCGATAACTCTTGTATACTGAATGCTGTTTCTCATAGCATCCATATCATCGATTGCCTTACCATTGTCCTGCACACGTCCGAACTGCACGTTCTCATCTTTGCCCATCTTAAGAGCTTCAACTATAGCCTTAATCTTATCTTCCTTTGTGGCGTTGCTGAAATCACCATTAACACCAACTATCTGCATAACTGACTCAAGCTCTGAATCTGACCAGTTGCCGAATCTGTTGTCCATCATATACGCAATTCTTTCCTTACGATTAATACATCTGATAAAACCTCTTAACATAATAATCCCTTTCCTTTCCTGACAGACCTTTCTTCAAGTCTGACTGCCATCACTTCCGAATGGTAATTTGCTTTTCCTTTTTTCTACGAGTGCCATTATTACACATCCTGTCAATAGATGCAAATAGAAAAAGAGCCACTTTTTGGTAATTTTATTGTAGAGAAAAACCATGTCTTTGTATAATCTGTGTATTAATTGTACTTTTTATTGTGCATAATTATGGTTCAGCAAAATGAAAATATAACTTTGTTAAATATTTAGCACAATTCTTTCCGCACTTTACCATGCGAAAATACAGAAAATTTTTTTATTTGTTTTTTTCAGTGCTTTTTGAGGTTCTTTTATCAAGGCATTCCTTGAATACCCTAAGCGCGTTTTTATAAAATATCTTTTCCACATCTCCTTCGGTAAATCCTGATTTTACGAGCGCATCATGCAGCCTAGGCAGATATGAGGCATCCGCAAGCTCAAGCTTTCCTCCTATTCCGTCAAAATCAGAGCCGAGAGCCATCACATCCATTCCGCCAAGGTTGGTTATATACTTCACATGACGCACCATATCAGCAATACGGCTCTCTGCGTCATTGCCCACATCTCCTGATTCGTTTAAAAAAGCACCGCAATAATTCAGACCTGTGACGCAGCCTCTCTCTCCAAACGCTCTTATCATATCGTCGGTGAGATTGCGTACATGCGGATTCATTGCTCTCGCATTAGAATGGCTCGCAACAAAAGGCTTGCCCGTATTATTATAGACATCCCAGAAGCCCGCGTCCGACAGATGGGACACATCTATGACGATTCCGAGTCTTTCCATCTCAGCTATGAACTCAAAGCCCTTCTGCTTAAGCCCCTTAGATGCATCCGCATTATATGTGCAGCTTCCATCGCTGTTGTAGGCCACATAATTAGGATAGGCAAGCTCATTCTCATGGTTCCACGTAAGTGTCATCATCCTAAGCCCCAGCCTGTAATAATTTCGCAGCATCTCAAGGCTTCCGGCGCATATATCTCCTTCTTCACCGGTGAGAATTGCGGACATTTTCCCCGCCTTCATATTCTCCTCAATATCAGCATAACACCTTACCTGTGATATTATGTCCTTATTTTTTTCCATCTCATTGTAAAAAGTATCCACAAGCTTCATTCCGTCCAACAGCACATTGTCCGAATATTCTTTATTAATGTACACTGCAAAGCACTGCAGCATATAGTCACCCTTCATCATCTTCATCAAATCAAGATGATGGTTGTTCTGCCTAAGCTCAGATTGAATATTATTCTTCCTGTCATACATAAGTGCCGACAGGGTATCACAATGCATATCAAAAACCTTCATAGCCTTCCGGGACATGGGTCTGGTCCGTGTCCCAACCATGTCCCAATTCCTCCTCCAATTTTTATTTTTTCTGAGACAGGGGTCTGACACCGTGTCCCACGCGCGCTGGGACATGGTGTCAGACCCCTGTCTCAAACACGCTTCCAGCCGCGTATATGCTCTCCGCCAAATCACGCCTGTAGTTATCCGCAGCCGGATTAAGGCTGTTAATCACCACTCCGTCGCTTCCCGGTCTTGCTGTCGAATGAATATATTCCCCATTACCTATATACATCGCAACATGTCCCGGAAAATACAATAAATCCCCCTCTTTAATATTATCATAAGATATCTGCCTCACCGGAAACTCCGGCATAAGCCTTGCATCGCGGTAGATATACACACCGTTTAGCATATATGACATCGATGTAAGCCCCGAACAGTCTATGCCAAGAGGTGTCTTGCCGCCCCAGCGGTACTGTGTTCCAAGGTAGCTCATTGCAGTGTTCACAAGCCTCTTCCTTAATACCGTTTTCTCAGCCTCCGTTAGTTTCGACAGCTTATCTGCGTCAATAGGTTTGACATATTCCTCTATGTATGAGCGCTTGATATATCCTGTTCTGCCATCGTAGAGCCTTACACATACATATCCATTTTTTTCTCCGGTGCACAATAAGGCTTGCGAATCCGGCTCCTCTGTAGCTGCACAGCACATAATAACAGCTCCTCTTGTGACACTCATAAGCCGCACCGAAGCTGCAGCTGGCTCCGACATAATATCTGCCACCGCCTTGACCACCTGCACTAAGCTGCACTCCCCATGCCCTGCGGCTTCACGGTACATAGCCGCGCAGTCATCCATTATCACGTCACAGCCTTTGACACAGCCCTCATAGCCATAATCGGTTCTCACCTTAAGGCAAGCCCCGGTACCGCCTGCGCAGCCTTCAATGACCTCAAATCTCTGTCCATACAGCCCCTCATCCACTATCCCGGATTTTCCGTAGATGTTCACGTACATTCTGTTAAAGATTCCCCTCATCAATCTCCCCTCTGGGACAGTGGTGTCAGACCCCTGTCCCAACACACATCCGCCCAACCATGGACTTGCTTAACCCGGTCACCCTGCTAAGCTGTCTGATTGTGGCACCTTCTCTCTTTAGTTTTATTACGCAGTCCTGCTTTTTATCCATACTCATTTCGTTAAAATCCGAGATATTTTTGCAGGCACTTATCAGCCTCAGCCTTTCAATGCATGTCTCATCGTCAAAAACCGGGCGCTGCGGAACAAAATCGTCATACTCAGCTACCTTTTCGTCCTGATTTAATGACATGAACGTACTATACTCCCTATCATCCCCAAACATTTCAATGACTTCATGTATGTCCGTCTTAATCATCTTTCTGCCACCTCGTTTTTCCAGCGCTGTCTTACTTTTTAAAGAGTAATTACTCCACGGATATTCCTCCGCCTTAGCTACAAGCCCCGCCTTGACCGGATTGTTAAAAATATATCGCGCCGTCGCCATAAACTGCCTGTCACTCAACACTGGCTCACTTATGAATCTGTTCTGGAAAAGATGTCCTGCACGGTCATATTTCCTATTATACCAGTACACGTATGTATTTTCTATCTTTTTCATTGTCATTGAAAGCTTTTGTGTACCCTCACGCATAAGCAGATGGACATGGTTATCCATCAGGCACACCGAAAATAACCTAAAATCATCCTCCTCCCTGTATCTTTTAAGTATACCTTCAAAATAAAAAAAATCCTCCTTCTCCTCAAAAATAATCTGCTTGTTGACACCACGCAATATCACATGGTAAACTCCGGACTCACATTGTTTTCTCGCTGCTCTCGGCAAAATATACCTCCTTTATTTAATTGGAAATTGGTGAATAGTTGTGGGACACCGGGGTCTGACCCCTGTCCCAGAAGATTATTAGAAAACTTCTGAAATATCGACAATTTATTGTACAACATAATAACAGATTATACAAGTCCAAAAGCCACGATGACAGGAACCTGCTACTGTACGGCTTCTATCATAGTGGCTTTTGGTTTTAGAATAATTTCTGCTTTTCGGATGGTTATTTTGAACAGCTTCTACTGCGCAGCTTTATACCTCAGCGATAACCTCAACCTCACATAACACATTCTTAGGAAGTGTCTTTACAGCAACGCAGGAACGTGCCGGCTTGCCTGTGAAGTACTTTGCATAAATCTCATTGAATTTGCCGAAATCGCCCATATCTGCAAGAAAACAGGTTGTCTTTACAACATTCTCGTAGGAAACTCCTGCTGCCTTCAGGAGTGCACCAAGGTTCTTCATAACCTGCTCTGTCTGCTCCTCAATTGTTGTTCCGACAACTGCACCTGTTGCAGGGTCAAGCGGAACTTGTCCAGATGAGTAGAAGAAACCATTTGTAATAAAGCCCTGTGAATATGGACCAATTGCTGCCGGAGCGTCCGGTGTATTAACTAATTTCATAATCATTGCCTCCATAAATTATATTTTATCCTATTTTAACGCGGCACAACAAAAAAGTAAATCACTTTTTCGTTGGGGAAGACACTTTGGGACAGGGACCAGACCCCTGTCCCAGCCGTCCCCCACATAGTATTCAGGAATAGCTATAGCCGTTAATTACAAGGATTCTCTCCGCACTCTCAAGCGTATGCTTTAGCAGCACCGACGTTGTGACCGTCCCAACGCCTCCGGGAACAGGGGTTATGGCTGCGACCTGCTCCGATACCTCATCATAATCCACATCCCCGCACATAACTCCGTCAACGAAATTGATACCCACGTCCACAACAATCTGTCCAGGGTTGGTAAAATTCTTTTTTATCATGCGCGCACTGCCGGCACATGCCACAAGAATGTCTGCCCTGCGGCACTCATCCTCGATATTCTTAGTTTTTGTGTGGCATATCGTGACCGTTGCATTTTTCCCAAGCATAAGCATTGCGAGCGGTCTGCCGACAACAAGGCTTCTTCCCACTATCACAACTTTTTTTCCGGTGAGGTCCGCCTGATAATGCTCAAGCAGCTCCATCACCGCCTGTGCCGTGCATGGCGCATAGCCGGTCTTGTCCCCGGCGAATACCTTTGCGGTGTTCACCATGCTTATGCTGTCGACATCCTTATCCGGTCTTATCAGCTCCTTCAGTCTGTCATCGCTTAGCTGCTTAGGGAGCGGACGGAACACCAAAATACCATGAACCTTCTCATCAGCATTGAGGCGTGTAATATTCTCCTCAAATGACGCTTCATCGATATCTGACGGAAACTTTATGACCTCTACCTCCGCCCCGACCGCACCGAAGCGTTTCATTATTCCCTTCTCATAAGCTATGTCATCCTCACGCTCACCGACCCTTACTACCGCAAGCTTCGGATATATGCCCTTTTCCTTTAACGCGGCAGCTCTGTTTTTAAATTCCTCTGCCATAGCCTTGACGGCAGGCATGCCTCTGTATTCTGTCATATCCAAATCCTTCCAAATATTTATTCTATAAGCCCATCTTTCCAAATACCATATCATAGACCTTGTCGCATACATCACGGCACTGTCTCTGGTATGCCATCGTCTTTTCGTTGAGTTCATCGGCATATTCACGCTTTTTCATAAGCGATGTGTTCGCATATACGTTCATGGCAGCACTGTCCGCAGCCGCACGGCATGCTGCAGCCGCAACTCCGACATCACTGATTGCAAGCTTGGAGCCCTTTATGACCAGCTCATCAATTGTGGCAAGCAGCTTGTCACACTCCTTTAGAATCTCAAATGGTGTCTGCGCCGCCAGAACAAGTGCCTGCTCTAAGGTCTGCTCCCTCCCGGGCTCATCCTTCGGAATCGAATATGCTCTTGAAAGTGGGTAAAAGCCCTCTGCATCCTTATTGATGAGCGCAAGAAACACCTTAATCTCATAATTCATATTCCTGATAATGCGCTCAATGTCAGACTGATATTCAGCATACTTTTTCTTGCCCGATGTGAGGTTAGCCACCATCGAGCAGAGTGCCGCCGCCGTCGCACCCATAAGTGCACCGGCACCGCCGCCACCCGGCACCGGCTCCTTTGTTGAAAGCCGTTCTATAAAATCATATGTTGTATCCATAAATTACCCTCCGTTTATACATAAGCCGGGACAGGGGTCTGGTCCCTGTCCCAGAAACCAGCCCCCTGTCCCGCGGTGTTTATTCCATATCAAGAAGTTCCTGATAGAACCTTGAGTAGTCTGTTCTGCCTTCCTTTATACACTTGATTGCGGATGAAGGATGGCTGTTTAAAACTCCTGTAAGCAGATAAGGCAAATCAAATCCCCACTTATCCGGTCCTTCCTTGAGCTTGTTCATGTGCTTCTCAACGAAATCCATCACCGGAATAAGATTATACTTCGGATTGCGAAGGAAGGATAAAAGCTGTTCCATGTAGCAGTTGCCCGCTCCTCTTCCCATTCCGCTCATCGTCGCGTCAAGGTAGCTCGCTCCGTTGATAGCAGCCTCAATCGTATTTGCAAACGCAAGCTGCTGATTGTTATGCGCATGCACGCCAATCTTCTTGCCATACCTTGCTGCCGCCGCCATATATCTCGCCGTGAGCCTTCTGACCTGCTCAGGATAGAAGGCACCGAAGCTGTCCACAAGATAAATACAATCCGCATCCGACTTTGCCAGAAGTTCAAGTCCATTGTCAAGATTCTCGTCATCCACCTTGGAGACAGCCATAAGATTGACCGTCACTTCATACCCTTTAGCCTTGGCATCACTTATCATGTCAATCGCTGTAGGTATCTGGTGGATATAGGTAGCGACACGAATCATGTCGATGACGCTGTCCTCCTTATTGATTATGTCCCTCTTGTAATCGGTTCTTCCGACATCCGCCATAACACATATCTTGAGATCGGAATCATTATCCCCGACTATCTCGCGGATATCATCCTCGTTGGAGAACTTCCACTTCCCGAAGTCCTTCGGGTCAAATATATCCTTGGAAGCCTTATATCCGAATTCCATATAATCTACGCCTGCAGCAATGTTCGTTTTATATAAATCCTTGACAAACTCCGTTGTAAAACCGAAGTTGTTGACAAGTCCTCCGTCTCTTAATGTTGCATCCACAACCTTGATGTCTGGTCTGTATGACACTATTGTTCCAAATGTATTATCCATCTTATCCCACTCCTATATATAGATTCAGCTGTATTCAGTAATACCGCCATGCCCCGGCAGCAATGCAGATACTGTGTAAATGTAATATAAGCTTATACAATATCTCACAAGGCATTACATTACACTGTAAGTCATCTGCTTTAAAGCGTTACGCTTTAAACTAATAAAGTACTCTCTAAATATACACAAACAATCATTTTTTGTCAACAGTTAATTTTCATACACCGCACCGGAGCCTGCAGCCCTGCTTTGCAACAGCCTTTTGCCGCTCACTTTGTTCGCTCTATTTATTAGCTCGTTTTATTCGCTCTTCATCGGCACAAATACCCTGCTGTTGTGGACATCCGCATCATCACTTACCGCCCTTGCCTTCTGCTGTGCCTCCTTACAGAATACCATCTGTGCCTCAATCCTCATGTAGTCCTTATCGCTGTGTGCACCGTTTTCCCTCTTTAACAGCTCGGACACTCTCACATAGCTTCCATCAGGCTGCATAAGCTGTGCCTTTACATTGTCCGCAAGCTGGACATCAAGAATATGCTTAACCTCTTTTTTAAGCTTGGCGTCCTCCACAGGGAACATGATTTCCACTCTTCTGTCGAGGTTTCGCGACATCCAGTCCGCACTTGCCATATATATTTCAGGATTTCCGCCATTTTCAAAATAGAATATTCTGCTGTGTTCAAGAAAAGTTCCGACTATTGAGCGCACCGTGATATTCTCGCTCACACCCTCAAGCTGTGGAATTAGACAGCATATTCCGCGGACTATCAGCTCTATCTTCACGCCCGCCTTCGACGCCCTGTACATTAGCTCTATTATATCCTTATCACACACGGAGTTCATCTTGGCAATTATGTGCGCCTCCTGTCCCTCCCTGGCATGTCTTATCTCCCTCTCAACAAGATAGTGGAAACGGTCACGCAGCCACAGTGGTGCAAGCGACAGCTTGTTCCAGCCTACCGGCTCCGAATATCCGGACAGCATGTTGAACACCGCCGTTGCATCCTCACCTATCGCCGGTGAGCATGTGAAAAGTCCCATATCGCAGTAGAGCTTCGCCGTCGAATCATTATAATTACCTGTTCCAAGGTGGACATAACGCCTTATTCCATCCTCCTCACGCCTTACCACAAGCGTAATCTTGCTGTGGGTCTTAAGCCCGACAAGACCATATATAACGTGGCAGCCTGCCTGCTCAAGCTTCCTTGCCCATATAATATTATTCTCCTCATCGAAGCGCGCCTTAAGCTCAACAAGCACCGACACCTGCTTTCCGTTCTCCGCTGCGGCAGCGAGTGCTGCAACAATCGGCGAGTTGCCGCTCACACGGTACAAGGTCTGCTTTATCGCAAGCACGCCGGGGTCATTTGCCGCCTGCCTTACGAAATCCACAACCGGGTCAAAGGTCTGGTAGGGATGATGTAACAGTATATCGCCCTCCCTTACAGCCTCAAAAATATTCTTTCCGTTCATCAGCTCCGGAACCGGGGCAGGCATATATTTAGGTGTCTTCAGCTTCGCATAATCAAAGCTTCCGTACAATTTCATAAGAAATGTAAGGTCAAGCGGCCCGTCTATTCTGTAAATATCACTGTCCGTAATATTCAGCTCACTCTTAAGCCGCTTAAGGAGCTGCTTGTCGATATTTCCCTGAACCTCAAGTCTTATCGCCTGTCCCCACTGCCTTTTCTTTAACTGCTTTTCGATCTCCTTTAAAAGGTCGGCGGCATCCTCCTCATCGATTGACAGGTCGGCATTCCTCATAATTCTATAAGGATAAGCGCACAATATATCATAGTTCAAAAACAGCTTATCGATATTGCGCTCGATAATCTCCTCAAGAAGTATTATCGTATCCTGTTCCCCCGGAAGTCTCACAAATCTAGGCAGAACAGATGGCACCTGAACTGTAGCAAACTCAGTCCCATCATCACCATTCTTCTTTTTTAAGAGAGCCGCAATATTTAACGTCTTATTTCTTATCAGCGGAAAAGGTCTTGAAGAATCTACCGCCATAGGCGTGAGAACCGGATACACGTCCTCATGGAAATATTTATCGACAAATATCTCCTGTTCATGTGTCAGCTCCTCATGGCTTCCTATTATGTGAAAGCCTTCCCTGGCAAGCGCCGGGACAAGCTCATCGTTATAAATCTTATACTGCCTCTTCACAAAAGCATGCGTTCTATCATCCAATGCCGCAAGCTGCTCAGCCGCGGTCATTCCTGCTATATCCTTCTTGGTATATCCGGCATTGACCATATCCTTAAGTGAAGCAACCCTTACCATAAAAAATTCATCAAGGTTTGAAGCCGTTATGCTCAGGAACTTAAGTCTCTCAAAAAGGGGATTTAAGACATCCTCCGCCTCACCAAGTACCCTCGCATCAAATTCAAGCCAGCTAAGCTCCCTGTTGATAAAAACCTTACTGTTTCCCATATTCTTCCCCTTTCCACTCCTCTATCTCTTCCTTCTGATAACAGGCTTAAGCCCATATACCTCCTCAAAGAAATCCACACGCTCCATAAAATATGACTTCTCAAGTGTGATATCCTCAAAGGTATGTGCCGTTATGACAAGCTTGTTATTTTCAACATTGACATCTATATCCTTAAATTTCTGTCTGTGTCCCCTGTCAAGAGCGTTGCTGAGTCTTAGAATCGCCGTGAGCTTTGCAATAGTCAGATAATCTTTCTTGTCGAAGCTCCACAGTGCGTCATCCGCATCGAACACCATGGTATTATACTTAACGACATTCGCAATAATTTCACGTTCTTTGTGTGAAAGCCCTATAATCTCAGTCGACATTATTATACTGTAGGAGCATTGCTCAGGGTTAAGCATATTGATATACTGTCCACAATCATGCAATATGCTTGCGATTTCAAGCAGAAATCTTTCACGGCTTGAAAGTCCGTGATATTTTTTTATACTGTCGAATATGAGCAGCGAATTCTTCTCCACAAGGCTTACATGCTCTCCTCTTATTGAGTAGCGCTGTGAAATATTCTTGGCAGCGGCGAGAATATCCGCATTGAAATCATGCTTCAGTTCGAATTTTTTAGTCTTCTGCGCGTGCTCCACAGCCATTCCGTCACAGAGAGTTACCTGCGGCATCCATATATCCTCAGCCTGTGTAAAATCCAGCATTCTCATGTAAACCATCGCACTCGGCAGGATGAGCTTTGCCTCATTCTCCTGCAGCTTCATAAATTCCGCAATCTGCTCAATGCTCTTATGATAGATTTTGTCAAAGAAATCCTTGAATTTATTGCGCGTGGTGTACTCACCGCCATCGAAAAATACCTTCATTCTGGCATAGTACGGTACACAGTCGCCGACAAATATCACGTTATTGATTTTCCTGCTCTTTAGAAACAGCTCATTGAGTGTAACCATATCATTATCTATGTACTCTCTCATTATATCCACATAATTTACAATATTCTGTGACAATGTGGACATCATATTGCTTATTCTCACCGCACCAAGCTTCACATTCTGTGTGGTGACAAGAGTTCCGTTGTCAAAAAGCGATACCTGCGTGCTGCCTGCACCGACATCCACAAGCGCCGTCGACTTCTCGATAATCCGGTTGAATTTATCGCTTCCTGCTGCAAGCGCCTTATAAATTATAAAACGCTGCTCGGAATTGCTTAGAATCTCCACGTCGATTCCCGTTCGTACCTTTATCCTGTCAAGAACACGTATTGCATTCTTAGCCTCCCTAAGGGCACTCGTCGCAAACGCCCTATAATCGTCAATGCAGTAATCCTTCATGATCTCCGAAAAACCATACAGAATATCGCACATCTTCTCCACATCCTCAAAATCGACCTCCCTGGTCTCGTATGTGCTCTTTCCAAGCTCGAAAATATGTCTTATATGGTCAATCTTCTTTATCCCGCTATCCCGTGAAATCTCATATATCACCATCTCCATACAGCTTGAGCCGATATCAATTGCCGCAAATGTTGAGTATGCCATTTCCTCATCTCCCTTATTTTTTCATAACTAATCTCTCGCCTTGTAATTGCCAAGAAGCTTAATCGCAATAGCCTCCTCCTCAATTCCCCTGAGACAGTTCTTGACCGCCGCATCCGATATATGCCCACCGAAATCGACATAGAACATAAATTCCCATTTTCTCTCGCTTATCGGTCTTGACTCAATCTTAGTCATATTAAGTCCGTTAAACATTATATGACTGAGTATCGAATAAAGACTTCCTGCCTCATGCGGAATCTCAAAGCATATACTAACCTTATCAGCATCCTCTGTCACTATTCTGTCCTTGGATACAATGACAAATCTTGTTGTGTTCACACCGCTTGTATTTATATGAGGTGCTAAAATCTCAAGCCCATACAGCCTTGCCGCCGTCTCACTGGCTATTGCGACCTGCGTCATGTCATTCTCATCCACAATCTTCTTCGCGGCTATCGCCGTATTAGCCGCACCAAGCTGCTGCCAGCCCTTGTCCTCAAGAAATTTTGCACACTGCATAAGTCCCTGCGGGTGTGAATACACCCTCGTAACCTTGGACAAATCCGTCCCCGGAATCCCGACAAGTGCATGCTCAATCTTAACCGTCTCCTCAGCTACAATATAATTGTCATATTCCCTTAATAAGTCATAAGTATCATTGACAATCCCGGCTGTTGAGTTGTCAAGAGGAAGCACCGCATAATCTGCTTCACCGTTCTTAATGGCTTCCATAGCCGCTCTGAATGTCGAAACACACGAACAGTCCGCAGCATCACCAAAATACTTGAGTGTAGCCGCATGGCTGTATGCACCGGGAACTCCCTGATATACTATATGACAGCCCTTTTTTTCAAGCTCCTTTACTGCCTTGTGAGGCGCAGCCTTTGAATAACCGCCTGCCTCAAGAATACCATACTGAAGCTTGCGGCTCATAGCCATAATCTGCTTGAAAAGTTCATCCACGCATCTCTTGCCAAAGTCATCCTCAACACATGCACACAGAGTCTTAAGCTTCTCCTCCTCGCGTGCCTTATCGTACACCGCCTTGTTGTTGGCAATCTTGTATTCGGCCACATCCTTGCTTATCTCCAGCCTCTGCTTCATAAGCTCCACTATCTGTCTATCAATCACATCTAACTTCTGTCTTGATTCTGATAAATCTATCACGCCTTTATCCTCCGCTATATTAAATCTTCTGTCCCTAGACATTAACCCTGCCTGACCCGTAACAGCAGAATTGTATGTCTGCACCGCACTCACCCGGAATTTAGCGGACATTATTATCTACAATTGTATCATTACGCATAAATTTTCGCAATACAACATTGCTAAGTGTATGTATAATGTGTTAAAATATTATGTAAAATATAACTTATGTGCGAATGGAGGATTGCTATGAAAGTGGTATCCAAGATAATAACCGGCGTTGTGATAGCTGCTGCCGTTGCTGCGCTCGGTATCTGCTCATATATGAGCACCAAGGTAAAATACAATGCTGAGGGATATATAGGAAATACATCAGGAAATCTTATTAACAAAGGCTTATTCGCCGAACACAACGGAAAGATATATTTTGCAAATCCGTATGACAATAACCAGCTCTATTCCATGAACAGCGACTGCACAGATATAAAAAGACTGTCCGATGATTCCGTATCATACATAAACGTGACTGATAATTATATATTTTATGTCCGCAATAACTTTGACCCGGACAATGCCGGAATGGTATTCAGAGGACAGCTCTATGGCGTTATACGCTGTAAGCTTAATGGTCAGAGGGGCACCGCCCTCACCGCCGATGTCATAACATCCATGTCACTTGTCGGCAACCGGGTATACTATAACAGTTACGACGACGGAAAAATACATACCATGTACACTACCATAGACAAGAAGGAGACAGCCACAATAAAAAATACCCCGACAGCTCTGTACAGCGTTGCGGATAACAGGCTGTACTATTCCGGAACCGACAGCGACCACAATATTCATTCATTGGATTTGTCAAGCGGTCAGACGGATACACTTATCGAGGGCAACACATATCTTGCCTCCATGGATGATGACATAATATATTATCTTGATATGGCTAACAATTATGCTCTCACAGCGTATGACACTCTTACAGGTGTCACCGAGGTTCTGTATGATGACAGATGTATAAATTACAATATATATGGTGATGTAATCTTCTTCCAGACGGAGGATGGCAGCAACGCCCTTCACCGCATGAATATCGACGGAAGCAATGACACCATCATAATGACCGGCAACTTTGATTCGATAAGCTGCACATCACAGTACACCTTCTTCACAGTCTACGGACAGAATATGCTCTACCGCGTACCTACGCATGGCGGAACAAGCGTGGAGCTGTTCACATACGTACCTAAAAAATAAAGAATCCGGGTGGCAGAA
>DNFT01000116.1 GCA_003486385.1 Eubacterium sp. | reverse complement strand
TATACACTCGTACATTAAATTAGCATGTTTTGACCTCAACATCATGTATATAATTTTAGGGAACTTTTCTTATAAAATATCTTATAAAAGTTCCCTAAAGTAGTGCAGTCATGAATAATTTTAACGAATTTCAGTCTTTGCTTCAGGAAAAAGCTGCCTTACCGCACCACCCCGTCCTTTATCACCAGCACCCTGTCCGCAAAATCCGCCATCTGCCTGTCATGCGTCACCATCACGATGGTCTGCCCGAACATATCGGACGCATTGCGAAGAAGCGCTGCGACCTCGGATGAGGTCTCTGCATCGAGATTTCCTGTCGGCTCGTCGGCAAGTATCACTGCGGGCTTGTTGACAAGTGCTCTCGCAAGCGACACTCTCTGTTTCTCACCGCCGGACATCTCGAACGGAAACTTGTCCCTGCAATGTTCAATGCCTAACCTTTCCATAATCTCCGTCACTTCTTCCCTGTCCTCACGCCTTTTGTCAAGATGTACAGGAAAAACTATATTCTCGTATGCCGTGTACTCCGGGAAAAGGTTGTAGTCCTGATATACAAAGCCTATATTTCTTCTCCTGAACTCGGAGAGCTGCTTATCCGAAAGCTTCGTGCCTCCGCCGTATATGTCCGCTCCGCCAATCTTTACCGTGCCCTCATCCGGAACATCGAGCGTTCCAAGTATCCTTAAGAGTGTCGATTTTCCCGAACCGCTCTTTCCGATTACCGCTGCAAATTCGCCTCTCTCAAACGCAACGCTGCAATTTCTAAGTGCCCTGACCGGGACTCTGCCCTCATAAGTCCTTGACACATTCACCGCCTCTAAAACAATATCCTTTCCCATATTAATACCAGTCCTTTCCCAAAGTCATATTTATACCCATGCATACTGCAAGCATTGATTGCAGTACTGCCACCAATAAGTAGTTTGAAAGTTTTTCTTTCAAACTTTCATTCCCGAATGCCTCGCATTTTACAGTCTTCCCGCTCTGAGCTCTCTTACCGTCATCGCCGTGCCCATAATTACAAATACAATGATAATCACCGCAACAATCACAAAGTTCCACTCATACGGAAGGTCTAAGAGCTGTATCGGAACCAGCCTCATTCCCTCCTCCGCCGTTGAGAATGAGAATATCCTGCCAAGCCTGTGCGATGTCAGCCATCCGCCCGTTATCGCAGCCTTTTTTATCTGATTTACATAAACAAAGCCGTATATCGCCACAAAAACAGGAATCGAAGCAAGCAGCGACAAGCCGTCCTTTGCCGCATCGCACGCCGACTGTTTTATGAGGAAGCCGTCATCCACACCCTCCTGCTTGTATTTTGCCCTCGCCTCGCGAAGCCCCGCAATATCATCCTTCAGAATTGCTATTCTTATGACCGCAAACATGAAAAACAGCGCCGCCACAAAGCATCCATACATAAAAAACTCGTGCATTATGGATTTATATTGATTTTTCAGTTCACCATATCTTGAGGTGTAGCTTCCGCCGTTTCTCACTGCGATTATTGACAACTGCTGTGCTATAAATTCCGCATCCTTGTAATTGTCAAATATAAATTCCGCCTGCGTATATTTAAACTCCTTGCCATCAGCAGCCGCAATCCTCTCTCCGAGTGCTTCTGAGCCGTATATTGTGTAATATTTTCCGCCATAAGGCACGCCGTCCGACACGTTTGCCGGGGTTCCGACAGCCGCAGCCTCGACATCTATATTCCCTGACGCTGTCGGGATATGTATTACTGTCCCTGCCGTGAGCGATGAATCCGTTTCCTCCGTGTTAAACAGCACCAGAACCTGCTCACCGCTCTCGAACTTTTTGCGATCTGCGCCATCCCACCCGGTATTTTTTGCAAACGCCTCCCAGATGTCATCATAATTGCTGCAATAAATTTCCGTAAAAAGCTCTCCATACTTGTCATCGTACTGCCAATAGCCGCCATTCATTCCGCATACCTTGGTTACTTCATTGACAGCCTCCCTATAATACTCCGACTGCCCCATGCCGTTCCATGCAAGCTTATGCGTTGACACCCTCGCATTATAGTTCAGCACGCGGATTCCCTCGACAAGCTCCATGCTCTTGAGCGCCGTTTTTGAAAAACCGCCATCCGTGTCATAGAACGAGGCGTTGGTCGACGCCACCATCCCCGTCTCCTTGTCCTCATAGTCAATCTGATAGTAAAAGCCCGACGGCATATCAATTGTGAAATCATTCACTGAGCTCTTAAAGCCCTTATAATACGATATATCTGTGTAAATTTTGGTGAAGCTGTAGAGCACCACACTGCACACGGCAATTCCTATCACCCTCAAAAGTATCGTCCTCACCGGGTGAAGTGCGTTCTGACGCTTTGCCGCATAAGCTGGCGTTATCATTCTTCCGTTTCTGCCGCCATGTATCTTTTTTCTCAGATGGTTTGCCCTGCGCGCACTTATTTTTCCCTCGCCCTGTACCATTCGCCTGCTCATAAGCGTGGTCTGCGAAGCCAGAACAGCCACAAGCATCGTTAAAAATACCACTCCCACAATCCGCAGCAGCAATCCGACATCAAAGATGAAAAAGTACTCTATATCCGCCGCCCTGCTCACGAAAACCACAGCCACGGCACATATAAGGTACGCCCCAAGCACACCCGCCGCTGCCGCCGGGAGCATGGTAAACACACTCTCCTGAATCGAGAACGCCCTTATCTGTCTCTTTGATGCACCTATGCACCTCATAAGATAATACGCACTCTTTCTCCGCCTGTTTTCCTGAATGATTATGTATACCATCGCACAGCAGCCAATCACCATGACGGATATTAAAACCCACACATTCGTAACCTCGCTGTCCCACAGCACCGCGTCATAGACCTTGGAATTGTAGAACATAGCGGCATCCCCCTCCGCAAGCGTCCTTGCAAATTCAGGATTCACATCCGCATACTCGTCTTTGAGACTGTAAAATCCAAAGTGAATCTTCTGTGCGTCGAGCGCGGCAAAATCCTCCGCCGACACAATCATGCCCGGCATTCCCGAGCCTGTAGACCACAGGTCAAGATAATTGTAGAGGATGCCCGTGACCACATACTGCTTTGTGTGATACTCCTGATTCATGTTTTTTTCGCGTAGCTCACTGTAATCGTAATACTTTCCGTAGCATACCTCTATCTGCTGCCCGAGCTCATACGAAAGCCCAAGCCTTTCAAGCGCCCCGAGCGTTAGCGCTATCTCGCCCTCGCCCTCAGGCATCCGCCCGTCAAATATCCTCACACGTCCTATGTCGGACATATTGTCGGGAAGTGTACCGATATACATCCCCGTATCATTTGAAAACGCATCTCCGCCGTCATTTAAGTAAACGTGCACGCCTCCGAGCACCTCACCCGTCTTTTTTACATACGGATGCAATGCCTCAGGCGTAGTAACAAATCCCGGCTGCTCGAGTATCCAGCCCCCGCACAGCCTTATATTCCTCTGATTTTCATACTCCTCCATCTGGCTCTGATACAGCAAAAAGGCGGCAAGAAAAAAGCTCACAAGAAATACAATAAGTGATACCCTCACAAGCTCTTTTCTCCTCCGCCGTCTGCTTACACTGATTAAGTCCATATCTCATGCTCCTCTCTCATTATGCAAAATAGCTTTCCTGTCTTTATATTCAGAGCATACACCACATTTCTTACAGGACTCTTACAGCTTCACCGATTTTTATTTTTTCCTTCACACTATATATAGGAAGCATAATCCTTATCACACAGCCCGTGTCACCATCGGCACTGTGCACCACAATATCGCCCCCGTGCGCTTTTACAACCATATATGCGAGGTTTAAGCCTATGCCCGTGCTGTCCTCCCTTGAGTTCTCACCCACATAGTAGCGCTCAAACAGCTTTGACATTTCTTCCTTCTTCACCCCCGGACCTTCGTCCGTTATCCCTAGACTCACCATGTCACTTTGGCATGCTCCCCGCAACACCACCCTGCCGTACTCAAGTCCGTTGGACACGATATTATTCACAGCCTGATAAAGCCACTCCGCATCCGCATCTATCATGCACGACGGCATATTTTCAACGATAAGGCCGTCATTTTCAAGCTCAAGCCGCTTCACCAACGAAGCCACATCCATCCTCCGCTTGTTAAAATGAAGCTTTCCGACACGAAGCCTTGCGGAATTTAACAGCATCATCAAGAGCTCCTTCATGTGCTCTATGTTGTCAATGCACTTCTCCCTAAGTCTCTCGTCGTGCTCTCTATCCCCGCCATCCATCAGCTCGAGATTTACCATCACCGCCGCGAGCGGAGTTTTAAGCTGGTGCGTCACATTTTCCATAAACACCTGAATATCCTGCTGCCTGTCCTCATAGTACTTTTCCTTTGCGCGTGCATCCTCAGTAAGCCTGTTTATAGTGTGCTCACTTTCCATGTCAGCCATCCCCTGATGCCTTCCCCTAATCACCACAAGACACACGATTCCGCATAGGATAACTGCTGCCGCGCATCCGAGCACAGCAACCGCCCCATATACGTTCAATCTGTTCCACAGACGGAAGGCTTCTCCTGTGTAGCCAAGACTTTTTGCAGCCTCCACGCCCGCTGCCTTCTCATCACGTCCCGTGAACATACCTCTAAGCAGCTCATTTGCCGCATTTTCGTCGTACTCATACACAATTCCGACCATGTTCTGCATCTGTCCCATGTAAAACTTCAACATAAAAAGCATGCCGCCAAGAGCCAGTGCTCCAATGCAGCATGCAAGTCCTATTACCGCAATATCAAAATGCCTGTATCTTCCGCTCATCATCCGTCCTCCCGCTCATTCCATCTGTACCCGATTCCTCTTACCGTGTCTATATACTCCTTATCCTTACATCTTCCGAGCTTCTTTCTGAGGCGGCTTATCTCCACCGACAATGTATTGTCATCCACGAACTCGCCGTCAATATCCCACATAAGCTCAAGAAGTCTCTGACGCGGTATAAGAATACCCGGATTTTCCGTAAAAAAACCGAGAAGCTTAAGCTCGTTCCTTCTAAGCTCCAGCTCCTGTCCACACTTAAACACTCTTCCCGCCTCCTTATCGTACACCAAATCACCGGCTCTGTATGTCTCATTGTTCTTATGGTATCTGTTAAGATGCGCTCCGACTCTCGCCATAAGCTCTCTCTTCCTGAACGGCTTCCCAAGGTAATCATTTCCGCCCATCTCAAGCCCTTTTACAACGCTGTCCTCATCATCAAGTGCCGTCAAAAAGATAATCGGCACATCGCTTCCAAGCTCATCCCTTATATGCTCACACAGTCCGAAGCCGCTTCCATCCGGAAGCATGACATCGAGCAGGTACAGATCGGCACCGCCGCCGACAATACTTCTCTCAGCCTCCTGCACGCTTCCGCACGCAGTTACATCATATCCGTCCTTTACAAGAAGCTCGCACAAGCCCTCCCTTATATCCCTCTCATCCTCAACAACAATAATCTTCCCCCTGCTCATGGGTGGTCTCCCTTCAACGTGATAATATATTAATTATATTAATTCTCTATTATACTCTTCCAACTCCTCTGCGAATATATTTTTTTTCATAAATGTATTCACACTTTCATCATTTTCAGCTATCAGTAATATATACATGCCATCCCATGCCACGACTTCCGAAACTTCCAGCGGATGTTGTACGCTAATCGGACTTTTCCAAAACCCCGTATATCCATCTGCATACGGATAATCGTATTTCAACACCTCATCCAATGTTACAGCTTTCGGAAAGACAGAGAATACCCCCCATATCCATTGGAAGTCCTCTTTTTTCAATAAGCGCAACAGCTCCTTCCCATCAATCCAGCAGTATTCCGCATCCATGGTTTCGTATATTTCCCTGTCTGCGGGACAACATTCAATATTGGTTATAAGACAATTACATTTATCAAAATCATTCATGCAGCCAAACACCTCTATTAATGAGGTCTTATCATAATTTATTATACAGCCCTTCACCCCAGTCCTCCTTAGTGTATACATATTGACTCTCTTGTGCTCATTATATCATATAATTCCCAGTTCAACACAATAATGGTATGACAATCCTGCGATTTAACGACAGTTTCAGCAGAATGCCATACCATTATACGTTGAACGTCCGGGACTATTTATTCATCAAATAAATACACCGCTTTGTCTGTAAACAGCCACGCACTATATCTATTGATGGACTTATTATTACATCCAGTTATTATTCTTCCTAAAGCTCCCCGCCATGATAACGCAGTCCACTCCAAGCAGAATGAGATAAGCCCCTATGAGCACCGATGCCGAGAACAGTGCTATCGACGGCGAGAATATCATGAGTACTCCCAGGACAATTCCGATAATGTTGAGCACAAGCGAGAAAATGTAATACACTCTTCCCGCGCCGATTCTTACGAGTGGAAGATGTGAAAGTCTCGATATGCTGTGTGCGATGAACCATATCGGTATGAGCATAACGATTATGAGCTGACCCGCATTCGGATACATGAGAAGCATTGCTCCGGCAAGTACACTCATTACCCCGGATACGAGTGCGAGCACAGGTCCAAAGCCCGTGTATTTTTCCATCTTGACATAGAAAATTATGTCGGCAACGCCCGTCACTATCGCCATGATACCGTATATGATTGAGAAGCCCCAGAACACTCCTGTGGGGCAGACAAGTGTAACTATGCCGAGTATGATGAGCAGTATGCCCTCTATCAGCTCTAGCCATTTGCAGCGTGAATACTCTTTCATACTTGCTCACCCACCTCTCTCACAGAAGCAGTCTGCTGTTCTTTTTTCTGTTCTTTTTTCTGTTCTTTATTCACTGTGTCCGATTCAGAAGCACTTTCTCCTTCTTTATTATCTGCGTCCCCTGAGGCTTCTGCCTGCGCAGAATTGTCGGCATTTTTCTGATTATTGAGAATCTTCATAAACTCCTCGCCGGTAATTGTCTCCTTCTCATACAGGTACATGGCAAGCTCATCAAGCTTAGCCCTGTTGTCCATAAGGAGCTTCTTAGCCTTCTCATGCTGACGCTTTACAAGCTCTACAACCTTCTTATCAATCTCCTTCTGTGTGTCCGCCGAGCAGCTGAGCGATGTGTCGCCTCCGAGATACTGGTTCGTGACAGTCTCCATCGCAACCATATCGAACTCTTCACTCATTCCATATCTGGTTATCATGGCACGCGCAAGCTTCGTCGCCTGCTCTATATCATTGGATGCCCCTGTGGTAATCTCGTTAAAGACAACCTCCTCAGCGGCACGTCCACCTGTGAAGGTCGCAATCTTGTTCTCAATCTCCTTCTTGTTCATAAGGTATTTATCACCCTGCTCCACCTGCATTGTGTAGCCGAGCGCGCCCGAGGTACGCGGTATAATGGTAATCTTCTGAACCGGAGCCGAGTTAGTCTGAAGTGCAGCGACAAGAGCATGACCTATCTCGTGGTATGCAACTATCTTCTTTTCCTCATCAGAGAGAACAGCATTCTTCTTCTGATAGCCTGCGATAACGACCTCAATGCTCTCCTCAAGGTCTGCCTGTGTGACAATGGTTCTGTTGTTCCTGACGGTTCTGAGCGCGGCTTCATTTATGATGTTGGCAAGCTCTGCGCCTGAGGCACCGGAAGCCATTCGCGCTATTGTGTGGAAGTCAACATCATCGGAGAGCTTAATCTTTCTCGCATGAACCTTGAGTATCGCCTCACGTCCCGCGAGGTCAGGAAGCTCAACAGGCACACGTCTGTCAAAACGTCCCGGTCTGGTAAGAGCCGGGTCAAGTGACTCAGGGCGGTTCGTCGCTGCAAGAATGATAACACCGTTATTTCCTTCAAATCCGTCCATCTCCGTAAGGAGCTGATTCAAGGTCTGCTCACGCTCATCATTTCCGCCGAGCTGACCGTCCCTCTTCTTACCGATGGCATCAATCTCATCTATGAATACAATACAAGGAGCCTTCTCCTTCGCCTGGCTGAAAAGGTCACGAACCTTCGATGCTCCCATTCCTACGAACATCTCAACGAACTCAGAGCCGGATATTGAGAAGAACGGAACATTCGCCTCACCTGCCACTGCCTTGGCAAGCATTGTCTTACCTGTTCCCGGAGGACCTACAAGCAGAATTCCCTTCGGCATTGACGCACCTACATCCGTGTATTTTGACGGATTGTGAAGATAATCCACTATCTCGGCAAGATTCTCCTTCGCCTCATCCTCTCCCGCAACATCCGAAAAATGTATTCCCTCTGTGGACTGCACATATATCTTGGCGTTGCTCTTTCCCATGCCGAAAGCCATGGAATTCTTTCCTCCGCCCATCTGCTGCATGAGCTTTCTAGACATATACTGACCAAGCACGATGAAAATAACAAGCGGAAGTATGCCTGTCACAAGAAAGCTTACAAGCGGAGACGTTGTCTTTTCAATCTCCTTGGCAAACGTCGCCCCGGCGTTGTACAGGCGCTCCGTGAGATTAGGGTCATCCATCGCTCCCGTCTTGTAGATTGCGGTGTTATCCTTGTCGGTGAACACGATCTCCGAATTGCCTACTTCAACCTCACCGATATTCTTTTCCTCTATCATCTTCATAAATGTGCCGTAGTCAACCTGCATGACCTGACGCTCCATAAGAATCGGTGATATAATAAGATTAAACAGAACTATGAGCAACAGAACTATGCCGTAGTAGAATATCAACGGCTTCTTAGGTGATTTGATTTCCTTCATACCTTGTCCTCCTGATGTAAAGTATATTCTTAAGTGCCATCCTCCGGCACTGCTTATTGAATACATTATACCACCTGATATATTAACATTCTACAGAGGAAGATTAAGGATTTATAACCCAATTATAAAAATTTTCCAGCAAATCTTATATGCAATAAAAACCGATAAAGCAGCACTATAAAATGTGTGCCCTATCGGTTTTTTTGTTCATATTATATTATTCAGTGCTTCTGCTCTCTCTCATCGTCAATAAAATGTGCGAGGATATCCGCCGTCTTATCTACACCAAGCCTGCTGTTGATACAGATATCATAATTTCTTGAGTCACCCCACTTACCCTGACAATAGCGGTTGTGATAAGTCTTTCTCTTCTTATCCTGCTGCTCAATCAGCTTGACTGCCTTATCTCTTGTGGTCTGGTAGCGCTCCATAATTCTGTGAATCTTGTTCTCCATACTTCCAAGTACGAATATTGTCACAAGATTAGGATTTTCCTTGAGAACCTCCTCCGCGCATCTTCCGACAATGACGAATGACTTGCCCTCATCAGCCATTCCCTTGAGATACTTGAACTGCATCCATGCAAGATTCTCCTCCGGCGAGGTACTGAATCCCCTGACGGACCTTGTAAAAAATGAAGCCTTTGACTTCTCATCGTACTTTCCAAGAGCCTGTGCATCAAGATTCTTCTGATCCGCAATGTCCTCCAACAGATTGCTGTCATATAGAGGAATATTGTACTTCTCAGAAAGAAGCTGTGCCACCGCATGACCGCCGCTTCCAAATTCACGGCTTACTGCAATAATAAGTTGTTCACCCATATAAAACGCCTCCTACCCGGCATATTGCTGTGATTCCAAATAGACGTTAAATTTCCATGCTGCTGTAAAATGTTATGTCTTAAACAGGCAATAAACAAATATAACTATCCAGAATCACATCTGCAAACCTGCTGCCTCTGAATAGTTATATTTTAACTTAAAATACCTTATTTTGTAAATAGTTTTCTTAAAATAATTTGAAATATTCTAACAATTTTTATACAAGGAACAAGTAAAGCGGACATTCGCAATCCGCTTTAGCTGCTTGCTCGTGAACGCAGTTCGCATCTCCCTTACCCACCGCTTAGTGCTCTACACACCTGAAGCGGGGGATTGCTTATTCTGCGTTCAAATAATTAGTATGCATGGCAGTTGTTGCGGCTTAATTGCCCGATTTTCATCTGCTGCGTTGTCGTCAAGCAACATAGCCACCGCTACGCCTCATTCCTCCGCCTTGCATCTGAAACAGGCCTTCGGCGTCAATATATCAGAAACATATTTTTCGGTGTACTAGAGGTATCTCACATAAATGCTGACCATGGAGATAAGAATTACAATAACAGTCGCAGGAACAGCAACCTTGCAGTACTTGCCCCATGTTACAGGGTAGCCCTCTCTTGAGGCAATTGATGTGCCGACTACGTTAGCCGAAGCACCGATAGGAGTTGCACTTCCACCGATATCTGTTCCCATCGCAAGTGTCCATGAAAGAACAGAAAGGTCTGCACCTGTTGTCGCGGAAAGTGTCTTTATAACCGGTATCATCGTAGCTGCGAACGGAATATTGTCGATAAACGCACTCGCGATAGCTGATACCCAGATGATAATTGCTATCATTACCATTATATTTCCGCCGCTGACCTTTCCGATGAACTGCGCAAATACTTCAAGAATACCTGTCTGCTCAAGTCCTCCTACGACAAAAAAGAGTCCGATAAAGAAGAGCAGTGTCTTATAGTCAACACCCTTGAGTATCGCCTTTACATTCTTACCCGATGTAAGAAGCGTAATAATCGCAATAAAAGTTCCGATAAATGCAACCGTAAGTCCTGTCTGCGCATGAGTGATGAGAAGTACGACAGCGATAAGGAATATAACTGTGCTGATTGCAAACGCCTTCTTATCGGTAATTGCTGACTTAGGTGAAGGCATCTTCGATATATCCACATCCCCACCTGCCTTGCCAAGCTCTTTTCTAAAGCACAGATAAAAATAGGCAACTATAACAGCAAGTGCTATCACCGCAATAAGTCCTGTGTTGGTTACAAAATCTGCAAATGAATATCCAAGTGATGTACCTATAATAATATTAGGTGGGTCTCCGCACATTGTAGCTGAACCTCCGAGGTTCGCGCAGAATATCTCCGACAGAATAATCGGAACCGGGTTAAACTTAAGAAGCTGTGCAAGCTCAACGGTAACTGCCGCAAGGAACAGAATAACAGTGATACTGTCGATAAACATGGCAAGCACGAATGACATTACCATGAATGTGAGGAAGATTGGGATAACCTTATATTTAACAAGCTTTGCAATTGTCATGCAGAGCCAGCGGAAGAATCCCGCCTTTGCCATTCCCTCCACCATTATCATCATTCCCGCAAGGAATATGATTGTCGCCCAGTTAACTCCGCCGGTACTCTCAGACGAGCTTCCCGCCTCATACCAGAAACCGAGCGTAAATATGTTTCTAACATTAAGTGTCTCCGTAAAGGCACTCATACTGTGCATTGACAGACCAAATACCAGAACCGCCGTAGCAAGTCCGCAGCACAGCGTGACAAGACATTTCTCTATCTTATCCGTGATAATGAGCACAAACATCACTATAAAAATGGTGAGTGCCAGAATCTTTGCTATCATCATAGCTCTTTCCTCCGTTAAATCTTTAAGTCCTACCGAGCTATTATACACTAGTAAATCCATAATGTCACGTTAGAAAAGCAAAGTTTTACCATTTATTTCCCGCATTTTGGGACAGGGGTCTGACACCGGCGTCCCAATGCTGGGACACCGGTGTCAGACCCCTGTCCCAGCCTATTTGTCCCTATCCTCATCCTTCTGCGGCAGGCTTCCATAGTCATCCGATTTTTTGAACTCCCCATACGCATCATCATAAGCCGCCAGCAGTTCCGCTCTGGCAGGATCATCCTCCGGTATGCGCGACACCGCATCCGTATACAGCTCCTGCGCCTCCTCCTTGGATTTACAGCATTTAAGCTGTGCCTCAAGCGCCTCCCTCTGTGCCTGTATGCGCGCCACCTTCATATATGTGACCGGGTCATACCTTCTAAGGTATGCCAGCTCATCCTGTGTGAGCTTCTTCCCACTCTGTATCTTGGCATATATCTTCTTTATGAATCTCTCCCTCTGCGCATCCGTCATCCCCGCCGTCGGGTCAAGGTAGTCCTGCACCGCAACTCGCAGCATATCCATTCTCGAGGCATATTTAGTCGATTTATCCACCTGATTATTGTCGTTCCCGGTTTTTGAATACTTTCCAAATGCGGTGCTCAGCTTGTCAAACGCGGTCTGCCTGCCGCCGCTTACGCTCGTCTTTAAGCTCTTAAGATTTACATATACATTCTGTGACATAAGTTTCCTCCTCAAATGCAATATTTGATTGAACGCAGAATAAGCAATCCCCCGCTTCACATGTGTAGAACACTAAGCGGTGGG
>DNFT01000087.1:2741-21542 GCA_003486385.1 Eubacterium sp. | reverse complement strand
TGCATACACGGATGTATGCTTTGCTTCGGTGGCGAATGTATACAATAACCCATATCAGAGTTCTTAGAACATCTTGCTTCGGACAATGGAGCTGGTATGCATAAATATAATACGTTATACACTCATACATTAAATTGGCATGTTTTGACACACGAATCTTATTAGTAAATATATCTCTATTTCTTACATTAGTCAATGTGTTTCAGTTCAAACCTCTGAAACCTTTTCCGATAATCTCACTGCTGTTGGTTATCATAATAAATGTATCTTTTCCGTGGTTGAGCTTGATATAATTACGAAGCTCGACCGCCTGTCCTCTCTTTAATACGGTGAGAATGACATACTTCTGCTTATGTGTGAATGAGCCCTCAGCCTTGAATGTGGTCGCGCCCTTTCCCAGCTCATTATGTATGAAAAGCACAATATCATCCGGTGAGTCCGTGATAATCGTAAAATATTTGCACAGGTTGACGTTCTCAATGGTTCCGTCAATTACAAGCGTCTTTGCCATAAGTCCAACGAACGAAAACAGACCCGTCTCGATATCAAATACCATGCAGGCCGCTATGGTGATTGCCAAATCCACAATAAAAAGAGCCATTCCTATATTGAAGCTTGTATATTTCTTAAGAATCATCGCAATTATATCCGTGCCGCCGCCTGAGGCATTCATATTAAACATGATTGCTGCGCTGACCGCCGGAAGAACTATAGCAAATATAAGCTCAAGCACAGGCTGGTTGGTGAGCGGACCATCCATCGGAAAAAGCTTCTCACACAGACTTAAGCCAACCGATGTAAGCACGCTCACATACACCGTCTTTATTCCGAAGCTCTTCCCAAGAAAGATAAATCCGATAACAAGAAGAACCATATTGATGACAAATGTAAACCACGCCGGTGAATACGGCAGAACCGCGCCTAAAATGACAGATATACCAGTGACTCCCCCGAACGAAAAATTATTCGGGAACTTAAACACATACACACCAACTACCAGAACCAGCGTTGCAAGAGTAAGCATAAGATACTCAAGCACAGTCTGTCCAATTTTACTTTTTACTTCCATAACCTTTATTCCTATCCTTATTTTTCCATCAAAAAATAATTTCGTTGTTTTGACAGTTTTATTATTATAACATATATACATTTTATTTTCTATAATTTGTTGAAATTCTGTCATACTTCCGGCTGGCATAATACATCTATTCAATATGCGCCCAACATCATAGCATTTAGGTATTGCCACACACACTTTATTGTGTTAATGTAATAGAAAATATTAATTTTTTATAAATTTAATAGGAGGATTTATTATGTTTTGTCCAAATTGTGGAACACAACTTGAAGATGGCGCATTATTCTGCGGCAGCTGCGGAGCCAAAATAGCCGCTCCAGCTCAGACTGCTGCCACTTCATCCGCTGCTTCTGCCCCTGCTGCACCGGGCAGACCGCTCGTATCCTTTAAAATCGGAAACATGGATTTTTCAATTGTAAAGGAGAACATTTACTTTTCAGGGCTTATAGCCGCTGTAGTTGCATTTATCGCTCTTTTCTTACCTTATCTTACATGTAAGGTAGATTTTTTGGGTGAGAAGGCAAAGCAGTCCGTCAACTTCTTTTCCGGAACAACAAGCAATGCCGTATTTATCACCCTTGTGCTTCTCGTATACATAGCAGCCAATTTATTCGGCAAGAAGCTTTTTGCAAGAATTACATCTTATGTCGCTCTGGCATTCTTTATTATAACATTAATAGGTATCAAGAGTGATATTTCAGATGTGCTTGGCGGTTTTGAATATTTTTCGGATGCAATAAAGGTATATCCTAGCATCGGTTTTTATATTGAGCTTATCGCAATGATAGTAATGTCATTCGGCTCACTTATAAAGTCCAAACTCCTTCCGCTGATAATAAAGAAATAACTAAAAGCGTGACGCCAATCCGGTTTCGGCAGAAAGCCCCCGAAGCCGGAGATATGATTATAGAATTTAATTTATTGAAAAATAAATCTGCCAATTAAAGATAAGACCTTGAATGAATACAGTTATTTGCTGCATTTCATTCAAGGTCTTATTTGCTGCCGCGTCACCCTAAGAGGCATTCCCGAAGGTTATTTTTTTCCTACCGCGTCACCTCTGCCGCAAGCTGCAGGTCATAGAGCTTTCTGTACACGCCATTCTGTGCAAGAAGCTCCTGATGATTTCCCGATTCAACGATTCTTCCCTTATCCATGACCATAATCTTATCGGCATGCTGGATGGTTGAGAGCCTGTGTGCTACCATGATGGTAGTTCTTCCGGTCATCAGCTTCTCCATAGCCTCCGTTATAAGACTCTCTGTCTCGGTGTCAATGTTGGCTGTAGCCTCATCAAGCACAAGAATCGAAGGCTTGTATGCAAGTGTTCTTGCAAAGGATATGAGCTGCCTCTGTCCTGCCGAGAGCGTTGAACCTCTCTCCGTAACCGGCTCATCATAGCCGCCCGGCATTTTGCTTATAAAGCTGTCTGCATTGACATATTTTGCTGCAGCCTTAATCTCATCAAGAGTTATATTCTCATTTCTGAGTGAAATATTGCTCTTTATGTCACCGGTAAACAGGAACACATCCTGCTGTACCTGCCCTATCGCACCGCGCAGCACATCCGTGTCAATGTCCTTGATGTTGACACCATCAATAAGAATCTCACCCTTCTGTATATCAAAATAACGTCCTATAAGATTGAGAATTGAGCTCTTTCCGGCACCAGTTGCACCGACAAAAGCTACTTTTTCGCCCGGATTGATCGTAAAGCTTACATCCTTCAATATATACTCGTCCTTCTCATAAGCAAACCATACATTCTTAAACTCAATTTTTCCGTCAACCTTGACATCGACAGGGTGTGACGGATTGACAATTTCAGGCTTCACATCGAGAATCTGGAACATCTTCTCAGCCGAAGCAAGTGATGACTGAAGTGTTCCGAACTGCTCTGCAAGCTCCTGAATCGGGTCGAAGAAGGAGCTTATATAGTTTATGAAAATATAAAGCGTACCTATCGAGATTGCACCTCCGAGCACAAGGCTTCCTCCGCGTCCGATGATTATGACAAGTGCCACAATCGACAGGAAGTAGATGACAGGTCTGAAAATGGCAAATATCATTACCTCCCTGAAGCCTGCCTTGAAAAGTCCCATGCTCTTCTCCTCGAACTGGTCATATTTTTCCTTCTCCCGCGTGAATATCTGGATAAGCTTCATGCCCGATATATTTTCCGAGAGGAATGTATTTATATCCGTAATCTTATTTCTTGTTATTCTGTACGCCTGCCTCGACAGATGTCTGAACACGAATGTGAGCACGCCTATTACCGGCAGGAGTAAAAATGAATATCCAGCAAGCTTTACATTGATTGAGAGCATGACCACCGCATAGCCGATAATCTTTACAATATTCTTAAAAAGTCTTACAAGCACACCTGAGAACATCTCATTTACCGCCTCGGTATCATTCGTAACTCTCGTCACCAGCTTGCCGACAGGCTGTGTGTTGAAAAAGCTGAGTGAAAGGCTGTGAATATGTGCAAACAGCTCCTCACGCATCTTATATATGATATCCTGTCCAAGCTTCTGCAACAGATATGTCTGCAATGCATTCAGTACGAATCCGGCAAGCAGTGCACCAAGATACAGGAGCGCGGCGTGGCATATCCCGGTAAAATCAAAATGCCTCAAATCCTTCAGCTCATCCCTTGAAAGGCACCGCGCGCCGTCGACATAGCCCGAAAGCACCTCCGGTCCTGCCTCCTTTAAAGTCAAACATTCGTCCGTTGTTATGTTCTCCGCCATGTAGTAGCGGTCATTGTACAGAAACATCTGGTAGAATGGTCCATCATAGGAAGCTGCATCATAATTTTTGCTGATATATACATCGCCGTAGCGTATAGCTCCTGCCGCATCCTCATCGACGATGGCATAAGGATTGTAGTAACCATTTATATAGTAGTCTATGGCGTTACCGATTATGATAGGCTTGTAAAGCTCAACCACAGTTATGAGAAGCACCATGACGGACACAATAACCATTGTAAGCACATGTGGCTTAAGATATTTTAAAAGTCTTTTCATTATTCAGCCACCTCCCCGCTCGTCTGTCCTTTTGCCGCTTCAAGCTGCTGCTTGTCGAACATGCTCTTATAGATTCCGTTTTTAGCCATGAGTTCATTGTGATTTCCTATCTCGGCAGCCTTTCCGTCATCAAGCACCATAATCACATCCGCATTCTGAATTGTAGAAATTCTGTGTGCGATGATTATGGTTGTCCTTCCCTTTCTGTTCTCCTTCAGATTGTTGAGGATATGCTCCTCCGTGTCGGTATCGACAGCCGAAAGCGCATCGTCAAGGATGAGTATAGGCGCATCCTTCATCAGTGCCCTCGCAATTGAGCTTCGCTGCTTCTGTCCGCCGGATAGGGTCACTCCTCTCTCGCCGACTATCGTCTCATAGCCATCCGGGAAAGCCACAATATTGTCATGTATGCACGCCGCCTTGGTTGCCTTTATAACCTCGCCCATATCATCGCCGTCCGCACCGAAGGCGATATTGTTTCTAAGGCTGTCTGAGAACAGGAAATTATCCTGTGGAACATACGCGATATTAGCTCTCAGAACATTTAACGGAATCTTATTTATGTCTCTTCCGTCTATAAGTATCATTCCCGGCTTCGTGTTGTACAGATGCAGCAGGAGGTTTACCAGCGTACTCTTTCCGTTACCTGTTCTTCCGATTACAGCAAGAGTTGTACCTGCCGGCACATCAAGGCACACATCATTGAGTGTCGGCTCAGTATGCCCATTGTGTATAAATGTAAGGTGGTTAAAGGTTATGTGTCCTTCAATCCTCTCGACCTTGTCCGCCTCCGGAGCATCAAATATCTCCGGCTTCTCATCTAAGACCTCCTTCACACGCTTAGCCGAGGCAAGTCCCTGTGATATTGAGGTAATGCTCTCGCCGGCTGCAAGCATAGGCCATACAAGCATAGTCACATACTGGTTGAACGCGACAAAGCGTCCAAGTGTTATATCTCCCACAAGTGCAAGATAACCACCGTAGAGAAGGGTTATAAGGCTGCTCACACCAATGATGACATCAAGAAGCGGCATAACCACCGCCTGAAGCTTTGCGACGCTCATATTCTTATCTCTTGTGCTGTCATTATACTTTAAAAATGCCTTAAGCTCCGCTCTCTCCTGAACAAATGCCTTTATAACACGGACCCCCGAAAAGCTCTCCTGGACCATATCGGTCAGATCCGACAGAGCCTCCTGCTTCTCCTTGAAGCGCTTTTCCATAATGGCACCATAGTAGAACTCACCTGCAAAAATGAATATCATAGGTATAATTGCAAGCAGCGTGAGCTTCAAATCGACATAAAATATCATCTGGCATATAACCATAACAGCCATTACCGTAGCATCAAACGCTGATATGACAGCCATACCTATAGCCATACGGATAGAGTTGAGGTCATTGATAAACCTTGACATCAGGTCACCTGTCTTGTGCTCGTTATAGTACTCAACCGACATCTGCTCAAGATGCATGAACATATCGTTTCTTATCTCATACTGAATTTTTCTCGCCGCACCGAACAGGAAAAATCTCCACAAGAAACGTCCGATAGCTATAAGCGCTCCGGCAATCAGTATTGCCGCAATAATCTTTAACAGCCCATTAAAGCTGAGTGTATGTGCAGTGAGTCCATCGGTTGCTTCTCCCGTAAACCTAGGCACATATATATTCAAAAAGTCCACCACAAACAATGTAGCTATACCGCCGATATACCGCCACTTATGCCGCGATATATATTTCCATAAAAACTTAAATTCCTGCATACGCTTCCTTCCTTTGCTTTGGCTGAGACAGGGGTCTGACACCGGTGTCCCAATCCTGGGACGCCGGTGTCAGACCCCTGTCCCGGCCATCCGCAATGTTCAAATAAGAGGAGCCCCGCAATCCGGAACTCCTCTTATTTCTATTTGTTACGAACCTAATTAATCTAGGCACATAAATTAAGCACCATTTAAAGAATCTGCCCATTGAGCACAATTACATAATCTCGTAAATCCAGCCCTTAGGTGCTTCAATACGACCCATCTGGATACCTGTAAGTGTGTCATACAGCTTCTTTGTCACAGGACCCATATCGCTCATGCCGCTTGGAAGGCAGATTTCCGTACCATGGTCAACAATCTTACCTACAGGTGAGATAACTGCTGCTGTTCCACAAAGCCCACACTCTGCCATATCCTTAAGCTCTGCCTTTGCAACAGGTCTTTCCTCAACCTCAAGTCCAAGATAATCCTTGGCAACTGTGAGAAGTGAACGTCTCGTGATTGACGGAAGGATACTTCCGGACTTAGGTGTTACAACCTTGCCATCCTTGGTTACAAAGATGAAGTTAGCACCACCTGTCTCCTCAACGTATGTTCTTGTAGCCGGATCAAGGTACATATTCTCATCATAGCCATGCTCATGTGCATCTACAATGTTGAAAAGGCTCATTGCGTAGTTAAGACCCGCCTTGATATCACCTGTTCCGTGAGGAGCTGCTCTATCCACATCAGATACTCTGATTGTGAGTGGCTTAGCACCGCCCTTGAAGTAAGGGCCAACAGGTGTTGTGAATATTCTGAACTGATACTCTGTGGCAGGCTTTACACCGATTACAGGGTTGCTTCCGAACATATATGGTCTGATATAAAGTGTAGCACCGCTTCCGTAAGGTGGAACGTAAGCTGCATTGGCTTCAACTGTCTTTAATACAGCGTCAACGAACTTTTCCTTAGGGAAAACAGGCATCATGAGCTTCTTACATGAATTCTCCATTCTCTCACCGTTAAGGTCCGGACGGAATGTAACAATCTTACCCTGCTCAGTTGTATATGCCTTGAGCCCCTCAAAGCATGTCTGTGCATACTGGAGAACGCCTGCACACTCACTGATAACTACCTTATCATCCTCTGTAAGCACACCATCATCCCATGCACCTTCCTTATAATTAGAGACAAATCTCTTATCGGTCTTGATATAACCGAAGCCGATATTTGCCCAGTCGATATTCTTCTTTTCCATATAACAAATCCTCCTTGTTTTTGCGAAGCAAAAATCCGAGCTCATGCGAGGAGAGGATTCTGCCTCCTTGTTTTTGCGAAGCAAAAATTCTGCCACATATTAAACGCTGTGCTTATGTGCGTGCATGTAGTGAATTTTTCTCCTTGTTTTTTAAGGAAAACGCGTGCCCTGCGGCAGAGGATTTTCCCAGTGATAAAACAATTGCCGCAGCGCGGCTATGTTTAAATAATACCCCCATGTTTCTACTGCGTCAAGATACATCATTAACTTTTTAGCGTATAAAGTATACTTATTTTAATGTATTGCAACCCAATCCATGTTAAAAAACATCAATTTTTTATTTTGGGACACTGGTGTCAGACCCCTGTCCCAGATTGTGTGGGACAGGGGTCTGACACCAGTGTCCCAAGCATACTTTACACTATGATGTCCGCAGTCTCGAATCTGATTACCTTATCAAGCTCCTCCAGCGGCATTTCAACCTGATAGCCAAGCTTTCCGGCGCTGAAAAATATTGTGTCATAGTCATAGGCTGTCTTTTTGCCTGCGCTCTGCGCCTCCTGCGACGGAACATGGAATACTGTCCTGAAAAATTTCTTCATGCCAATCGGTGAACAGCCGCCGTGGATATAGCCTGTGAGCGGCAATAAATCCTTAGACTTTAACATCTCAATCGACTTCTCACCGACAGCCTTTGCCGCCTTCTTTAAATCAAGCTCCTCAGCAACAGGAATGACGAAAACATAATGGTTTCCTGTCTTTCCCGTTGTCACAAGCGTCTTAAACACCCGCTCTTCATCCTGTCTGAGCACAGCTGCGACCTCAACTCCGCTTACTGCCTGCTCCGGGTCATAGCTGTGCGGTGTGTACTTTACCTTCTTCTGGTCAAGTATGCGCATTACATTTGTCTTTTCTTCTTCCTTTTTCATAACAAGCCCTCGTTTTTTTCACACTATTGTGCATTTTTCTGAAGCTTCTTAACCCAGTCGAAGTAGTCGCTCTCCGTTATCATCACATCGCCAATCACCTCAAGCGAAGGGATTCTCTCCTTCAAATATGCAAGGAACGGATCGCCGTACTTCTCATCGGCCTCAATTATGGTGTTGCCATTTTTGTTTACAAGACCTATATACTGATACTTTATTAACCTGTTGTTCGGATTGACTCTCTGCGTGTAGCATGCGCCTATGATGTCCTGTATCGGATGCACATTAACGTACGCCATCGAACCCTCAACTATATAATCGTCTGTGATAATAACAGGAACCGGCTTCGTCTTTTTTCCCTTAAGTATCAGAAAGCTTGCGTTTCCGGCTTTTACCTGATTGTCAAAATCACGAACCACGCTCTCAGGCAGGCTGCTTCCCTTGGCGGCCTCCTTCACCCAGTCATCAGCCGTCCTGTTTGCCCTCTTTATTCCCATGCGGATAAACAATGTTGAGGCAGCAAACCATAAAGCACCCAGCACTCCAAGCACAACAGTTATCGCGGAGACCTCATGCGTGCCATCCATGATAAGGTCCATATCAATCCTAAAGCCCCAGCCCGGAATGTTGCACAGCACACCCACAGCCAAAAACGCTATTATGTAGCCGACCATCGCGCCCTTCTTCTTGGAGATCTTCGCAAGATATGCAAAATAACCCTCGCCGAAAACATTCCTTCTCTCATCGTCTGTCATACTCTGGCAGAATATTTTTCCCTCTTTACCTTCCATTTTTCTTCTCCTTTTAAATTATTGCAGCTATTCTCTTTTTCCGAACAGCTGCAATTTATTTGGCTTGAAACCATGTACATTATTATACTTACATATCTGTCCTCTGGCAAGTGTCATTCCCGCAAAAAACAGGCCCCGGCAAACTCTCTCTTAATCTCAAGAAAGACCCTCATATCCTCCATGATATGATAGAGCATAGCCCGGTTCTCGAACTCCTCCCTGCTCCTTGGAAGCTCCTGAACCGAATAGCTCTCCCGAAGTCCCGCAAGCTGCTCTAAAAGCTCCTTCACATCATTCTCCTCCGCGAACTCGTCCGCCACCTTCATAACGAAATCCGCCAGCGCACTTACCTGCTGTGGCGTTGTTGTGAGGCGCACAATGTCCGAATACACCCTCTTTAGGATAATGCACTGTCTTGCACGCATCTGCATGTACTCATAGTAGTAATCATTCTCCCCAAGAAAATGATTGTTCATATAGTAGAGTGCCTCTTTTTTGAGATTAGCAAGCATGTTGTCCAGCTCATCAAAGCACTCACCTGTGTAATCCGACTTGTTCTCACGCTCCATATACAGTGACATTCTCTTCAGGATATGTACCATCTTGTCATCAACCGTCCTCTGATATGCCACAAGCTTCGCTCTGCTGTCGGGCATGAACAGATTAAGCAAAATTCCGACCCCGACACCAATCACAAGGATAAGAAATTCATTAAGTATCATCTGCCATGAACAGCTTCCCGCTGAAATATAATGGGTGCACAACACCGCTACCGGAGCTATAGCCTCCTTCATATCCAGTACAATACAGAATGTAAGATACGGAATCAGCACAATTCCGAACGCCCACACATGATACCCCGCAAGCGGAAATATCGCTGCCGAGAGAACCGTCATTATAAAAAAAATAACAACTCTCTTAATGGCAATTCTCACCGTCTCCCGCTTGGTATCCTGAATGGTCAGAAGCGTTATGATTCCCGCCGCGTAAGCAAATTGAAGCCCGACCGCCACGGATAACAGCACTGCCGCCACAGAACCGGCAACATACTTTATCAGCTTTATTATCTCTTCTTTTTTCATAAATGGAGTGCCGTTTTTCATGAATAAACTGTCCTTTTTAATTTATCGATTCTTTCCTCTGTCAGCCTTTTCCACTCATCAACTATATTTTTTATCTGTGCAATATCAATATAATCGCACAGCCTTATACGCTCTGCCTGCCCCTTGAACACCGCAGCAATATATTTTTTCTGCTGATCCCTGATGCTCTCCGCCACCGACGATGAACCTGCAAGCTCCATCACCGCAAATGAATCAAGAAGCAGCGGACGGAACAATGTATCCACTGTATTTAAAACATTTTCCCTTGATTGATGCCCTGACGAAAATTGTTCTGCTTTTGAGTAAAGCTCGTCCAGACATTCAAGCGATTCCTGCATATAAGGGAGCGGATTAACCGCCCCGCCCTCATAAGGCTTTAACGATGCGACGACTGTCACCTCATCCAGGCGTTGCAGCAGTTCCCCTTCATCAAGCCTCATCTCACACGGCTCATCGGATTCCCTGTGTTTATTGTTGATGAACAGCAGTACATCACCGTCATTACCTGTGTAAACAACGGCATGCTTGTGCTTCTCATCGATTTTTATTCCCAGCATCGCGCAGCTCTTTGTTTCCTTCAAATACGAAAAAACCTTCTGCCTGCTTATCTTTTCCTCTGTAAGCTCATAACCGATTTTCTTTAAAAAAATGTCAAAATATTTTTTCTCCTGCAGCATCGCCCCCGCTATGTAGCCGCCATTGTCCCGCGCAACAATGTACGGCAGTTCCATGCCTGCGGCAACTTGATAATCTTCGTAAGCATACCCCATGCGCTCAAGCATATTAGCGATACCGGCAAATGAGCAGGATGAGTTAAAGGTCATGTATTTCATTTAAAACCGTCCTAAATTTAATGTTCTCAAATTTCCTTCACCACATCGCACACTCTTCGCTTCGGCACGACATAATCCCTGTTATCATCAAGATAGTACTTCACGTCGCCGTCCTTCATATCCTCAATGCGGCTTGTGTGCGACGGGTATCCAAAGGCTATGACCGTGTGTAACGCCTGATTATCGGTGAGTCCGAATATCTCGGAAATTTTCTGCCTGTCGCACGCGCCTATGATACAGCTTCCGACTCCGTGCGCCCACGCCGCAAGTCTCATATTGGCAATGGCAAGTCCCGCGTCAGTATCACAGTTCTTGTTGATATCGGTATTCTCGACAACACCGATGAAAAGCACAGGCTCCTCGCCTGCCTTTGGCTGTCCCTGCTCAGGTGGAAGATAGCCTGCCCACTTGGTAAGCGCGAACACCTCCGCGACCTTTTCCGGGGATTTCACCACCACATAGCCAAGAGGCTGCCTGTTAGCCGCGCTTGACGCGTTGCGTGCCGCCTCCATAATCTCGCCGATTATCTCATCCGAAACCGCTGTCTGCTTAAAACGGCGATATGTCCTGTTAGTTCTCATCAAATCCATAAGTTCCATAAAACCAGCCCTCCATGTTATATTTATTCACAAAATATGATACATTTGCATTTAGTATATCACATCCGGATTATCTTTTGTAGAATGATTTGTGAGAAATCCTACTCCTGAATCGTTATATATATGAGCAGCAAAAAACTCATGAGTGCTCATAAATGCAAAATATACCAAAAACCAAGGAGGAGCGTGAGTGAAAACCGACAGAATACTAACCCTGTTTGATTCGTATGCGGACGACCTGTACCGATTTGCCGTCTCGTACACGGGCTCAAAGCAAGAGGCGGAGGATATTGTTCAGGATGTCTTTTTGAAATTGTTGTCAAAAAACATAGCGATAAACAGCAGCTCCGAAAAATCATACCTTTTTAAAATGACCGCCAACCTATGCAAAGATTATTTAAAATCCAAGCGCGCAAAAAATACGGATGACTATGACGAGGTCATGGAAGGCATGAGCACTTCAGACTCGTTTACCGACGACGAACGGCAGCTCTATGATGAGCTCATGCAGCTTTCCGACATTCAGCGAGTCCCCGTGTATCTTCATTTTTACGAAGGTTACACCTATAAGGAAATTGCAAAAATTCTGCAAATATCCGAATCTGCCGTCGCAATGCGTATAAGCAGGGGCAAGGATGAATTGAAAAAAAGATTGGAGGAATGATTATGGAAAATTTAATTAAAACCACATTTGATAAGCTTGAGATGGATTCCGAAGCAAAAATGACAATCAAAAATAATCTTCTGCATGCACGAAAGCGGAATTACACTTGGATGCGTTACGCCGCCTGCGCCGCCACATTCATCGCCGTGCTTTTTATGATTCCAACAACCAGAGCGGCTATCGTCAATGCCGCCGAATACCTGACGCGCATTTTTCATGGTGCCGACGGAGCCGAGATAATCTATGAGGAAACCGACAATATGGTAAAGTTTTCCTTTGAAATATCCGACACCGGGTACACGGAGATTTCCGACGGACGGCTCTATTTTGTGCTCGGCGATGTGCGTGATGACATCACTGACCTTTGCAGCGAAAGCACATATTTCAGATATGAGCTTGCAAACTCCGATGGCAGCAAAAGCGTAATTTTCGTCGGCGGAACGGTCACGGACAACGGCTGGATTGAGCTTTTGTTTGATGCTGACGGAAACTATGTTTTCGGCAAAAGAAAGGTTCACTCGGGAGAGCTTGCGGACTCCGATGAAATGCCTGCATGGGCGGACGCCGCGCTTCGGAGTGAGGATATGCAGTATTATTAAGCTGTGCCTGTAACCATTACACAGATAAAGGACGGTGCTTTACCCGAGACACCGTCCCTTTTTCTTACACTGTTTTCTCATAATCGCAGAGATATTTAAGCCATACAACTATCGCCTCATTGTCCTTGTCCGTCACCGCTTTGTGTATGGGACAGGGGTCAGACCCCGTGTCCCAGACTTGGGACATGGGGTCTGACCCCTGTCCCAATAAGTCCTTTCCAGCCTTCAATCACCTGTTCCAGCAAAAGCATATCAATATGCCTGCAGAGCCGTACCTGCTCTGCGCCACTCCTAAAAGCCGCATCCATGTAGGCTCTCTGAAGCCTTTTTATGCTCTCTGCCATATCCGCTGCGCCAATCAGCTCCATCATCGCCACCGAATCTAACAAAACCGGACGGAACAATGTGTCCCTTGTCCGCTCCACACTCTCATGCGGTTGAAAATCAGCGCAGAACCGGACAATATCGCAATGCAGCTCATCAAGACATGAAATCGAAGCCTCCATAAACGGAACCGGACTGTCTGCCTTACCGCTGTACTCCTTGAGCGAGGCAACCATTACCTTATCGTCAAGCCGCTGCAGCAATTCATCTTTGGTAAGCTCCAGTCTGTCGGGTTCATCCGATTTCTCATGCTTATTATTTATGAACACTAATGTATTGTCGGCAGTGTTCACGCCCTTATACACAACTGCATGCTTGTGTCTTTCGTCAATTCTTATACCGAGCATTGCGCAGTCCATCTCATTTAAGATAGCTATGACATCCTGCCTGTCAACGTAATTTTCAACCAGCTCATAACCATTTTTCTTAAGAAAAATATCAAAATACTTCTTTTCCTGCAGCATTGAACCTGCCATATAGCCGCCGCCACACTTCGCCACTATATACGGAAGCTCCATCCCCAATGCAACCTCATAATCCTGAAAGTCAAGTCCCTTGCTCTCAAGCATATTGGCGATACCGGCAAATGAGCAGGATGAATTGAAGGTCATATATTTCATCTTTACATTTCCCCCTGTTTTAACTATTTAAAATGTATTTGGGTTCAACATCTGTAAGCCGGACTTACCAGTTTTCTCCCGCTTCATTTGCCTTATTCATCAGCGTATTTTCAAGCACGGAAAAAGCCGGTATGAAGCTGTCCCTTATAAGAAGAAGCAGTTCATCTGCCTCATCTTCATTGTATATATGAACGGATGTATTGCGCTTTTTCAACATTGACAGCCACACGGCTGAATCATCCAGAAAGCCCATTTTATATCCGAGCTGCAGTATCTCGCGGGGCGAACCTGTCTCTGCCTCCACCGCTCCATGAAGCTTTAATATCTCCTGCAACGCCTTCCACGCAAGCTCGAATGTCAAATTAAACTGTCCGATTATGCCTGTCCTGTATATTTCATTTTCATCTGCAAATTCAAAATCCGCTTTTCTCAAGACAGCAAGGCAATTGGAAAAATTATCAAGCTTTTTCATATATGACAACACCATCCCTCTCAATCTCTTTTTTCAATTCTTCCGATATCCCTGAATCCATATCAATCACATCAAACATCAATAGCGAATGTACGTTTTCCTTGATGTCCCAATAAAATTCATCAAAATCCCCACCATACACGGCAATATCCACATCGCTTCTCTCAGTATTGCTCCCTCTTGCCCTCGAACCAAACAGCACAACCTTCGTAACCGAATGTTTTCCGGCAAACATAACAATCTCCCGCTCAACTCTTTCAGGAAGATTATATTTCATTGTACATCCTCCTCTAAATCCAGTAGTCCGGACAATGTCCTCCGTACGCTCTGCAGCAATCAAAAATATCCGCAAGCCACTTCGTTTCCTGCACATATATAAACGATAATTCGCAAATTTTATAAATTAAATTTTCGTCACCACATCGTCTATCCTGCGCTTAGGCACAACATAGTTGCGGTTCCCATCAAGGTAATATTTCACATCGTCATTTTTCATGTCCTCAATGCTGCTTGCATGCGACGGATATCCGAATGCGATAATCGTGTGAAGCACCTGATTCTGTGTAAGCCCGAACATCCGTGAAAGCTCAGGCTTGTTGCATGCGCCTATAATGCAGCTTCCAACTCCATGCGCCCATGCCGCAAGTCTCATGTTCGCGATGGCAAGCCCTGCATCCGTGTCACAATTCTTGTTAATGTCCGTATTTTCCACAACTCCGATGAACAGTACAGGCTCCTCACCCTTTCCCGGCTGTCCCTGCTCAGGTGGAAGATAGCCCGCCCACTTGGTGAGCGCAAAGACCTCTTCAACCTTCTTCTGCGATTTCACAACAACATAGCTGAGCGGCTGCCTGTTAGCCGCACTCGCCGCGTTGCGCGCTGCCTCCAACACCTCCGCGATTATCTCATCAGCTACTGCTGTCTGCTTGAAACGGCGGTAGGTTCTGTTCGTTCTTATTAAATCCATAAGCTCCATGAAATTATCCTCCATTTAAACCAGTAAGGATGGGTAGAAATCATTATTCAACGATAATTTTTCGCCCCATCCAAGCAATATTTATATACTGTTTATAATTCTATCACACATGTTAGCACAATGTATCATCCTTAGCAATACAGTATTTCAACCGGCGTGCTCAGATTTCACTCCCATTTCACCACCACAATGTCTTTATCCAGCCTGTCATACGGCATATACTCGTCGCAATATGCCATTATAATGCCTCAACGGCTCTCCTATATTCATCCATAAAAAACCGGACATATTTTTCAGCGCTCCTGTAATAAATTCCATACTCTATATTCTTTGTATCCGCAATCATTTTGTTAGAAAATGTGCAGAATATCATTTCCATATCCTGTGGCTCACTAACCCAATTCATTTTCAAGAAGCCTTGCCGCATCCCTTACGCAGTCAATGCACTCCCTCTTTACAACTCCATCCTCAATTCCCTTTAGCTCCTTGCAGATTACGGTGCCGTTCTGCTCCTTGAAGGAGGTGATTATGTTTCTCGCACTCTTCATCGTTTTCTGTGGGTTCTTATTGATTGCCCCAAGCACGTTGACTGCCCCGATAATCGCACCGCAGGTCGCCTCCATGCTGACACCTATTCCGACCGCAAAGCCCTGATTCAGATTCTTCATCGTCTCCTCATCAATGCCTGCAAGGTCGCAGTATGTACATGCCACCGCCTGTGCGCAGTTAAAACCGCACTGCTTTTTCTTCGCTGCCTCTTCAACTCTTGTTTCCATGTTGTATTCTCCTGTCAATTAACTTCCATATATATGGTATTTCTCTCCGGCACAGCCCCGCTCTTCTTAAATAAATCGCGTATCGTGACAAACTCATAGCCCTGCTTTTTAAGCTCCGGAATAATAGTCTTTATCGCCTCAACCGTCTGCACATTCCCCTGCATATCGTGCAGGAGAATAATGAAGCCCGGCTTAGCCTGCGCAAGGATTCTCTGTACCCTCTCCACTGCCGGCACCTCAGGGAGCCAGTCCTCACAGCCGTAGCCGCAGATAAAGGTGAGGTCGATTAGATCATACATCTTTTTATCGTGGTCAATGTACGGCGGTCTGAAAAACTGCGGCTTGTCTCCTGTAAGCTTCTCGATAACATCCGATGTATAGCTTATCTCGTCAAGGATTTCCTGTTCCGATAAAGTGGTCATCGCGCTATGTGTGCGTGAATGGTTTTCGATTGAACAGCCCATGTCATGTGCGCGCTTAACAAGCGGTGCCGTACTGTCGGTGACATAGTTTCCTATCAGGAAAAAGCTTGCCACCACGCCGTTCTCCTTAAGCACATCAAGCACCTTGTCGGTAATGCCCGCCGTCGGTCCATCGTCAAAAGTCAATGCAACTAATTTTTTCTGCTCCATCATGTGTTCTCCTTTATATTTCGGTATAAAAATGGCTGTACCGGCAATTTACGGCTACAGTCCCTCTATCACTTGCTCCTCTTACTCATCTTTTTAAGATAGCTGTTCTTTAACTCATTCTCACCCTTAAGTCTCTCTATCTCAGCCTTCAGGTGCAGGACATACTCGCGGGTCAGCTTCACGCCTCCGCGCACTGCGATATCCTCATGCTTTTCCATCTCGTCAAGCCACCGGTTTAACGATTTTTCCCTTATATCGTTGTAGGTATTATCATCCTTTATAAACATAGTCTTCTCCAATGATATTGAAGTCAAAACATTCTCCAATTCCAATATATTTTATAACCCCAGACCAAGCCGCAAAGAAATTATCAGAACGCCTTTCTGAGTATCCCCACTCCAAGCGGATAAGGTCCCGTATGCACCGCTATCGTCGCGCCAATCTGGAATATGTCTATGTCATTTCTTCCTGTATCCGCCTGAACCATATCCCTGAACTGAACCGCTTCCTTCTCATCATACCCAAAGCCTACGACAATAACATAGTCATCTATGTTCTCCCCTGTCTCCGCAAAATACTTATGCATAAGGTCTATAACCTTGACCATGGACTTCTTTCTTCCGTGTGCTATTCCGCCGGAGTAGATTTCTCCGTCTTTTAATATAATCATTGGCTTAAGCCCCAGTGTTCCGGCGATTATTCCGGCAGTCTTTCCCGCTCTTCCGCCATGCACAAGATAGTCCATTGAGCCGACTGTGAATAATATTCTTGAGTGAGGTATCATCTCGTTAAGTCTCTTAATCGTATCTGAAAGGCTCCAGCCTGCGTCACGCATTCTCGCCGCCTCAAGTGTGAATATTCCCTGAAGCACTGTGTCAACCTGCGTATCCATAACCTCAATGACCGCATCCGGATAATCCTCAAGTACCATGTTCCTGGCATTCATCGCAGAGTTATATGAGCCTGAGAACTTGGTTGTTATGCACAGGCACAGTATCTCCTCGCCGTTTTTTACATACGGCATAAATGCCTTCACATAGTCATCAACCGATGGCATTGATGACTTAGGGTACACACCCTTGTCCTTAACCATTCTCTCATAAAAATCGCGGATTCCTATATCTGCTATCTCCCTGTCATACTGCTTCTCATCAAAGGAAACATAGAAAGGAACCACATCTATATCATACTTTTTTGCGCGCTCTGTGCCAAGGTCGCAGGAGCCATCTGAAATTATACGAAACATAATTTACCTCATCTTTTCTATTAATAATTTTTATTGCCGAAGCTTATATTGCCGCACAGGCTTCCTCCGCTTCTAAATCCAGTGGGATTACGGTAGCCCTATTTCAAAAAATCAATGTAACTGTTCAGAGCTGCCTCGAAAATGCTATGCATTTCCTCGGTGTGGCATATCTGCCAAATATCACATCTGCTTTCTTACAACGGCATATTCATCGTTCATGGAAAAATACGCACACCTGTCATTAGTGCCCTGAAGAAACTTCACAAGGTCATCCTCATCAAGGTCCATATCGCATACATAGCACTCCGACTCTTCATCATATACATAATAACTGCACATCTCGCAATTGGTAGCTGCCATTATTGTACCTCCCATCTTTCTGCCTGCTCTGCGGCATTCTCAAGTCCCTTCAATGACATCTCGTATGAAAGGACTGTAAGAACCCCAAGCAATACCCGCCTGTACGCTTCATCCGAATACAAGCCTCTGTTTCGCATAGCTGCGTCCGCGAGCAGCACTGAATGTACTATAAGCTCCTGCTTTATATCAAGCTTATCCTGCTCTTCCCCAAGAATAAGGCTGATGTCATAATCATCCGTATTTCCGCACCTTGCCTGACACACCGCACAGCCCGGGGAAATGTTGTACTTTTCCCTGTGCAGCCTCTCAAGCCACTCCTCAGCCTGCGCCTTGTCACAGCCCCTATTGAACGCTAAAAGAGCGTCACATATAAGCTTAATCGTGTCATCCGTGTACGGATTGTTTCCGCAGGTCTTTGCAAGCCCGACTATGGCACCAAGCACTTCCCTGTCATGCAGGCTCATCTTACTTATATATCCTTTGTGGACATCATTTCTATTCATAAAAAATAAATCCTCATTTCCAACACCGGTTTTATTTTATCCATAAACTAGTATTTATAACTACATTGTAGCACATTTATCTCCATGTCACAACTAAAACAGAACCTTTTTACTTTTATTTAAAAATTCAATTCGTGGGCAACGCGTGCCAGTTAGTATTTGAGTGTATATCGTATTCTTTTATGCATATCAGCTCCGTTG
>DNFT01000087.1:2459-2681 GCA_003486385.1 Eubacterium sp. | reverse complement strand
GCAAGATGTCCTAAGAACTCTGATAAGGGTATTCTTTACGTTCGCACCAGAATCTGATTCCACCCAAAAAAACTGCTGTCATATCAATCCGCCAACGCAGCAGGCTGTATATAACCGCAGTTTCTTTACCAATATTTTTTCTTATATTAGCCGGGTATCAGAACATGCTATATCCCTGACCGTGCATAGCGTATTATATCTATGCATAAATATAATACGTTA
>DNFT01000087.1:1278-2392 GCA_003486385.1 Eubacterium sp. | reverse complement strand
CTCATAGATTAATTATGCATGTTCTGACACCCGGTCTATGACCCTTACGGTAAAAAAGGATTTACTTCATTCTATCCTTAACATAGTTCATAATGTCCTCGTTGTCCTCAGGCATACGGCAGCCGACTATGTAGGTACCATCATCATCCGTTGAACGGATAATAACACCTGTGAGCTTCTCTCCCTTCAACAGCTCAAAAGCATTGATTTTTATTTCAACTTCTTTTCCTATTGCAGTCTTGAATGCTTCATCCCTGACTGCAAATGCGAATCCGCCTGCACTTATGTTCACCAGCTTACCTATTGCAGTATGTGCTGTTCCCTTAATTAAAGTCTCGCATGAATTGGTCATCGCAAGTCTCGGATATTTTCTTCTATTCATGACCTCAGGTCTTGAGGAAAGAACAAGCATGTAATGTCCGGACGTGTTCCTGTCTGCAGCAACACGCGAATCCTTCCATATATACAGTTCATTGTTAACTATAATATGTATGTTATACTTTTTATTCTTAAAGTCACCTAAGAATGAAGCCAGCTTGTCGGCTGCCGGAATATACACATTGCCCTGCTTTACCAACGTAACTGTTGTGTGATACTCTTTTCCACTCTCTTGGTCGAACAAGGATACACTCATTCCCTCCTGAATATCCTCAACGCTCATGAACCCGCCTGTTCCAAGCTCAGATACCAGCTTACCTACAACGCTCTCTATATCTGAAACGCTCTTGGCAGTCTCATCATACTTGCTCATCATGGTTCTGGTAGTCTCTTCCGACTCCTTAACACCCTTTACAATCGTAACCATAATGTCCTGAACCTGCTTCATATTGTCAACCATGCTCTGGTTTGAAGTCTCAACATGCTTCATTGCCGAATCCACAACCTGTATCTCGTCTCCAAGCTGCTTGGAATCGCTTGCAATCGTTCCAACGCTGCCATTTACAAGCTCAATAGTCTTCAAGGTCTCTGATATAAGCTTGAGTATTGTTGTTATTGATTCCGTCATTTTGTCCGATGTGCTTTCAAGAAGTCTGAGAGCCTCCATAATACTGCCGGAGGACTTCTGTGTGCCTGTACTGAGATCTCTTATCTCATCGGCAACTACCGCAAAGCC
>DNFT01000087.1:0-1173 GCA_003486385.1 Eubacterium sp. | reverse complement strand
CCGGCTCTTGCAGCCTCGATTGACGCATTAAGCGCAAGCAGGTTAGTCTTTGAGGTGATTCCCTCAATAGTACTTGTCTCCTCCTTCACACGCTCAAACTGGCTGTGGAAGTCACTTAAAATATTTTCGACATCTGCCGAAAGCTCTGCCATGGAGTTGGTTGCTTCAACAGCACTCTCAAGCTGTCCGGAGCTTGAAGCTGCATGCTGTGCTGACTTCTCACTTATCTCAACAATATGCTCTACAAGACCAGCGACATTCCCTACCTGTTCATTGATATCATTAGTCATGTTCATTGTAGAATCAATCTTCTCACTGAGCACGGCGTTATTCTGTGCAACATTCTCCATTCTTGAAACTACAGCACCCGCACCTTCCTTATTCTCCTCGGACAACTCACGTATTACCGTAACACCATCAACTATTGTGCTGCTCGCACCCTTTACCTGATGTACAGTCATCACCACACGATTAAGATTATCCTTCACAGAACCTAAAAGCGAACCATCAGACCTTATAAGGTGGCTGGTTGACATGATATATCCAAAATAACAAAGCATGGTTATTCCAAACTCCAGCTCATAATACAGCTTATCCTCAGGAGTTTTCATTCCGCCAAAATAACAGCTTGCAATATTGATACCCACTATCACAAGATTCATTGTCGAGAAACGTAGCAGATACCACTTATCCTTATAAATCATGACCATGCTCGCAAGTGGGAAAATAAATGTAAATGCAAAGCCCTGCTTCGTGGTCGCCATGATATACAGGTAAACTATACCGAAGCCATACGCAAGAACATTCTTATATTGTTTTGTAGCCGCTCCCTGCAGCTTCAGCAAAATGCAGCCCGCTATAAAAGGCACCCAGCCGCAAACCAACAGCATGGCATAGTAAGCTGTGCTCCTGCGCCCCTTCGCAACTTCAACCGCATAAGCAGCTGAAAATACAACCAGCATGGCAAGCCACATTCCTCTTGCTATACGATTGGCACGCGCCTCAAATTCTTTTTCATCATGCTCCATATTCTGTCCTCCGTTTTATCATGAGTATAATGTACCCACATTCAATAATTGATTGTAACACATAATAAAAAAATTTACTATGGTTTACAAAAAAAATATTACGATGTCAGGGGCAAAACATACTCTATAAACTTAGCGTGTATAA
>DNFT01000009.1 GCA_003486385.1 Eubacterium sp. | reverse complement strand
CACAGCTAGGTATATATAACATGCTTTGGCACAGAGTTCTATAAACACATAATCTTAATTAATGGATTTGTATATTGCGAATTATTTGACTATGCGAAAAGGGGAATGTATATGAAGAGAAGATTAGGAAAGTTATCAGTTATTTTATCGGCGGTGATATTTGCCACGGCAGCAATGTCTGCATGTAAGAAGGATGATATATCAGAGATTGACAGAACCTTTGAATATACCAGGACAGAGACGCAGACAACCAGTCAGCACGAGACGGATGAACAGAAGGATACTACAACCGAAAAGGAGTCCACTGTGAAGGAATCCACAAAGGAGACTACCGGGCAGACACAGGAGGAGACAACAACCAGAAAACAGCTTACCGGTGCCGCTGTGTATTTTGAAGACAAGAAGAGTGTATTTAATACATTACCTTCATTCACGGCAGGAAAGTTTGAAGAATATTTTAGTGAGAGCTATGTGGAAGGTCTTAAGTTTTCGGGAGCCAAGGAGTCAGATTACAGCGATTATCTTAAGAGTGTTATAAATGAAGGTAAGTATACACTCAATAGTCAGGATGGTACAAGAGCGTACCTCGCAGCTGCAAGCGGTAAGATGTGCATTACCTTGATATATAAAGATGGAACAATGCTTATTGAGGCGGGTGAGAATTACTGGGATATTCTTACATACGCTGAGCCTGAGACACAGGAGCCTACAAAGCCATCCGAGTCGGCAGATGGCAGATATGCTTATTTTGATAATAAGGATTCTGTATTTTCACAGCTTCCGTATATGACTGCCGGGAACTTTACAGGATATGAATCGGTCAATGGTGGGGGAATTATGACATTTTCCGTTATAACATCCGATATGGTATCGGATTATGGAGATATTCTTGAAAGTAATGGATTTATGTTTTCTAGTTCTACACCGGATGGACTTACCAGCTACTATGTGAATGATAAGCTTATAGTGACAGTGGTATATGATGGCAGCGTTATGAAGCTTCAGGTTGTATCACAGTAATAGCACTGCTGTATGTGTTACGATGCGTGAGTGCTTGCAGCATGGATGTAATGCTATAAGGTATTGCCTCGAAATATAAATAGTAAAAAAGTAAAAAAAATAGGGTAGAAAAGCTCGTGATTTAGTGAGACAATCTAACCATCTGAAAAATTTGGATGGGAGGATTGTTATGTCAGGGATAACGGAGAGGATAACAGCACAGATACCGTACCGGTATCACAATGCACCGATTCCCGGCGGAGGCTATGTCACGGGCTTTGTTTTTCACAAAAAGGTGCCTGGGATATTGTACGCCAGAACAGATATCGGTGGTGTGTACAGATATTTATATGACGAGAAACGCTGGAAGAGTCTTATTGATCATGTGAGCATGCTCGATGTGGAGGAGACATTCCCTATTGCGGTGGCACTTGACAATGAACATCCTGGGAGATTGTACATTGCATGTGGTATCAATGGAAAGCCTGAGGGAAAGCTATGCATATCGGAGGATTATGGTGAGAGTTTTATCTACAGAAGCATTCCGACCATGGTTCATGGCAACCTAAGCGGACGAGGAACCGGAATGAGACTGGTTGTGGATGAGAGCGACAGCGATACACTCTATTTTGCAAGTCAGACTGGAGGACTTTTAAGAAGCCGTGACCGCGGTATTAGCTGGGAGAAGCTTCCGCTTACAGAGGAATATATGACGTTTGTATGGGTATCACCGGATGGTGTTACAATTGTAGCCGGGACGGCAGGCTTGACAACAAGGCCGGATGACAGACATAGAGGTCACAGCCTGTATGCGTCTTACGATTCGGGAAATACCTTTGAGGAGCTGGCGCAGCCGAAGGACTACGACATAGCTGATTGCAGGATGAATGGAAATGTGGCGTCAAGGTATGATTATGATGGAAAGTATCTGTACGTTACTATGAACAGTACCGGAAGATATAATTATATTGTCGATATGGGATATAGCTGTGATACAGGTGACGTAATTGGTGGACATGTGCTCAGATACCATTTTAAGAACGGAAAAATAGCAGGGTATGATGATATAACGCCTTATGACGATGACAAGACCAGAGCCGAAGGCTATGTGGATTACGGCTTCGGCGGGGTATGCTCATGCCAGAGTGAACCGGGGCTGCTAACATGCTCTACACTATGTCGCGAGCTAAAGGGGGTTGAATGCGTCTACATATCGCATGACTATGGCTCAACATGGGAGATAAGCCTTAAGGGACTTGAGAAGGGCGGGATACATTTTAATACCTCCTACATGAGGCCTGAGTACAATGGAGGGGTGTCGATTCTCCACTGGCTCAGCGATATAAAAATTAATCCGTTCAACAAGGACGAGGTGTGGTTCAATTCGGGAACAGGAGTATTCGGAAGTGACGCGTTCACATCGGATAACCCGGCATACCATGATAAGTGCACAGGCATTGAGGAGACGGTTCATCTTAATGTGTATGCACCTGTGGGTGGAGATGTCAAGCTGCTTGACATTGTAGGTGACCTTGGAGCGTTTGCATTCAGAAAACTTGATGAGCCATGCAGGAATTCCTTTGATGACGCTGAGGGAAACAGATATATAACCTGTATCAATGGGGATTATTCTGATATAAAATATGATACTGTAATCGTCACGGCAAGGGGCAACTGGAAGAGAAAGACCAAGGGAGGACTTGTAAGGAGCGATGACGGCTGCAGGACCTTCAGACGTCTGCCTATGCCTTATGGACTGGATGGCAGGATTGATGAGAAGCTTCACCGAATAGAGGAGCCTAATGTTAATGCAGGCTGGGTTGCAATGTCACCGGATACACAAAACATAGTGTGGTCTATAGCGGACGGAATTGACCTTCCGGCAGAGCTTGTGGTTGCAAGCAATGACAGTGGAAATACATATTTTAAGGTCAACATTGATAATTGCCCGGGTAAGTTCAAGGTATTCGCAGACAGAGTGGACAATGATGTCTTTTATGGCTTTAGTGAGGCGGGACAGTTCTTTGTCAGCACCGATGGCGGAAAGAATTTTTATCAGAAACAGGTTAAGCTTTCCGGGATTGATTTTGGCAGCATAGATACAGCAAATAAAACGGAAATACGCGTAGAAGCAGGTAAGAAAGGTGTAATCTACATTGCGGCAGGCGAGAACGGATTGTATAAGCTGATATATAACCATGCTGAGGATACAACACAGCTTAAGAAGCTGTCTAAGCCGGGAGACATAGTGTTCAGGATGGGTCTTGGACTTGGAAACAGGGATGGAGACTACTTAAAGGACAGGAAAGCACTGTATATATGCGGAGTGATTGACGGTGTATATGGTTTCTTTAGAAGCTTTGATGATGGGGAGACGTACGAGAAAATAAATAATGATAAGCAGATGTTCGGAGACATAAACAGTATTGACGGCGATAAGAGGGTGTTTGGAAGATTCTTTATTGCCACCGGCTCAAGAGGAGTAATCTACGGTGAAATGAGCGATAAATAAGAGAGGAAGGTGTGATATTACATGAGAGTATGGCAGGAAAACAACAGACTTGTGATAGGAGATGGAAGGTATACATTGTGGCTTGAGCCATGGGGAAATAATTCGTTCCGTGTGAGAATGACAGGTGAAGCCGTAATGGATGGTAATGACTGGGCTCTTACAGAAAAGGTGCCTGAGTGTGTGCCGGAGATAAGCTATGAGGAGGTTGATACGACAGACCCATGGTACAAGGGCGATGAGTACAGGAAGTATCATCAGACAGGCAGAATCTACACCATGAGGAATGGGAAGATAACTGCAAAGATATCACCTGAGGGCTGGATAAGCTACTATAACCAGAGTGGTGAGCTTCTGACTGAAGAGTACTGGAGAAACAGAAACCGCATAAACCGCTACTGTGTTCCTATACGTGTTGACGCAAGAGAGCTTAAGCCGATTCCGGGCTCAACAGATTATGAGCTTACGGCAAGGTTCGAGGCGTTTGATGATGAGAAGATATTCGGTATGGGACAGTATCAGGAGAAGCACCTTGACAAAAAGGGGGCGACACTTGAGCTTGCTCACAGAAATTCGCAGGCGAGTGTTCCGTTCATGGTATCAAGCAGGGGCTATGGCTTTTTCTGGAATAATCCTGCAATAGGTACGGCGACCTTCGGAACCAACAAGACCGAATGGCATGTAAAGAGCACTAAGAAGCTTGACTATTTCATTACAGCGGGTGATACACCGTTTGAGATTGAGGAGCAGTACTCAGCAGCAACAGGAAGAACCCCTATGATGCCGGAGTACGGGATGGGTTACTGGCAGTGCAAGCTTAGATACCGCAATCAGGAGGAGCTTCTTGCAGTTGCGAGGGAGCACAAGAGAAGAGGGCTTCCGATGGATGCTATCGTTGTTGATTTCTTCCACTGGACTATGCAGGGCGAATTCAAGTTCGAGCCTAGAGACTGGCCTGATCCTGAGGGAATGGTTAAGGAATTAAAGGATATGGGTATTGAGACGGTTGTTTCAGTATGGCCTACGATAGATGAGCGGAGCGAGAACTTCGGTGAGATGGGCGACAAGGGATATCTTGTGACACCGGATAGAGGTATGGCATATCACATGACATGGATGGGAAATACCGTGTTCTTTGATGCAACCAATCCGGGTGCACAGAAATTTGTATGGGAAAAGTGCAAGGAGAATTATTACAAAAAGGGCATACGCTGTTTCTGGCTTGATGAGGCTGAGCCGGAGTATGGACCTTATGATTTTGACAATTACCGCTATTATGCAGGCCCGGCATTACAGTGCACCAACACATACCCTGTGGGATATGCCAAGGGCTTTTACGATGGCTTAAAGGCAGAAGGCGAGAAGGATGTGATGAGCCTTGTGCGCTGTGCATGGGCAGGAAGCCAGAAGTATGGTGTTCTTACATGGTCCGGAGATATACACTCATCATTCCGTGCCATGAGGGAGCAGCTTCAGGCTGGACTTAATATGAGTGTTGCAGGTATTCCTTGGTGGACATCAGATATAGGAGGCTTCGTCGGAGGAAATATCAAGGATCCTTATTTTAAGGAGCTTTTGGTCAGATGGTTTGCATGGGGCTGCTTCTGTCCTGTATTCCGTATGCATGGTGAGCGTTCACCTTGGTATGAGAGGGAGGAGGAGTTCATAAATAATGTGCGCCAGCTCACATCAGGTCAGGACAATGAGGTGTGGAGCTTTGGTGAGGATAATTATGAGATTCTTAAGAAATACCTTTTTATCCGTGAGAGACTTCGCCCATATATCCGTGAATGTATGAAGCAGGCAAGCCTCACGGGAGCACCTGTGATGAGACCGCTGTTCTTTGATTTCGATGGGGATAAGACGGCATGGGAGACTGAGGATGAGTATATGTTCGGACCGGATATCTTAGTGGCTCCGGTTATGGAGGAGAAGGTTACGCAGAGAAGTGTATACCTTCCTGCAGGTGCGGCATGGACTGACGCAAATACAGGAGAGGTATACGAGGGCGGACAGAGGGTCATAGTTCCTGCACCGCTTGATATTATTCCGGTATTCTTCAGAGACGGGAAGAAGTACGATATCTATCAATAAAATCAAAGACCTGCCTGTAATATAATTCAGGGTCAATATATTGTGAATCGACATGAGCAGCTCCGTGTGCAACATAGAGCTGCTTTTCACATGCGGCAGCGTTATATAGCTCAAATACCATGGAGGTAGGGACGAATACATCGCAGTCACCATGAATGAAGAAGGTCGGAGTGTGGCTTTTCTTTACATATTTTATAACATTGCCCTTTTTGAAGTTAAGCCCCGTGCTTATACGTGATACTACATCGGCCGTGTACAGCGAAGGGAATGCAGGAAGATGGAACAGCTGCCTGAGGTTAAAGGCGAATTCGCTTCGGATTGAGCTGAAGCCGCAGTCAGCTATTGCACATATAACATTTTTCGGGAGCGATGGTTCGCCTGTTGCCATCAGAATGGTGGCAGAACCCATTGAGTGACCGTGCAGAACAATCGAGGCCGCAGGGTCACGTTTTACTATTACATCAATCCAGTCGAGCAGATCAAAATGCTCCGGATACCCCATACCTATATATTTGCCCTCGCTGTCGCCGTGGGCGCGCTGTTCAAGGTAGAAAATATTGTAACCATGTTCAATATACGGAAGGGCGTAGGTCAGTATATTGATTGGAATATCGCGATAACCGTGTACAAGCATAACCCAGTCATGAGCAGGCTGCTTCGCGGGGAAAATATGCCCTGCGAGTTTAAGACCGTCACGCGATGTTATGGTGATATCCTCCCTCAGGGCATTGTCATACCAGGTCTTCATTCTGTCCATTGATGATAGATAATTCTTTTCGATAATATATTTAGGAGTTCCGGGGGTAAGGGTATTTATGTCAACATGCTCTTTTTTCCAGTATTTATCTGCAAGATACCCCTTATTCTTGAGACTGAAGGCAGTCAGAAGATAACCAACGCCAAAAGACGCAATAGTGGATGTGGCGGTGGCAGCCAAAATGAATTTTGCAAGCTTCCTGTGGTTCTTTTTCATGCTGGTGTTCTCCTTTTACTCTTGATAAATTCATTATATCACAAAGATGTACTTTCATAAATACCATTCTGGTGTTACAATATAATATAGTTGAAATTGAAGTAAAAATATGTATTAAGAAAGGAAAATTGCTATGAATAACAAGAGACTTGAAAATGTTAAAAAGCTTTTTGAAGAATATGTGGAAAACGGACATGCGGCGGGAGCCAGTGTAGCCGTTTTTAAGGATTGCAAAGAGAGATTTTATTTTGATACAGGCTATGCCGATATCGAGAGGGGCTATGAAATGTCCCATAATACAATATTCCGCTGCTTTTCCATGACTAAGCCGATAACCTCCGTTGCAGTGCTTATACTGATGGAGAGAGGCATTATAGACATGTACAGTCCAGTATCTGAGTATCTGCCGGAGTTCGCTGCCGCCAATATGAAGGTGATGGATGGAGAAGAGGTCGTTCCGGCTAAGAGAGAAATTTTAGTCCGTGACCTGATGGACATGACAGCAGGAACAGTGTATCCGGATCTTGGAGATGAAGCGGGAAGAAAGATGGCTCTGCTGTATGATGCGATAAGCGGTGAGCAGGATATGGGTGTGAAGCCGGGAACGATGGACTTCATAAGAAGAATAGCCCTTCAGCCGCTTGCATTTGAACCGGGTACACATTGGAGATATGGCACGGAAGCAGATATTTTGGGCGCCGTGGTTGAGGCGGCATCCGGCATGAGATTCGGCGATTTCCTCCAGAAGGAGATTTTTGACCAGCTTGGAATGAAGGATACTGCATTCTATGTGCCGGAGGAAAAGAAGAAACGCTTCGCACAGATATACAGGGTTGTGGAGCCGGGAGTGTTTGCTCCTGATACGGAAAAGCATTTCGGAATGGAAGGCTATGATGAGAAGCCTGCATTTGAGTCCGGCGGGGCAGGACTTGTATCGACAGTGGAGGATTACGGAAAATTTGCGATGATGCTTGCAAATGGCGGAACCTATGACGGAGTGAGAATACTTTCGCCATATACAGTGGAGTTCATGGGCACTAACCAGCTTGATGCACAGTGCAGGAGAGATCTTACATGGGAGACCTTGAGAGGTTATGGCTATGGAAATCTCTGCCGTGTTATGGATACCCCACAGTGTACAGGCTGCAGCGTGCAGCTTGGTGCCTTTGGCTGGGACGGATGGACCGGCAACTATTTCCTCATAGACCCTGTCGAGAATATGGTAATTATGTATGTTATACAGAAATGCGACGGAACGGATGACAAGCTTGTGAGAAAGCTTTTAAATGCGGTTTACGGGGCACTCTGTTAGATTAACGCATGGATATTCTCTATAATATAGATAAAAAGGTATTTACTTAAATGAGGCAGATGTGTTAGAATGAAGAAATCGAGTAAATGATTCAAAGGAGACATATTTTCAATGGATAACAATGGTAATGAAGAAGTTGTTTCAAAGAATTTTATTGAACAGATTATAGAGAAGGATCTTGCTGAGGGACACTGCAAGGTTGTCAAGACACGTTTTCCTCCGGAGCCGAATGGTTATCTTCATATCGGACATGCCAAGTCAATATTATTAAACTATGGTCTTGCTGTTAAGTATAACGGACAGTTTAACATGAGATTTGACGACACTAATCCGACCAAGGAGAAGGAAGAATTCGTTGAGTCGATTAAGAAGGATATCGCATGGCTTGGTGCCGACTGGGAGGACAGATTATATTTTGCCTCGGATTATTTTCCACAGATGTATGAGAATGCGGTTAAGCTCATTAAGAAAGGAAAGGCGTATGTGTGCGATCTCACAGCAGATGAGATAAGGGCATACAGAGGAACACTCACTGAGCCGGGAAAGAACAGTCCTTACAGGGATCGTTCCGTAGAGGAGAATCTTCGTCTGTTCGAGGAGATGAAGGAAGGCAGGTATGCCGACGGAGAGAAGGTTCTTCGCGCCAAGATTGATATGGCGTCGCCTAATATCAACATGAGAGATCCTGTAATTTACCGTGTGGCTCATATGACACATCACAGAACGGGAGACCAGTGGTGCATTTACCCTATGTATGATTTCGCACATCCTATCGAGGATGCTATCGAGGGTATCACACATTCTATATGTACACTTGAGTTCGAGGATCACAGACCTTTATATGACTGGGTTGTGATTGAGTGCGGTTACAAGAATTCGCCTGAGGAATCACCTAAGCAGATTGAGTTCGCAAAGCTCTATCTTACCAATGTTATAACAGGTAAGAGATACATCAAGAAGCTGGTTGAGGAAGGCATTGTTGATGGATGGGATGATCCACGTCTCGTTTCATTAAGCGCTCTCAGAAGAAGAGGGTATACACCGGAGTCCATTAAGAAGTTCGTGGAGCTTGTCGGTGTAGCGAAGGCTAACAGCTCCGTTGATTATGCGATGCTCGAGTACTGTATACGTGATGACTTAAGGCTTAAGAAGAGTAGAATAATGGCTGTTCTTGATCCTATCAAGCTTGTGATTGACAATTATCCTGAGGGTCAGGTTGAGTATCTTGACGCACCTAACAATCCTGAGAACCCTGAACTTGGAAGCAGAAGGATTGCTTTTGAGAGAGAACTCTACATTGAGAGGGAGGATTTCATGGAGGAACCGCCTAAGAAATACTACCGTCTCTTTCCGGGCAATGAGGTACGCCTGATGAATGCGTACTTTGTAAGGTGTGAGAGCTTCGTTAAGGATGAGAATGGAAATGTAACAGAGGTTCACTGTACTTATGACCCTGAAACTAAGAGTGGCTCAGGCTTTGAGGGCAGAAAGGTTAAAGGAACAATTCACTGGGTACCTGTAAATCATTGTGTTAATGCTGTTGTCAAGCTCTATGAGAATCTTGTAGACGAGGAAAAGGGTGTATACAATGAGGATGGTACAATGAATATCAACCCTAATTCATTGACAGTTGTAGACAACTGTTATATAGAGGAGAGCGTTAAGGAGGCGAAGCCGCTTGACAGCTTCCAGTTTGTGCGTAATGGATTCTTCTGTGTCGATGGAAGAGATGGACAGCCTATCGACAGTGAGCGTCTTGTATTTAACAGGATTGTGTCACTTAAGAGTTCATTTAAACTTAGTTAATCATACAAAATAATAAATTGAAAGGAAGGCAGTATAATGGCTGGAATTTTTTCTGATCTTTCTTCGATAGGGTTTGGCGGTCTGTCAAATGTTAATATATTTGATGACGAAGACGAAAAGAAGAAAAGCGCTAAGCAGCAGGGTGCAACAGGTACACCACAGTATAATGAGGTAGATTTCCTCTTTGATAAGAAGGTACAGTGCCCTGTGTGCGACAATGAATTTAAGATAAAGACGGTTAAGACAGGTAAGCCTCACCTGATTGGTTCGGATCCTGATTTGCGTCCTAAGTATCAGGGAATAGACTCCGTGAAGTATGATGTTATAGTGTGTCCTCATTGCGGATATGGGGCACTCAGCAGATTCTTCAGTTATATGACAACACATCAGGCTAAGCTTATACATGATAATATTTCTACTAATTTTAAGGGACTTGCACCTACAGGTGACACATATACCTATGATGATGCTATAACAAGATATAAGCTGGCACTATTGAATACAGTTGTCAAGAAGGCTAAGGTAAGTGAGAGGGCATATACATGTCTTAAGCTTGCGTGGCTGTACAGAGGTAAAGCCGAGAATCTTAAGCCGGATGAGCCGGATTATGCTAAAAAGAAGGAAGAGTGTGGTAAAGCTGAAAAGGAAATGCTTGCTAATGCGTATGAAGGCTTTATGATGAGCGTTTCTAAGGAGAACTTCCCGATTTGCGGTATGGACGAGACAACCTTGGATTATCTTATGGCTAACCTTGCAAAGCAGATAGGCAGGATCGATGAGGCTTCAAGGATTGTATCCAGAATTCTTGTATCTAAGACTGCTAATCCTAAGATTAAGGATAAAGCAAGAGACCTTAAGGAGTCACTAAAAACAAAATAGAATATATTATAGCTATGAAAGAGAAAAATAATAATTTATTACAGAAAATTAAATTGCTTAAAACAAGTTTGCCGGTAAGATTTATCTTACTGGCAATTGTTGTCAATCTGGTGGTTGAGATGTTCTGCAGACGTTCTGTCGCAGAGGGTTTTAAGTTTGCCGCGACTAACCCACTGTGCTTTCTGTACGGTGTGATGCTTATTCTTTTTACACTGTCATTCGTCGGACTGGTGCACAGGAAGGCGTTCATGGTGACACTGATATGTGGAATATGGGTTATAGGCGGTATAGTCAATTTTGTTGTGACAGGCTTCAGGCACACTCCGTTTACCGCTCAGGATTTCAGGCTGGTTAAATACGCACTTAATGTGGCACCTGTGTATCTTACTGTGGGACAGATAGTGCTTATAATAGTTCTGGCAGTGATTTTTATTATTTCGATGCTTGTATGGTGGTTCAGGGCACCGAAGTACAAGGAAAAAATTAATTACTTCCGTGTGATTGTGGTTATTTTATCATTCTGGTTCGTTGTATGGGGAACAACAAGGATCGGTGTGTCCGTGGGCGTGTTCGCGCGCAATTTCGGAAACATCGGGAATGCGTATGACGAGTATGGGTTTGCATACTGCTTTTCAAACAGTCTTTTCAACAGTGGAATAGATAAGCCGAAGGAGTATAACGAGAACACCATAAGGGATATTCTTGCCAGAATGGATGAGCTTGAGAGCGAGCGTGATGAGTATAGAAGCGAACGTGATGACATGATTGAAGAGGAATCGAGGCAGCAGGCTGCGGAATCAGAGAGCGGAACCGAAGAAAATACGGACTTGCCGGATGAAGCTGAGTCTATAAAGGAAACGGATGCGGTTAAACAGGAGAATACCAATAAGGCAACTAAGGAACGCCCCAACATTATTTTTCTTCAATTGGAGTCATTGTTCGATCCTCAACTGTTGAAGGATGTTGAGTTCAGCGGAACAGTGCTTCCGAAGCTTGAATGGCTGTACAAGAGTTATCCGTCCGGATTTCTTTCGGTGCCATCTGTCGGAGCAGGTACCGCAAATACAGAGTTCGAGATTATTTCGGGTATGAATCTTGACGATTTCGGACCGGGCGAGTATCCGTATAAGACGGTGCTTTCCCACAGCGCATGTGACTCTATATGCTATGATCTGAAGCAGTATGGCTATACAACGAATGCGCTGCATGACAATGATGGTACATTCTATGACAGAAATACAGTATTTCCCCAGTTGGGCTTTGAGACCTTTACTTCTCTGGAATACATGAATAATGTGGAGACGAATGAGATAGGCTGGGCGAAGGACAATGTGCTGATTTCACAGATTATTGAGATTCTTACAGGCTCAGAGAGCAGGGATTTTATCTATACTATATCGGTTCAGGGTCATGGAGATTATCCGGCGGACTATGAGATAAAGGAAGATGATATAACAGCCGAGGGCGAAGCAATAGAAGAGTTTAAGAGACCCTTCACATATTATATCAATGAGATACATGATATGGACAAGTTCGTGAGAAATCTCATATATGCGCTTAAGGGGCTTAATGAGCCTACGGTGCTTGTGATGTATGGTGATCATCTGCCTGCATTTGACATAACGGATGATGAGCTTGAGGGAGGTAATACATACACAACGCAGTATGTTATATGGAACAATATCGACCTTAAAAAGGTGGATGAAGATATAGAGGCTTTCCAGCTCACAAGCCATGTGATGGATATGCTTGGAATGACAGGAGGCGCCATATCAAAATACCACAGCACGTTGAGACATTCGGAGGACTACGAGGATTATTTGGAGGGACTCAGGGTGCTTGAATACGATATCCTGTACGGAGATAAGGAGGTCTATGGCGGTGAGCTGCCATATTCACCTACCAATCTTCAGATGGGGCATAAGAACATCACAATAAAAAAGGTGAGCAACTCGGATAACAATTTCGCTGTAACAGGGGAGAATTTCACGAAATTCAGCTATGTGATGGTAAACGGAGAGTATGCGGACACGATTTTTGTCAGCGATGACATGCTCTTAGTTGGCGGAATCACCCTGAAAGATGGTGACTCCGTCGTTGTAGTCCAGAAGGGAAAGGACGGAATTAAGCTTTCGAGTACGAGCATGTTTATTTTTCGCTCACATCAATAATACTGTTGGTCTTAGTGACTGAGCGGATGACTGAGTCGCGGGCATTTTTCCACGGCTCGTCCTTGTACTTGTAGTCGAACTTATTGATAAACCATGCAAGATCGTCGCGGACACGCTTCATATTATCGAGATAGAGCTTGTCCGTGACGGCGGTAAATTCCTCCAAAGAGCTTCCGCGAAGCTTTTTGGAGGCTTCTCTTATAAGAATCTCGTAGTGCCTGTTGCAAAAGCCGTTGCAGTTCTTATATTTTTCGCGGAAATCGCTCTCGCCCTCCCACAACATGAATATAGTATCAATATACCGCATAAAGACATTCTGCACTCTCTCGCATACGAAGCATGAGCTGTTGAGTGTGTGAAGATATGACAGCAGAGGACTTTCTTCGGTATTCTTTTTAAACAGGGAGACTGCCTTGGCAGCTCCTTTTTTTTGCAGCTTCTCAACGTCATCTATCGTCTTGTCGAAATGCGTCTTCATTACCCATGCCATTCCGAGGCGGTTATCCATGTGGTAGACCTGCTTAATATGCTTGTCGCAGAAGCCCAAGCGGTCCGTCTCACTTCTCACATCATCCTCCATGTAGCTTGGTCCCATGGTGTATTCTATGCTGTTGTCCTCGAGAGTCTTGTACATCGTGCATATAGGACATTCACATGAGGAGGCGAAGGCATCGTTTACCGGAATTGTATATAATTTTTCTTTCATTTTGGGAATCCTTTCTTAAAAAGCTTTTCTTAAAGAATATGTGTGTCAAGACCGGCGTTTCCGGGTCATAGACCTACACTACAATTATATAATAAAATAGTATAAGGGTCAAAAGGTAAATGATTAAAAATATTGTGTTTTGGCGTGGATATGTTAAAATGAAAGGGTTGATTTTTATATGCGGGAAATGGCGGTAGCTTTATTGGCTTCCGCGGACAAAATATGTATGCTTAATATGAGAGTATAGTGTATTATATTTATGAATATCAGCCCCGTTGCTCGAAGCAGGATGTTAACTGTGATAAGAGTATTCTGTACTTTTACATAGAAGCAAAGAATACATCTGTGTATATATAAATATGATAAGTTATACATAGTTAAAAATATATAACATGTTTTGACATACGAATTTTTATTAGAAATATATTGCATAAAATCGGAACAAGTATCCTGATTTGATAATAAGCGTGAGGTGCGTTGTGAAGGAATTGTCGGTGCCGCTTGAGGTGGGTTCGAGGAAGCCTATCTATGAGCAGATATATGATTATATAAAAAAAGAGATAAGGGATAAAAATCTTCGGGCTGAAGCGAAGCTTCCGTCGACAAGGGCGCTATGTGTACATCTCAATGTGAGCAGGAGCACGGTGCAGCTTGCCTATGACCAGCTATTAAGCGAGGGCTATATAGAAGCGCGGCCGTGCAGGGGCTATTATGTCTTGAAGCTTGATGGATTGTATGACCTTGAGACGGTGGAGCATAAGAAAACGGCAAAGCGGGTTGAGGTAAATAAAGAATATGAGATAGATTTTTCGCCGAGTGGTATTGAGCTTGACAATTTTCCTTATAATTCATGGCGAAAGGTGAGCAGGACGGTAATCGGTGAGGAAGCAGGACTGTTCAATATGGGAGAGCCGCAGGGGGACATGGTATTTCGTGAGACGATAGCGGATTATCTACATGAGTCGCGCGGCGTCAAGTGCAGTCCGGATAATATAATAGTCGGTGCCGGGGATGAATACCTGCTTATGCTGCTTGACCAGCTTCTGTGCTTTGCGCATGGGAAACAGATGAGCTATGCCATGGAGAATCCTGCATACCGCAAGGCATATTTTGTGCTTAACGGTATCGGGCGCAAGGTGTGCCCGGTGAGGCTTGACGAATATGGTATGAGCTGCGACATGCTGAGAGAATGTGAAGCCAATGTTGCATATGTCACCCCCTCGCATCAGTATCCGATGGGTATTGTGATGAGCATAGGAAGGAGAATGGAGCTTCTTTCGTGGGCCGGGGAGGGCTCTGACAGATACATTATAGAGGATGATTATGATTCTGAGTTCAGATACAGGGGAAAACCGATACCGGCACTTCAGGGTCTTGACAAGAACGGCAAGGTCATCTATATCGGAACATTTTCAAAGTCGATTGCTCCGGGGCTTAGAATGAGCTACATGGTTCTGCCGGACAGCCTGATGGACAGCTATATAAGTGTCGGAAAAAGATATTCCAACACGGTGTCGCGTATTGACCAGAACATCGTCAATCTATTCATAAAAGAGGGATATTATGAGCGGCATCTGAATAGAATGAGGGGTATTTATAAGGCTAAGCATGATGTCCTTCTTGGCGAGCTCAAAAAATTCGGAGCGGAATACAGGATTGCCGGTGAGAGCGCAGGGCTTCATGTGCTGTTATCCACCGACAAAATGCCGGAGGATGAGCTTGTGCTGCGTGCGGCACAGTGCGGTGTAAGGGTATACCCGTTGTCGGAGCATTTTTTGGGTGAAGATATAGAGTGTGATATAAGAAAGCTCACCGGAAAAAGGAGCACGATTATCCTTGGCTATGCGAGACTTAATGAGGATGAGATAGTGAGAGGTACTAAGATTCTTATGGAGGCATTTTCAAATGAAAAAGATATGTAATTGTAATATACCGGCCAATCTGCAGAAGGATATGATGACGGAGAGCATTGCGGCTTATGTGGCGTCTCTGCCTAAGGAGGATGTTGTTGAGGATTCGGAATATGAGAAAAGACTTGATATATGCAGCAAGTGTGCCGATTTGGTAGGGGGACTTACTTGCAGCCATTGCGGCTGCTTCGTGCTTGCGAGAGCCAGAAAAAAACAGATGGACTGTCCTATGCCGGGTGGAAGCCGGTGGGACATGGGTTTGGGACAGGGGTCAGGTACGTGTCCCAGCTCTGGGACACGTACCTGACCCCTGTCCCAAGCTTAACGAAAGGAAAGGTATGATTATGGAAATAAATGAGAAAAACGGCAATCTTTATGTGAGTGGTATAGACGACTTTCATCTGGCGCAGACCTTGGAGTGCGGCCAGTGCTTTCATTTTGAAAAAGTAGGAGAAAATGATTATTTTCTTTCCGCGAAGGGAAGATTCTTACATATATGCCAGCAGGAAGACTGCTCAGTGATATTTTATGATACAGACAAGAGGACATTTGAAGATATCTGGGTGGATTATTTTGATTTAGAAAGAGATTATGGTGCCATCAAGAGAGCTATATTGAGGAAGGACGACAAGCTCAAGGCTCCGATGGATATGATGTGGGGGATAAGGATACTCAACCAGAGCTTTTTCGAGACGATGATTTCGTTTATCATATCCCAGAACAAGCAGATACCGCACATAAAAAAGATAGTTTCGGATTTGTCAATAAGATACGGAAGCCTTGCGCAGGGAGCAAAAAAGGAGTATGAGAGGGACAGCATTGCAGCGGAGACTTCAGGGACAGGAGTGAAAAATAAGGGTGTATTTTACAATTTCCCATCGGCAAAGAAGCTTATTGAAGCCGGCGAGGAAGGGCTTAAGGAGTGCAAGACGGGCTTCAGGGCGCCTTATATAATGGATGCCTGCCGCAGATTCGATGCCGGTGAGCTTGACGAGAAGATGTTACGCGGACTTGACTATGAGAGCGTCATGTGTGAGCTTATGAAGGTTCATGGCATTGGCGAAAAGGTGGCGAACTGTATCGCACTCTTCGGTCTGTCAAAAAGAAACGCTTTTCCGGTAGATGTATGGATAAAGCGCATTATGGAGGAGCTCTATATAGGGCATGAGGCGGACAAAAAGGAGATAGGAAGGCTTGCACAGGGCTTGTTCGGTGAGTACGGAGGCTACGCGCAGCAGTATCTTTTCTACTATGGCAAGGAATTGAAAATCGGCAAGGAGACGAAAAATCAGTAGTCTGGTGAAATTTCCATGATATCCGTTTTTTTTGAACGGAGCAGGACATAAGGATAATATAAAAACAAAACAGTTTGGAAAAAATATAAAAATTGTATAAAATGGGTTGCAATCTCAAATTCATCTGCTATAATTAGCACTATGATGATGTGAGTGATAATTCTACTTGATGTAGAACAGATAAGGGCGCAATGAAATGAAGCCGTATCACATCTTTTACCGTTAATCGGTGGAATGGAGGATTTATCATGAAATTAGTACCATTAGGAGACAGAGTAGTATTAAAGCAGTTAGTAGCAGAGGAGACAACTAAGTCAGGCATCGTTTTACCTGGTCAGGCTAAGGAGAAGCCACAGCAGGCAGAGGTTGTTGCGGTTGGTCCTGGCGGAGTGGTTGACGGCAAGGAAGTCACAATGCAGGTTAAGGCAGGCGATAAGGTTATATATTCCAAGTATTCAGGCACAGAGGTTAAGCTTGAGGATACAGAGTACATCGTTGTAAAGCAGGGCGACATTCTTGCAATAGTTGAATAATTGCTTTACAGGAAGAATATACAGATACATGATATATTTTAAATATTATCATTTGTAACACAGAGAACAGCATATTTCAGATATCAAAGTTTTAATTTTTGCTTTCATGTCATGCAGATGACGGAAGCGGTATGGAGGTTTTAATTATGGCAAAGGAAATTAAGTATGGCGCAGAAGCCAGAGCAGCATTAGGAGCAGGCGTTAATAAGTTAGCAGATACAGTCAGAGTTACACTTGGACCAAAGGGACGCAATGTAGTTCTTGATAAGTCCTACGGTGCACCACTCATCACAAACGATGGTGTTACAATCGCTAAGGAGATCGAGCTTGAGGACGCATTCGAGAACATGGGCGCACAGCTTGTAAAGGAAGTAGCAACAAAGACTAACGATGTTGCAGGTGATGGTACCACAACAGCTACAGTTCTTGCACAGGCTATGATTAACGAAGGAATGAAGAACCTTGCAGCAGGTGCTAACCCAATCATCCTTAGAAAGGGTATGAAGAAGGCTACAGATAAGGCTGTTGAGGCTATCGCCGCAATGAGCTCTAAGATTACAGGTTATAAGCAGATTGCCAAGGTTGCTGCTATTTCAGCAGGTGATGAGGGTGTTGGCCAGCTTGTAGCAGACGCTATGGAGAAGGTTACCAACGATGGTGTCATCACAATCGAAGAGTCAAAGACAATGAAGACAGAGCTTGACCTTGTAGAAGGTATGCAGTTCGACAGAGGCTATGTATCAGCATACATGGCAACAGATATGGATAAGATGGAGGCAGTTCTTGATAACCCATACATCCTTATCACTGACAAGAAGATTTCCAACATTCAGGAGATTCTCCCAATCCTTGAGCAGATTGTAAAGACAGGCGCTAAGCTTCTCATCATCGCTGAGGATATCGAGGGTGAGGCTCTTACAACGCTTATTGTCAACAAGCTTCGTGGCACATTCTCAGTAGTAGGTGTCAAGGCTCCGGGCTATGGTGACAGAAGAAAAGAGATGCTTAAGGATATCGCAATCCTTACAGGCGGTCAGGTTATCTCAGAGGAGCTTGGTCTTGAGCTTAAGGATACAACAATTGACATGCTTGGCCGTGCTAAGTCCGTTAAGGTTCAGAAGGAGAACACAATCATTGTTGACGGCTGCGGCGATAAGGCTGATATCACAGCAAGAGTTAACCAGATTAAGAAGCAGATTGAGGAGACAACATCTGATTTCGATAGAGAGAAGCTTCAGGAGAGACTTGCAAAGCTTGCAGGCGGTGTCGCAGTTATCCGCGTAGGTGCTGCTACTGAGACAGAGATGAAGGAAGCTAAGCTTCGTCTTGAGGATGCCCTTGCAGCAACAAAGGCAGCAGTTGAGGAAGGTATCATCCAGGGCGGTGGTTCAGCTTACATCCACGCTTCCAAGGAAGTTGCTAAGCTTGCAGCAGAGCTTGAGGGCGACGAAAAGACAGGTGCTAAGATTATTCTCAAGGCACTTGAGGCTCCGCTCTTCCACATTGCAGCTAACGCAGGACTTGAAGGCTCAGTTATCATCAACAAGGTACGTGAGTCTGAGGTTGGCGTAGGCTTCGATGCTCTCAATGAGGAGTATGTCAACATGGTTGAGGCAGGTATTCTTGACCCTGCCAAGGTTACAAGAAGCGCACTTCAGAACGCAACAAGCGTAGCTTCAACATTCCTCACAACTGAATCAGCAGTTGCCAGCATTAAGGAAGACACACCAGCTATGCCGGCAGGCGCAGGCATGGGCGGAATGATGTAATCATTCAGTACAACTAAATAAGAATTATAAGGAACCCCGGAGATGCCGATTGGCAGCTCCGGGGTTTTTGTGTGAAAATCCGAAAGGATATTGTATAATATTGTGTGGGTGTGATAATATTAAACGGAATAACAGTCTGTTATGAATATATGGAAGATGGATTTATGTATTATTTATTAGAAGTTAAGTGCATAAATTGCGGTTTAAGGAGGCAACAGATAAAATTGTTAATAAATAAGCAGAATAAAGCAGTAATATTCGACATGGACGGAGTGATATTTGATTCTGAGCAGGCTGTGTACAATGGCTGGAAGGAGCTTTCTCAAAAGTATGGCTTTGAGAATCTTGACATTCCGTATATGAAATGCATAGGTGTCAATGCTGCAAGCTCCAGGCGGATTTTTCTTGACTATTACGGTGAGGATTTCCCTTATGATAAGTACAAGGATGAGCAGTCGAAAAATTATCACGAAAAGTATGACGGTGGAAGGCTTCCGCTCAAAAAAGGCGTGAGGGAGCTTTTACAGAACCTTAAAACCAACAATTACAAGGTAGCGATAGCTTCTTCGACGAGGACTGCATTGGTTGTCAGGCAGATAGAGGAGGCTGACCTGGCACAATATTTTGATGTGATTGTCGGCGGCGATATGGTATCAAGGAGCAAGCCTGAGCCGGATATATTCCTGCGTGCGTGTGATGAGCTGGGCTATGAGCCGGGTGAGGCATACGTCATAGAGGATTCGTATAATGGTATAAGGGCAGCCTTTGCGGCAGGGATGCACCCGGTAATGGTTCCGGATATGCTTGCGCCGGATGATGAGATGGCACAGAAGGCGGAGGCAGTATTGGATGATTTGACAGCCGTGTGGGAGTATATCAGCGGCTGTGATAACACTATAAATCGGAATGCAACAAATTGATAAAATAACAGTATTTTTTTAAACACCTTGAGAGACATGCATTATCCCATATTTTAAGAATATTATGGGATTTGCAATGCTTAGGGTGTTTTGTTTTTTGTCGGAGACAATTATTATAAATGTTATTGCTTATAAATTGTTATTGACTTATAATATAGATATATAATAAAAATGGAGATGTGCATTAATGGCTGAATATAATGATAACGATTTTGGAAGGCTTATACATAATATTAGAAAGAGCAAGAAAATAAAAGTAGATGCACTTGTAAAGGGCTTATGTTCCATAAAGGTTCTTTATGGGATTGAAGCTGGGGACATGCTGCCGGGGTATTTGCTTAAGAGTGCACTGATTGGCAGATTGGGGCTTGCACCGGAATGGTTCGATAACATGCTTACCTTTGAAGAATATGAGGAATGGCAGCTTAGAAACAGTCTTATAGATTCACTGGGAAAGCCGGATGAACAGTTATTGCTTGAAGAATATAAGAAAAAGTATATAAAACATAATTTGGATGATGTTATATATAAAAAAATTGATTATGAAAATACATTTGAAATTTCCGACAGATTAAGAATGCAATTTTATCTGACTGCTAAGGCAATGAGCACAGCAGCAGAGGGTGACGATTATAAAATGGCGGCTGCCATGACATCGGACATCTTTGCAAATAATGAATTTGATATTGGAAAACTCTACGAGTATAAGCTGTCGGTAAATGAACTGAACTTATGCATTGAAGCATTGTGGCATTCGGAAGGAAAAAATAAAACCATTGATAATGTAATGGCAATAGTTGATTATATGGACAAAAATTATTATGACAATAAGGCTAAGACAAAACTTTATTCTAAACTTGTTGTGTATTATTGCCGTTTGAATGAAAGTGTGACAGATATAACGGAATTGTGCAGAATGTGGAATTTATGCCAGAATGCAGTTGAATTGCTCAGAGAAGATAAAAAATCATATTATATAATAGAACTATTTGATATCCAGATTAATATAGCAGATAGAATTTGCGCATTGATAAAAGTGAAAAATCAGGATGGATTTATTAGTAATATCATTCACGATAAGCAAAAAATTAAGTTATGGCGCGATATATTGTCTAATGAGTATAAGAAACGTGGAATACCGGAGTTTATGAATAATGATGTGTATATATATCGCGAAGGAACAGCGTATTGTATAAATGATATAGTAAGAGCCAGACGTCATTTGCTTGGTTTTAGCCGCCAAGAGTTAAGTGATGGTATATGCGCAGAAAAGACGATTGAAAAGACGGAACAGCATAGAAGTAACTTACAATATAATAACATGAAGAGTATATATAGCAGGCTTAATCTTCCGCGTGCATATCAATATTCGTCACTTATAACCTGTAATATAGCAGATTTGGAAAAAGAGGAGGAAATGTGGAATTTAATTGGATATGGGGAAATTATAAAAGCACTTGAAATTTTATACGAATTGAAAAGAAAGGTTCCAAATTTCCAATATAACCAACAGCTTCTTGGAAGAGCAGAAATAATCATTATGAAATCTCTTGGTAAAATTTCATATGAGGAAGCATTAAGCAGCATGATAGGTTTGCTTGAACTCACAGTTACCTTAGAAAATATAAAGAAATTTAAAAAAAATAAAAATCATGGTCATATGAAAAAAGATGCGGTAAATAGGCGTATATACTTTACATCGGCAGAAATATATTGTCTTATTTCAATTGGTGATTATTATTCGATTTTGAGAGATTATGAGAATGCGGCTCTGTATATGGGGATATTGTATGAATATTTTGTTGCCAATAGTGAACAGAATATTTTGTATGGGTCAGAGGGTGTGTTTCGTGTGTTGATAGTTAAGTATTCAAGTTTACTTGGCAATATTGGACAATATGAGCTGTCAAATAGTCTGGCAGACATGTCTGCCAGACTTCAGTTGCAACTATACAGACCACAAAAAATATGGTGGCATAAGTATAATAATATATGGAATGATAACTTAAGGGAAAATGATAAAGAAAAATACAATTCTGTTTTAAATGAATGTGCAATTCTTTGTCAGATATATGATAGTGAGCAGACAGCAAAAATTTTTTCAGAAAAGTTTTAGGGATAATATTGTTTTGTAGAATTAGAAGCTGAATTATCCCCGGTAACTTCATCGTGCAAAATTGTTACGAAACTATGGTGATATGGACATGAATCTGAATTAATTACAGTAAAACTATTACATAATGAACAGATAATTATGCACATGGAGAGAGGTATCAGCAGTTTTTTAGAAATAGACTTGCTTTTGTTATTCATATGTTCAATCCTTTCTTTTCGTTTTATTTATTTTACCAATATAAGACATTGAATACCACTCCCCTTTTCAGGTAAATAATTTATACCTGAAAAGGGGAGTAGTAGAAAGCCTGCACTAATGATATAAATAACATGTATATGTATTACATCTTTACCAACATGGAAGGAGAATACAGCATGAGAAAAGTAATTAGCAAGATTTTAGGCGGAACATTGTTTTTTTGTATGACTATGCCAACAATATTGGCATTAGCTTCTGAGGATTCTTCGGGATTGAAGCTTCAGGAAAATGGTTATGAACAATCAGAACTGATAAATGATGCAACGACAATTGAAAATGTTGATTGGTATATTGACCGCGAGGGAGATGTTCCTATAAGCTTTGAGAAAAATGGAGACGTTGTAACATATCAATATAATGAGAATCTTCAAAGGACTAGTAAATCTATCAATGATATGCAGATTGCAACATATACATACATTGGAATAAATGTTGCCTCTGAAAAAACAGCGCAATATGAAATAAACTATGTTTATGGACAAAATGAAAAAGAAATTTATCCGTATGGTTTTTCATATAATGGAGAAAGTTACTTCTATGGATATGATGGAAACTGTATTAGATACATATATAATATGGAACATGCCATTGTTGCGGAATATGTATATGGCGCCCATTTGGATTTGATTGGTGTCTATAACTATGATGAAAACGGGGAACTGATTACGGAAGCGGGCAACTATGTTGGAGATATCAATTCCATAAGAGGATATGGAATGTTTTATGATAAGGAAACAGGATTTTATTATCTTGCAGGTCAGTATTACATTCCGAGATTAGCAACATTTTGGGAGGTTGAAACTCAATTAAATTTGGAAAAATCTGATATAGCGGTTTTGTGGGGACAGGAAGATGCAATGTTACTATATTATCAGTTGATGAACAATTCTGACCACGGAAAAGATATAGAATATAATTATAATGGTAATGGATGGTGTTCAGCCCTTAGTGATGCTGAAGTTATTTCAAGGTTGATTTATGGTGAATGTGGATATGAAGGGAGTGGATATGAAGCGAGTGGATATTATGCACAAAGAAAAGCAGTAGGGTGGGTATTGCAAAATCGATATGATTATTCCTCAAACAGATTTCCTAATAATTTTAAAGAGATAGCAATGCAGACAGATGAATTTAAAGTAATTTCTGGACCAAACAATGCAACAGCTATTGCTAGAAAAGGTATACTCAGAGAGTCGGGGTCTTGGGCTGAATGTACGAAGATTGCTGCATCATTGATGTGTTCGTTCAATGCATCGGAGTTTTCTGCAATGATTTCTAAGCCGTCGGGATTTTCAAATCAGATGTTTTTTGTATCACTTGGGGTGTGGAATGCAGGTTATAATGCTGGGAATAGTACACTTAATGGGAATGCGGTACAAAATATAATTCTCAATATTGGAAATGTAGAAAATCCAAATGTATTTTTTAATTTTCTGGATATATAAATTATAGACTGTGTGTATTTTCTTTATAATACACAGAGTCTTATATGAGGGGAGAATACAATGAAAAGGTATATTATTTTTTATATAATGTTAATGTGTGCATGTGTTACGGCATGTGAAAAAAATAATAAAATTGATAATGAAACAACGCAGAATAATCAGGAGGAATTATATTCTGAAACCGTGAACTGTGACTATACATGGTTAATGCCGGATGATGGATATATTGACCGCAGCCTTCCGGCTGCTGCTGTGCTTGAAAATGGCAGTGTTATAACATTTAATTATGATGATATGTACAGACTGTGTTCACTGGAAAAAGATGGAGAAGAGTATGCGGTTTTTTCATGGAAATACGATACGCAGTCCGGTAAAAGTATTTTGAGGGAATATTGTATTGATGATTTACAATACGAATATACAGATTTGGTTGTGGCGGAAAATAGTCTGTATGGGAAATATGAAAATATAGCCCGGTATGCTTATGTGACAAAAGCTGCTGATGATTCTTTTGATATTACATATGATTATGAGACAGGCGAAGAGGGCAGGATAGCTTGGATAATAGAAGAAGGAAAACAGATTGCTAAAATAGAATATATCAAAAATACTCCATTCAAATATTGGAATAATAATGGCGAATGGATGTTGATGGAAGATATTGATGAGACAGAATTGGAGGAGAAAGAAAGAGAACTCTTTATATCTGTGAGGTCGGACTGTCGTTATCTTGATGGAGTTATATATATACCGGACCTTATGATTTATTATTATCCTGATAGGGGATTTGTCGATGTGAATGGAAGCCGGATTCTAAAATCGAATTACGGTATAATATCCGGTGAGGGAGCAGCGAAGAAGGCATATCATAGCTACGAAGATATGCAGCTTTCGAAGACACTGTACGGAAAATACCGGCTTGTTGAAGGAAAGCTGAAAAACGGAGATACGATTGAGCTGGAATATATTGAAAATCCTTCCAAGGATAATTTTGTTTCAGCAAAGAAAGTAAATGGTGTGGTAACAACAAGATATATATGGCAGGCTGATAATGAAATGGGACATTATCTGATAAAAAAGATTGTGGATAAGGATGTTGAGGTGGAATATTTATATGGAGAGTATGTTCTGGGTAGCATCTACAAGTATAATATCGTTCCGTATGGCTTCATATATGATGGTGAGGTGTACGTCTATGGCGACGATGGTATGGGTATTTATTATAATGGCGTGAAAATATTGTCACGGGAAATGCATTTTGAAAGGGGAACACCTTCAGACTACTTCCCTAAGGAGGTTGACGTGTGGGCGGCGTATGAACAGTATATATATTTATATGAATATGATATGTATATGGACAGAGAAGGTGCACTTAACTATTACAGCGACGGAGCACTGGAAAACTTTAGCCCGGAAGAATAGAATGACATTGCCTGCCTCACCTTGTAGTGCTATAATAATATCGGATATATTGTGAAAGCACATTCGTTGAATGGAGGGGGAAGCTATGAAGGTCAATTCTTTACAGGAGTACAAGGATTTCGTAGAGCGGCATAATATTCCGCTGGACACGATAAGATTTGCGCTTGGCGAGGACAAGGGGCATGACCCGCGATGGTTCTACATCTATCAGGACAGATTTACAGGTGAGTGGGTTGTCGCAAAGAATAAGAGCGACGGAAGCACCGCGGAGCGGTACAGAGGCAATGATGAGGCGAAGGCATGCCAGATACTCTTTGACAAGATGGAGGAGGAGTTCAATAAAAGAAAGTATGCAGGTGAGGACACCGCAGGTGGTGCTTCAGGCTCAGCAGGAAGCTCACAAAAGAGGAAAAAGAGCCATTTTTCTTCGTTCGTGCTGAGATTTCTGCCGTATTTAATCGCTATACCTATATGTGCGTATGCATTCTGGGATGGATACAGGGATACACATACAAAGAGACCGGGGCAGGGGTACTATGTCTTTCGTAATACATACGATGACGGCTCAGTGTGGGATGATTTATACTATTATCTTGATAGCTGCTGGTATTATTTTGACGATGAGTACGATGACTGGTATGTAGACAGTGACTTTGACTATTCGTATGATGATGTGGACGATTACTATATGGGCAGCTATTATTCATCGCTTGACGGATATTATGACGGGGAAGCATGGGATTTTGACGATACCTCATATTATCAGAATTACGTTGAGTCGAAGGACAAAGATGATAACTACTATGATGATGACGATGATGATTCATGGGACAGCTTCGACTGGGGCGACTGGGACAGCAATGATTCGGATTGGGATAGTGACTGGTGATTAAAGAGCAGCAGATATATGTCAGGTACATTTGTGTGCATGATGATATATCTGCTGTTTTGTCTTTATGCTATATTTTTTACTGTATTTCTCTAAGCGCCTTCCTAAACTGAAACGAAAACAACACCGCAGTGAATGTCACGGCAATTATATCGGCGACCGGTTCAGCCATGTACACAGCGTATGCCTTATTAGCGGTATAGATGTGCGGCATGATGTAGATGAGTGGTATGAGCAGCACGAATTTTCTCATGACCGCCACAATGATTGATGATACAGCCTTGCCAAGTGAGTTAAATGCCATCTGGCAGGAAATCTGTATTCCGAATATGAACATTACAGCCATGTATATTCTGAGGGCGGTCTTTGTGAAGGCTATAAGCTCTGCGTCCGGTGTGAACATTCCGGCAAATATCTGTGGTAACAGCATGACTAAGCCCCAGAGCAGGACGGAGTAGTACAGGCTTGCCTTCAGGAGAAGAAAGTAAGCCTTTTTAACGCGTGCGGCGTTTCTGGCTCCGTAGTTGTAGCTCATGATAGGCTGTGCACCCTGTCCAAGTCCCTGAAGAGGGAGCATTGCAAACTGCATTACACTGGTGAGTATTGTCATGGCTCCGACAGCGACATCACCGCCGTATTTTAACAGTGATGAGTTAAAGCACACGGAAATGATGCTCTCACTGGCCTGCATTATAAAAAGTGAAAGGCCAAGTGCAAGACAAGGAAGTATTATGTCCGGTCTGAGCACGAGATTTTCTTTTTTAATACGCAGGGTTGTCTTTTTACCAAACAGGAATGACAGAACCCATACACAGGAGCATGCCTGCGAGATGATGGTTGCAAGGGCGGCTCCGGCTGCTCCCATATTGAGTGCGAATATGAATACAGGGTCAAGCACTATATTCACAACGGCACCTATAAGAACGGACAACATTCCGGTTTTTGCGAAACCCTGTGCGGTTATGAAGGTGTTCATGCCGAGAGTTAACTGTACGAACAGCGTGCCGATGGCGTATATGTTCATGTAGCTTACGGCATAGTCGATAGTGTTTGTGCTTGCGCCGAATGCGAGAAGCATAGGGCGGTTGAAAAAGCACATTACCACAGTGAGGATTACTGATATGATAAGCTGGGTTGTAAAGCAGTTTCCAAGAATCTTTTCAGCCTTAGCCTTATCACCCTTGCCCATGAGAATAGAAGCGCGCGGAGCACCTCCGTTTCCGACAAGCGCCGCAAAAGCGGATATTATCATAATAAGAGGCATGCATACACCTACGCCTGTAAGTGCCAGAGAACCATTTCCGGGGATATGGCCTATGTATATGCGGTCTACAATATTATAGAGCATGTTTATCATCTGTGCGGCAACTGTAGGAACGGCGAGCCTGATAAGAAGCTTTCCAATCGGCTCTGTTGCCAGAAATTCTTTGTTAGTATTCATTGTCTGAGGTCCTTTCATATTTTTAACAATTGGCATGCCGCTTGATGGCAGTGCAATTATTTTATATTATTTGTATGTCATGTGCGGCAGGAAAAATTCTGCTCTCGACTCATACTATAAATATTATAATGGCAATGTTATAATTGGCAAGTTTAAAAGTCGAAATCAAGGCATAGTTTACAGAATTTTTATAATAGTGCATAGAAGTTTTGATATTTATTTCATGTATTAGACGGTTGGGAACGAATAACTATTGTATTGAGAGAGAAAATTTGTTAAAATACAAACAATTATCTATAAATAATTATGCACGAAAGGGGTTTGGTATATGAACACATATATTCCGGGTGTGGACAGTGACATACATATTTTAGGCCGTACTGCCAGCCGGCAGGAACCGGCTTTTTTCTGGACAGGCAGTGGAATAGAATTTATGGTTGATGGAAGCGGGCTGTCGATAGATTTTATAACTGATTATGAGATATATGAACAGTGGATAAGGGTAGAGGTTGATGGCTTTACTATGATAAGAACATCACTCCCTAAGGGGAGAAGTACACTTACGGTGTATAGGAATATGAATCCGGACAACAGAAGAAGGGTTCGTGTACTGAAGGAAGTCCAGCCGATGGCAGGTGATAGGGCAGGGCTGCTCTTTGTGAATGCAGTCCATACGGATGGGAAGCTCATGCCGATAGAGAAGAAATGGTTGAAGATGGAATTTATCGGTGACAGCATCACATCCGGTGAAGGGCTGGCAGGAGCTGCAGGTGTGACTGAGTGGAATTCGGCAGTGTTTTCCACGAAAGGACATTATGCCCTTGAAGTGGCGGACAGCTTTAATGCTGATTTCAGAATAATGTCGCAAAGTGGATGGGGTGTATACTCCGGTTGGGACAATAATCCGAATACGGTTCTGCCAAGGTACTACGAGCAGGTCTGCGGACTCTTAGGTGGAAGGGCACAGATTGATGCGGGGGCATTGGACAGGAATGCCTTCGATTCATGGCAGCCGGATGTGGTCATGGTGAATCTTGGAACCAATGATGCGAGCGCATTCCGTATGGATGCATGGGTTGATGAGAAAACAGGCAGGATATATAAGCAGGAAAAGAATCCGGATGGAAGCTGTGAGCAGGATTCTGTCGATAGATTTGAAAATGCAGTGTACCAATTCATTGCCCTGCTGCGTAAGAATAATCCCAATGCCTGTATAATATGGATGTATGGAATGTTGGGAAGAGAAATAGAAAACTATATTGTTGAGACGGTTGACAGATATAAGAAAGATAATACGGATGATAAGGTTTCGTATCTTAGGCTGCCAGATTTAGAAAGTGGATGGGCAGGTGCCAACAATCATCCGGCTGTTCCGTCACATCATGCAGCCGCACAGACAATAATAGAATATTTGAGAGGATTGTTACATGACTAATCAGAATAAAATGGATGATAAATTCAAGAAAACAATGCAGAAGATTCTTGTTGCGTTTATAATTACACTCGCGGTAATCATTGTAGGAGCGTTTATATATATTTACATACGTTCTCCAAAGACAACGAACCTTGCCGATTCGACATTGTTCACTGAGGAGGAGGTATATTCTAAGTCGGAAGAAATCATAGGCCTTTTTGAGAGCGGTGATAATGATGGACTTAGGGCATTGTGTAACACAGAGATGGCCGTTCGGATGACCGATGAGGTGTTAAAAAACGGCATGGACGGCTTCGGAGGCAGTCTTGGAGAGCGTATTGAGTTAACGAGTAAGGAGGGTGTAGAAGCGAAGCAGTCCGATGGCCATTATGCAATGACGCGTTATAAGATAAAGTATGAGAATATTGAACTTACTTATACAATTATATTGGATACGGATATGAAGCTTGCGGGATTTGCTGCCGAGCCTGCAAAATAATGTACTGATTAAATGAGGTATATATGTTTGACTATACGAAAAGTATTTTATTCAGAAAGATAAATGAACCTGAAATCGAAAAAATGCTCAGATGCTCAATGGCATCCACTAAACAGGTCGATGGCGGTGAGATGATATTCGGGCAGGATGATAAGCCTGTATTTATATATCTTCTTCTTGAAGGGCAGGTTATTATAACCAAGTATCTTCCGTCCGGAAGAAGGGATATATTGATGACAGTCGAGCCGGGTGATGTATTTGGAGAGATATTTTTTTTCGGGGATGAAGAATATTACTGGTGTGACGCGGTTGCTGTGAAAAATTCAAAGCTTCTGATGATACCATATTCATTTATATATGGCTTCTGTTCTAATGTGTGTGAGCATCACAAGCAGCTTGTACATAATCTGCTTGATATACAGTCGAGGTGCAATCTGCAGATGATGAAAAAGCTCCACATTGTGACAGGAACTACACTCAAGCAGAAGCTTGGTCTGTGGATGAATGACCGTATCAATGAAAAAAATGAAGTGAAGCTTGATATGACACGCGAGGAGCTTGCCGATTATCTCGGTGCAGCGCGCCCGTCACTCTCAAGAACACTTACCCAGATGCAGGATGAGGGAATCATATCGATTCACAAGCGGGTGATAAAAATTGAGGACATGGAACTCTTTGAGGAGTTGTTTGACGATTAGAATATGAATAATTCAGGTGAAATAATATAGCCGGGTCTGTGTATTGCGCTTTAATGTGCTTATTTTTACTTAATTGTAAAAAAAGAATAAATTTGTAAAAATGTTGCAAATGTGACATAATTACCTTTTTTATGGTGTTATATTGTGAACATCAAAAGGAAGGAGGTAATTGCTATGACAGCAAGTACAGCACAGGTTGACAATCTTATTTCATTATTGGATGGATACGCAGAGAAAGGTGGACATCATCTTAATGTCAATGTACTTAACAGGGAGACTCTTATAGATGCACAGAAGCATCCTGAGAAATATCCACAGCTTACCATCCGAGTATCCGGCTACGCAGTAAACTTTATCAAGCTCACTAAGGAGCAGCAGGATGAGGTTATAAGCAGAACTTTCCATCAGGCTATGTAATTACAGATTGTGAAGTGCATATCTGATGGAAAGTTCTACTTTCACATCAGGCGATGTAGTTACATATTGTGAAGTGTATATCTGATGGAAAGTTCTACTTTCACATCAGGCTATGTAGCAGAGCTTGTGGAAAGTGGAACGGATTGAAGGCTCTGCTTTCACATCAAGCGATATAATATGTGTATGAAAAATAAAAGGAAGTCCCCTGTGACACAGAGTATGCCACAGGGGGCTTTTTTGGTGTCCGGAACCACTGTCTGTCTCCTGTCCTGCTTGCTATTTTATGTAATCAATGGTAAAATTAAATAATTCATATATGTATATTGAACGCAGAATAAGCAATCCCCCGCTTCAAGTGTGTAGAGCACTAAGCGGTGGGTAAGGGGGATGCGAACTGCGTTCATGAGCAGGTAGCGAAAGCGGATTGCGAATGTCTGCTTTACAGATGGTCATCGCATATGCAAGGAGGTAGTGTGAAAAACGTAAAGAGCACGTTTTTCACTACTATTTATGTCGCCAGTCAAAGGCGGCGGAATGGAGATTATTATGAAAAAATCAAGGAGATTATGTCTATTGTTTCTCAGTGTGGTTTTTGTATCAGCTTTATGTGTGGGCTGCGCCAAGGCAGCAGACAATGCTCCGTACACTCAGGAACCGGGTTCTGGTCAGAGTGGTGCAGCCGGCAGCATGTCTGATACGGAAGGAAGCAGCAATGGTGAAGGAATTGTCGAGGTGGAATCAACTGTGACAGAGAGCGGACGGTCTGAATCACAGAAACAGACCGGAACTGCAGAGAATGAAGCTCCGGCACAGAAGGCTTCAACAGAAGCGGAAAGTGCGAAGCAGGAAACCTCAGTGCAGGAAGATAAATCAGACATGGGAACAATGCAGAGTGAGCAGGAACAGCAGAGTTCAGGTTCTGACAGCACACCGGGAACCGGCAGCACACCATATTCACAGCATGGCAAGCTGAGCGTTAACGGAACGACACTGACAGACGAACATGGTGCGGTATTTCAGCTTCAGGGTGTGAGCACACATGGCATAGGATGGTTTCCGCAGTATGTGAATGAGGATACCTTTGCGGAGCTTGAGAGCTGGGGAGCTAATGCTGTGAGGCTTGCCATGTACACAGCGGAGGGCGGTTACTGCGAGGGCGGTGATGCTGACAAGGATAAGCTTAAGAAGCTTATAGACACGGGAGTTCAGGCCGCAACGAAGCTTGGTATGTACGTGATTATAGACTGGCATGTGTTAAATGACCATGACCCTTGGACATACGCAGATGAGGCAGAGAAGTTTTTTGCTGAGATGTCGGAAAAGTATAAGGATTATGGCAATGTGATTTATGAGATATGCAATGAGCCTAACAGCGGACCGGACTGGGGCAGTGTCAAGTCCTATGCAGAGAAGATAATTCCGGTAATACGTGAGAATGCTCCGGATGCTGTTATAATAGTCGGAACACCTACATGGTCACAGGATGTCGACAAGGCGGCAGCAGACCCGATAACAGGCTATGACAATATAATGTATGCACTTCATTTTTATGCAGATACACACAGGGATTATTTAAGAGACAGGATGAAAAAAGCGATTGACAGTGGACTTCCGGTCATTGTATCTGAGTTCGGAATATGTGACGCCTCAGGAAACGGGGGCAACAATTATGACGAGGGAAATAAGTGGATAGAGGCGATGGATGATTACAATATAAGCTATTTCATCTGGAACCTTTCTAATAAGGCGGAGACTTCGGCTCTTATATCGAGCAGTTGTAGTAAGCTGTCGGGATTTGCAGACAGTGAGCTGTCCGATTCAGGCAGATGGTATAAGGAAGTTTTAATTAAGCAAAGAGAGGATAAATAACATGGGAGAGAGATTAACGGCGAGCGATGTTAAGAAGATTGAGGAGGAGATAGAATACCGCCGTCTTGTTGAGAGAAAGAGAATCCTGAATGACGTTAAGGAGGCGAGGGCACAGGGAGATTTAAGCGAGAATTTCGAGTACTATGCCGCTAAGAAGGAGAAAAACAGAAATGACGGACGTATCCGTTATCTGGAGAAGATGTTAAAATATGCCACGATAGTCGATGATACATCCAAGGATGATGAGGTCGGCATGAATAACACAGTGGATGTGTATTTCGAGGATGACGATGAGACGGAGACATACAAGCTGGTCACAAGCATAAGAGGCGATTCCATGCATAACTATATAAGTATTGAATCACCTATCGGCAAGGCTATCATGGGGCACAAGGTCGGCGACAGGGTTCAGGTTGTGGTCAACGATAATGTGAGCTATTATGTCCGGATTAAGAAGATTGACAAGACAACCGATGACAGTAATGACAGAATTAAGGAATTTTAAGGTGTGACAGGTATAAAGACATTTTTGCAGATGGTATCAGGTCTGTTGAACAGACTTAATGAAAAAATAACATGAACATATCCGGAATATGTTCGGAAAGAGGATTCTTATGGCAAAAGCGGGTGCGGAAGGCAGCAGGAAAAGGACTGTAAAAGAAAGAGAAAAATATATAATGTCACTTGTAAAACAGATGACATTGGATGAGAAGATTGGAATGATACATGGAGCAGGTCTGTTCAGGACGGCGGGTGTGCCGCGCCTTGGTATACCGGAGCTTCACATGTCGGACGGTCCGATGGGAGTGCGTCAGGAGTTTGTCGATAATGACTGGAAGAATGTATATGACAGTGATGATACTGTGACCTATCTTCCGTCTAACAGTGCAATAGCAGCTACCTGGAACCCTAAGAGGGCAAAAGAATGTGGTGAGGTTCTTGGTACAGAAGCGCGTGGCAGAGGCAAGGATGTTATTCTTGCGCCGGGTATCAATATCAAGAGGACACCGCTGTGCGGGCGTAATTTTGAATATATGAGCGAGGATCCATATCTTGTATCGGAGATGACGGTTCCGCTTATAAAGGGAATACAAAAGGCGGATGTAGCTGCCTGCGTGAAGCATTTCGCGGTAAACGGGCAGGAGACGAACAGACTGTGGGTTGACACCATTGTAGATAAGAGAACACTCTATGAACTGTATCTGCCGGGTTTTGATGCCGCGGTGAATAGGGCTCACTCCTACTCGATAATGGGAGCCTATAATATGCTTAACGGGCAGCACTGCTGTGAGAGCAGATATCTGTTAGGGGATATTTTAAGAAAAGAATGGGGCTATGATGGAACCGTGATAAGCGACTGGGGAGGTGTGCATGACACGGTGGCGGCCGCGGAGAGTGAGCTTGACCTTGAGATGTCTATAACCTTTAATTTCGACGATTACTGTATGGCTAATCCGCTAAAGAAAGCTGTGGAGGATGGAAAAGTAAAGGAAAAGCATATTGATAAGAAGGTTGCAAATCTGTTAAGGCTTATGTACAGGCTTAAGATGCTTCCGGGCACAGGGGAGAGGAAGAAGGGCTGTTTCCATAGCTTTGAACATATAAAGGCTGCGAGAAAGACAGCAGAGGAATCGGTTATTCTTCTCAAGAATGATAAGACGCTTCTTCCGTTAAAACTTGATTCACAGGTCGCAGTGATTGGCCGTAATGCGACTGCAATCCATTCTAATGGCGGAGGCAGTGCTGAGATTAAGGCTATCTATGAGGTCACACCTTTGAGGGCACTTATGAATGCGGGCGGTGGTGACACGCGCTTTGTGTATGAGCCGGGTTATGTACTGCCGGACAAGGATGACGCACAGGATGAGAGCTGGCAGGAGACTTCTCTTGAAAATGCGGGCAGCCGTAAGGAAGAAAGCGCAGATGAGACGCTTATGGCACGGATAGATGAGTATAGACAAAGAGCTGTAAAGCTCGCAAGGGAGAACAGGCAGACGATTATCTTTGCCGGGCTTAACCATGATTATGATATTGAGGGCCGTGATAAAAGCACCCTGAAGCTTCCGTATCATCAGGATGAGCTCATAGAGGCTGTCCTTGATGCCAACCCTGATACGATAGTGGTAATTATGGGCGGTGCACCTGTTGAAATGCCATGGCTTGAAAAGGCGAAGGCGGTTGTATGGTATTATTATTCCGGACTTGAGGGTGCGATGGCGGTTGCCGATGTGCTTACGGGCAAGGTTAATCCTTCGGGAAAGCTTCCTGAGACATTCCCTAAGCGCACGGAGGATATATATTCTGTCAGGCTTGGTGAGTTTGGCAAGGAGGACAGGCTTGAGTATAAGGATGGCGTCTTTGTCGGCTACCGTTACTATGTGAGCAACAAGGTTGACACGAATTTCTGCTTTGGACATGGTCTTTCGTATACGGATTTCTCACTTAAGCATGTAAAGGTGGAGGGTGAGAAGGCTGTGCACGACAGCCACAAGGACAAGTGGGACAAAAATGACAGAATCGTAGTAAGTGCTGAGCTTGCAAACACAGGAAAAATGACAGGAATGGAGACTGTCCAGCTCTATGTCACACCTCCGAAGGGAAGTGTTGAAAGACCTGTTATGGAGCTTAAGGGCTTTGAAAAGGTAAAGCTTGCTCCGGGTGAGAAAAAGCATGTGCGCTTTGAGCTTGACAAGAAGGCTTTCTCATACTATGACGAGAGCAAGTCTGCTTTTACGTACGAACATGGCGAATATATCATAAGTCTTGGAATGAGCGTTGAGGATATAAGACAGACGGTGATGATTAATTTATAAATTACCCTAATGCAATTTATAGATACAAAATATATAATTTTATAATTGCGAAAATCTGGAATTTATACGATTGATTAGCTTCACAGCTGTGTTTTGTAATTTCAGAATCAAATATGATAATAGAGGCTAAGTTTGAAAATAAAATTTTCAAACTATTTATTGTTGGCAGTACTGCCTTGCAGTATACAAGAGCATAAGTTTGAAAGAAAAACTTTCAAACTACTTATTGGTGGCAGTACTGCAAGCAATGCTTGCAGTATGCAGGGGTATAAAAATGGAATTTAAAGGTATAACAAAGCGCGAGGAAGGCAGATTTATAACACGCTATGATGTGGAATATGAGACGGTTGACGGCAAGCAGAAGATATATGAGATGATAAGCCGTAGTGACGATATAACTGATTATGACAAGCTGCACGGCAAGGTGGCTGATGCGGTGGTTATCATCGCCACAGATGAGGCTGACGAGAGGATTGTGCTCAACAAGGAATTCCGCATGGCTGTCGGTGACTGGGTATACAATTTCCCTGCCGGACTTATCGACCCGGGTGAGGAGCCGCAGCAGAGCGCATGCAGGGAACTGCTTGAGGAGACAGGACTGGAGCTTTACAGAGTTGACGATATGATTGGGACAAGCTACAGTGCGGTGGGCTTTTCAAATGAGACTAATGTGTGCATAGTAGGAAAGGCAAGAGGAGAGTTCAAGGAGAGCACCTCCACCTTTGAGGAGATTACGCCGGGATGGTACACCAAGGCTGAGGTCAGGGAGCTTTTAAAGAAATACAAGTTCGCAGCCAGAACACAGGCGTTCTGCTATGTGTGGAGCAGAAAATAGGCTGTGGGAATCTAACAGGAGAAGATTTATGAGAATCTTCTCCTATTTTTTATAACTTAGGGTTCGGATGTCAAAACATGTTGAGACGGTTTAGGTGCTGCTTCCGTGTGCCATAACGCCAATCGTCAGGGTGACAGGAAGCGATATCATCACAGACTTGAAAGCTGGTATGACAGGAATATTCATGCCTATTGAGTATGATGATACGAGCTCTCGGTGGATGGAAAACGGAGCAGAGTTAGACAAGAGGGAGCTGGCAGGCTACGGCTTTGCGGATGGTGAGCGGTATGTATTTCTTGAGACAAATGCAGGGCTTGTGTTTGACAGGGATGTCTATAAGAGCATATCCAATGCCACAACGCTTGAGGAGGTGGAGGAGTATATAGAAAATATGCTGGAAAGCTTGAATGAATAGCGGGAGTGTAATTTCTGCCCTTGACAGGAAATTCCTGCCCCAAGGGCAGAATTTTTTATTTGACCGGGTTATTGTGTCTGCCCAAACATCTGATAATTTATACTTTGGACTGAGAAAAATGGCTGTTTTATAGAAAAAATATTATTTTTCTCTGCCTAAAACTATTTTTTCAACAAGTAAGGGCAGAGAACGTCACGATATACGGACGTTTTCTCTGCCCTTGAGCACATTATTTCATTTGCTGGGCAGATACCGGAAGATATCGCCTGCTAAAATGAATCTATTTATTTAACTGTATAACTGTAATTATTTAACCGTAACAGTATATGTTCCGGCGGTAAGTCCTGTGAGGTCGGTCTCTGTTGCCAGGTTGACTAATTCGACATTGCACTTCTTTGTTCCGGTGATGGTTATTGTGAGTTCGTTGCCGGACTTTCTGACACTTATTGTGGTGTCGGCGTTTGCCTTCATGTCATAGACTGTTGTTGTGCAGTCCGATGGCTCATATACGCGGAAGGTTACATTGTCAGCATAGTCATAGTCAGGACGGTCAGCGTCAGTATTGACTGCCACGATGGTGTTCTCCTTGACGAAAAGAGGAATCTCAAGGTAGCTGCATTTATCTGAATACCAGCAGCCGCCTGTGTATTTCTTTCCGGTGAAGTAGTTAGTCCATGTGCCGGCAGGCAGATAGTACTCTGCAATGCTCTCGTCGTTGAAAACCGGTGCAACGAGGAGACTGTCGCCCATCATGTACTGCTTGTCGAGATATGAACAGTTGCGGTCAGCCGTAAATTCAAGTACCATGCTTCTCATCATAGGAATACCGGTCTGTGAAGCATAGATTGCGTTGCGGTAGAGGTAAGGCATAAGTGAAGCCTTTAACAATGTGAAGGTGCGGACTACATCGACAGCCTCCTCATCGTATGCCCAAGGTACGCGGTAGGAGGAGCTTCCGTGCAGACGTGAGTGGGAGCTTAACAGACCGAAGGCTGCCCATCTTTTGTATACGTCAGGTGTGGAGGTGCTTTCAAAACCGCCTATATCATGGCTCCAGAAGCCGAAGCCGGACATGCACAGTGAAAGACCGCCGCGAAGGCTCTCCTCCATGGACTCGTAGTCGGACCAGCAGTCACCGCCCCAATGAACAGGGAACTTCTGTCCGCCTGCGGTAGCGGAGCGGGCAAAAAGAACAGCTTCACCCTTGCCGCGCTTTCTCTCAAGAAGCTCATATACGCACTTGTTGTAGAGGTATGTATAGTAGTTATGCATCTTCTTAGGGTCTGAGCCGTCGAAGTACATGATATCCTCGGTAGGGATTCTCTCACCGAAATCGGTCTTGAAGCAGTCGACGCCCATGTCGAGAAGCACCTCGAGCTTACTCTGGAACCATCTGCACGCCTCAGGATTTGTGAAGTCGACAAGTGCCATTCCCGGCTGCCACATATCCCACTGCCATACATCGCCGTTGGTTCTCTTTACAAAATAGCCCTTCTCAACACCTTCAGCAAAGAGCACGGATTCCTGTCCGATATAGGAGTTGATCCATACACAGATGTTAAGTCCCTTAGCTTTTATTCTTTTTAACATTCCCTCAGGATCCGGGAATACACGCTCATCCCATACAAAGTCGGACCAGTGGAATTCCTTCATCCAGAAGCAGTCGAAGTGGAAAACCCTGAGAGGAATACCGCGGTCAAGCATGCCGTCGATGAAACTCATTACAGTCTTTTCGTCGTAGTTGGTTGTAAACGATGTGGAAAGCCACAGTCCGAAGGTCCAAGGTGCCGGAAGTGAAGGCTTGCCGGTGAGGTCTGTGTACTTTACAAGTACATCCTTCATGGATGGTCCGTCGATAAAGAAGTAGTCGAGATAGCTTCCCTCAACAGAGAACTCTGCCTTCGTAACCATCTCTGTGCCAACCTCAAAGGATACCTTCTCAGGGTGATTTACGAACACACCGTAGCCCTTGTTGGAAACGTAAAACGGTATGTTTTTGTAGGACTGCTCGGTGCTTGTTCCGCCGTCCTGATTGTAGATGTCGATTGACTGACCGTTCTTCACAAAAGGAGTGAAGCGCTCGCCAAAACCGTATAAAAGTTCACCTACGCCCATTGAAAGCTGCTGTCTGATGTATGTATCTGTGTAGTCACCCTTGTCATAAGCATAACCCTTCCAGTCGGTTTTCATCAGTGCGAGGTCTTTTCTTCCGCTCTTAGAGAGAACTCTTCCCTTGTGCTTATATGTAATGCTCCAAGGAAGCTTGGTAATCTCAAGGGACAGATCACCGCTTGCTATTGTGATGAGCTCATCCGTCTCGGTCACGCTCATGTTGTCTTCGCTTGTATTCAGCTCAAATGCAGGGCTCTTTGCCGACATTCCTGCATGATGACAGGTCTGTACTCTTATGACACCCTTAGCAGGTGAGGTGATTACAACCGTAAGGTTGATGCTTCCGAGGGTATCGCCTCTTGTGATTATTCTTATTGTAGGTGCACACAGTGTGACCTTGTTCTTTTCAATCCTGGTAAAATATACTTCCTGAGGTGAGAAGCAGGAACAGCCTTCCTTCTCAAGCCAGCAACCATTAGAGAATTTCATTTTATACCTCCTGATCCTTAATTAAAATTATATAGCTGCGTAATTAACTGTTAGGAAAAATCCTACAGAATGATTATATAGTAGCCATGAAAAAATAACTACCATATTTTTTTTAGCTGTTTACATCATTTTTTGTATGTTGTGGACTGTAGAGGGAATGTGATATATTAGAATAATCAAAATACAGAACGAGGTTTGGCATGATTTCTTTTAACAAAATGAAGATAGGAAAACAGTTTAATATCGTGTATGTGTGTGCGGTGGTGATACCGGTGCTTGCACTTGGTGTTTTTCTTATACTTAATACATATAATATGCTGTTAAATCATCACAGGGATCTTTTACATGGCAGCAATAACTCATCTAAAAAGATAATGAAGGAGGTCAGCGACCAGATATACAATATATCCGACAGTATTGCCTATGACAGCAGGACGGTAGAAGTGCTTGGCGGCAAATATGGAAGTGAGATTGAATTCCGGGATGCCGCGAGGGCATATACGCTTATAGATTCATTTGTGCAGAATTATAGCCAGATAGGCAGCATAACGATATATACCACAACACCGTATGCGTCGGACTTTAAATATTTTAAGACAGTAACGGATGAGATAAAGGCTAAGGACTGGTATCAGAAGGCTGTTTCACAGTACAGCCCGTTTTATCAGCTTATAGTGGAACCGAACAGCTATAAGAATGTCGAGTACAGCTATTCGCTTGTAAGAAAGATAACAGTCCTTGGAAGCAGCTGCGAGGCAATCATGGTGATAAAGGTGAGTGAGAATTATCTTGAAAGCAGGCTTGGAGACAGTGAATATATAACCCTGATAACCTTTGCTGATAGCGAAATATTTTATAGTAACAAGAGAAGCTACTATGGAAAAAAGCTGCCTTTTGAGGTGAATCGGACGGAAAAATACTATTCAGAAAAATTTATGGATGATTTTGAAGGTGTGGACAGTCTTGTTGAGATAGGTTCACAGTCCTTAAAGGTGTCGGACACGAATCTGTACGTGACAACAATTGACAAAAAGGCAATATGGAGTATTATGAAGACCCTGTATATATCCTTGCTGATAGTTATTGTTGCGCTTGTGGTTCCTGCGGTGTTCATGATACAGTTCTCGCATAATTTCGTAAGCCAGGTTAATACGCTCAGAGACGAGATGCACAAGGCGAGCAATGAGGACTACAATATTCTCAAAAGCTTTTCCGGAAGCTATGAATTACAGCAGGCCTATGGGGATCTGCTTGTGATGGTTGACACCATAGAGCAGCAGAAGGTCGCCATGTATGAGGCGATGTTAAATGAGAAGCAGCTGCAGAATGAACAGCAGGAGATGGAATTTAAGATGCTTGCCAGCCAGATAAATCCGCATTTTCTGTATAATACCCTTGAGACGCTCAGAATGAAGGCGTTTACGGCAGGGGACAGGGAGGTCGCAACCGGGATAAAGCTTCTTGGAAAGCTTTTACGGTATGTGCTTGTCAATATAGGAACCACATATACAACGCTTGCAAATGAGCTTGAACATATAGATACATACATTAAAATCCAGAAGATAAGATTTGATGACAGGGTCAATTATACTCTCGCTGTGGATGATGGGATTGACACACAGGAGTATATGCTTCTTCCGCTGCTTTTACAGCCTATTGTTGAGAATGCAGTTGTTCATGGACTCGAGGGTGTAGATGGGACAGGATATATCAAGATACACATATATGAAAAAATAAACGGAACGGAAGGGACGGCAGTACAGGGCAATACGGATTCAGGCGACGGCTGTCTTATTATAGAAGTGTCGGACAACGGCAACGGAATGACAAAAAAACAGCTTGAAGAAGTCAGAAACAGTCTTAAGGAGGACAGCATATCCAAACATTCAAGTATAGGCATGTCAAATATTGACCAGAGAATCAAGCTGTGCTATGGCAATGGGTATGGAGTGAATATTGACAGCGTGGAGGGAGAGGGAACGATGGTTACTGTCATTTTGCCTAATAAAAGTAAAAATTAGAGTGTAAAAAATGTAAAAAATACAATGTTTTTTTATTTTTATCCTTGGAATAGAATAAGGTTAAACGCTGAGGGTGGGTTACGCATACCCTTTAGCAAATATTTTAAGGAGGTTTTATCTATGAGAAAGTTCAAAAAAGTATTGGCAAGCATTCTTGCCGGAACACTTGTCCTTTCCAATGCGGTTCCGGTACTTGCAGGTCAGGACACATCGTCACTTCCTGACGGTACAGCATATCTGAACCTTAACACAGCGGACTGGGCTGACTTTGATGCGGAGTGGGGCAATGCGGAGATTACGGGAGACGGCTCCTACACAGTGTCCATGACAGCCGCAGAAGCTGTTGACCTTGGAGCTTTTAACGCACTTGAGGTTGTAAATGGTGAGAGCGTTCTCGGAACAGGTGCTGTTCTTACGGTTGATTCAATCGAAATCAACGGTGAGGCTGCAGAACTTCAGGGTTCAAGCTACACATGTTCGGCAGACGGCGAAGGTGTCAATACGAGAGTTAACATCTACAATGAATACAATGACCCTGATGCGACAGCAACAGCAGGTGATGACAAGCACGCTGACTGCCGTGTAGCAGAGGGAAATGTTGCAGATGCAACAGCACGCATCCTCACATCGGAGCAGATTGCAGGTGTTACATCTATGGTAGTTAATTTCACGGTATCAGGCTTCGGTACAGCAGGCGGTGCTGCCGAGCAGGCAGAAAAAACGGATGGAGCTACAGAGGCGGTGGCACATCTTACCATCAACAACGAGAGCTGGGGCGAATATGAGGCAGAGTATGTGGATGCCACAATCACAGGTGACGGAACCTACACAGTATCCATGACAGCCGCAGAGGCACAGGATCTCGGAGCTTATAATGCACTTGAGGTTCCAAACGGTGAGGCACTTATGGGTACGGCATGTGTGCTCACAATCGATAGCATCAAGATTAACGGTAAGGAGATTGCACTTCAGGGACCAAGCTACACATGCTCTGCAGACGGTGCCGGTGTAGATACGAGAGTTAACATCTACAATGAATACAATGACCCTGATGCGACAGCAACAGCAGGTGATGACAATCACCTTGACCAGCGTATCGCAGACGGCAATCTTGCAGATGCGACAGCACGACTTTTGTCAACGGATGACCTTGCAGGTGTTCAGTCTGTAGAGGTTACATTTACAGTTTCTGATTTTGGCAAGAATGCTGAGGCAGGCGAGGCAGCAGCGGGCAATGGTGAATTCGACGCTAACGGCGAGTTCAACGTATACATCGGTGTCCAGACAGCAGCTTACTCATTCCGTAACGCATGGAATGACAGCTATGGTCTTGGAACTCCTGAGTTTGACCAGATTACAGGCTGGAACGGCAATGATGAAGTTGTAAGAACAGGTACAATCAGTGATGCCGTTATCAAGGGAAACGGTACATACACGGTATCTCTCACGGGTGTTGATTTTGCAGATGATGCAGAGACACTTAACCTCTTATTCCTTTCAACAGATATTCCTCTTGATAAGGGCGTAGAGCTTACAGATATCAAGGTTAAGATGGGTGGCAAGAGTGTATATGATTTCGATACCGCCTTCCAGGATCCTGATACCAAGGATTACATCAAGGCTCTTCTTATCAATACATACAATGACGGCTTTAAGGCAGATAATGAGTTCGCATACACATTATCAGCAGGTATGGACATTGAGGTTACATTCACAGTATCAGGTTTAGCTTACGATAACCCTGATGCAGCAGCAAGTGGTGACACAGCAGCAACAGAAGCAACTTCACAGTCCACAGAGACTAAGAGTGAAGCTCCTGAAACTACAGCAGCTAATGCAAATGCTGAGGCATCCAATGGCGGTGTATCAGTAGGTGTTATTATTGCTATCGTTGCAGCAGTAGTTGTTGTTGCAGCAATCGTTGTTGTAGCAGTTAAGAAGAAAAAGTAAGGATAATTTTACGGATTTTTCCTGATAATACCAGACACATTTAACTGCCGTCCGGCAAGTAATTTCCGGGCGGCAGTTTTTTTGGCTCAGGAAGCACTGAATCAATTTTATATATGCTTCCAGCATATATGCTGGAAGCATATGTGCTGCAAGCGGGAAACATTGAGAATATTACTGGCTTTTTGCTGTGGAATCAGATGATTTATGAGCTTAAAATTACACTGCAAAAAATGAATGTAATTTTGAACTTATAATGACTGTATTAAAAAAATGATTAAAAATATATAATGTAATCATAAAGCAAGGAGGTATCAAGATGAACGAAGCAATTAGCAAAAGAGAGAAAACAGCTAATAAGTTCTATTACGTGTCACGCTTAGTGTCACTTCTGTCCGTGTTTATGATGTTTCTTCCGGCAGTCAATCCGGGACGTTTTTCAGCACTGATAAGTAAGAATCTTTCGGTATTTACGGCAGGCGTGTCATACGACAGTCTTATTAGCGGAGCCGGACGAGCTATTCGTCAGGGCTGGGTATCACAGAGCGCTTACACATTTATTTTTGTGGGAAGCATGCTTATATGCATAGGCATTGCAGTATGTGCCGGAGGCTCCTGTGTATCACTTGGAAATCTTAAAATGAAGAACCTGAGCAATATCATTTCACTGGCTGGCTCAGCCTTTGAAGGCGCAGGACTTATATTTCTTTTATTAGGTTATAATGAGATGGCTGTATGCAGCAGACCAGAGAAGGTTGTCCCTGCATTCGCAGCAGGATGGTTTTTATTTCTGGGTATTGTAGTGATACAGCTCGCAATGGCAGTTTTAAATCTTATTGTACTGCCAAGAGCAGCCAGAACAGATAAGATGGAGATGCAGACGAAGTACAGATTGTTTCTCATGTTTCTTCCATTCGCAATGCTGGCATTCATATTCTGTTATCTGCCACTGTTTGGATGGAGATACGCATTCTTCGATTATTCTGCAGGTGGAACTCTTTCAGCAGATAATTTTGTAGGTTTTAAATGGTTTAAGTATCTTTTTAACAATGCCGCAACGAGAAGAGATATCGTGAGAGTTCTTCGTAACACTCTGGTAATGAGTGGACTTGGAATTGCAACAAGCTGGGTTCCGATGGTATTCGCGATATTTATTTCGGAGATTAAGTGTACATGGTTCAGAAAGTTTGTACAGACATTTACAACCATTCCTAACTTCATAAGCTGGGTTTTAGTATACGCTATAGCTTATGCAATCTTCTCAACAGATGGTTTCTTAAACGGATTCCTCACGATGATTACAGGTTCTAATCACGCAACAAACTATCTGATGGGTGATAACGGAACATGGTTCAAGATGCTTGCGTGGGGCATGTGGAAGGGAACAGGCTGGAGCGCAATCATTTACATAGCAGCTATCTCCGGTATAGATGTACAGCTCTATGAGGCAGCTACGGTCGATGGAGCCGGACGATTCCAGAAGATGTGGTACATAACACTTCCGGGACTTCTTCCTACATACTGTGTACTCCTTCTTATGGCTGTTGCCGGAATCCTCAGCAATGGTATGGATCAGTACCTTGTATTCGAGACAGCTAACAACTCAGGAACTATAGAAGTACTTGATCTCTATGTATATAAGCTGGGTATCAGCGGAGGACTCATACCTCTCTCAACTGTTGTAGGTATGGTTAAGACTATTGTCAGTGTAATCTTGCTCTTTGTAGCTAACGGAATTTCAAAAGCTATCCGTGGCGAGAGTATTGTATAGGAGGTGGGAACATGGCTAAGACAAAGCAGGAAAGGCTTGATGAGAGAGCCGAGAAGGCCTATTACAAAAAACATAAAAAGCAGTACAAATTAAAACCATCAGACATTGTATTCAATATATTAAACTACCTGTTTTTCGGATTGTTTACATTGTCATGCTTTTTCCCATTCTACTACCTGTTCATCAATACGATTTCATCAAATGATCTGGTACGTGCGGGAAAAATTAACTTTTATCCGGTAGGAATCAATTTCCACAACTATGCTGCGATGCTTCAGGTTAATGACCTTGGAAATGCATTTCTTGTATCGGTTTCAAGAACACTTATAGGAACATTCCTCATGGTGCTTGCCTCAGCTCTTGCAGGATACCTTGTTACTAAGCAGGAGATGTGGCACAGAAAGCTATGGTACAGATTCCTCGTTATTACAATGTACTTTAATGCAGGTATCATTCCTGTATATCTGAACTTCCTCATGCTGGGACTTACGGATAACTACCTTGTATATATTCTTCCGGGAATTGTGGCACCGTATAACATAATTCTTGTCAAGACATACATTGAATCAATTCCGGCGGAGCTTGAGGAGAGCGCATATATTGATGGTGCGGGATTTATGACCGTATTCAGAAGGATTGTATTTCCGCTGTGTAAGCCGATACTTGCCACAATCACAATCTTCGGTGCTGTAGGTCACTGGAATTCGTTTACCGATTCACTTATCTACATGCAGAACAGTCCTAAGCTCTATACGCTGCAGCACAGATTGTATGTATACCTCAACTCCTCAAGTAACCTTGACAGTATTATGAATAACACAACAGCGGCAACAGCGGCAATGCAGCAGCAGATGAACATGAAGGTAATCAAGTATACGGTATCAATGGTAACAATCATACCTATTCTTCTGGTATATCCGTTCCTTCAGAGATACTTTGAAAAAGGTATTATGTTAGGTGCGGTTAAGGGTTAAGGCGTTAATTATTAACAAAGGATTGCTTTAGTGTATGAAAATAGATAAAATACAAAAGCAGGTCAATAAAAAAAGGAGGACAAATACGTGAGAAAATCCAAATTATTAAAAAAGCTTACAGCCGTAACATTATCGGCTGCAATGGTGCTGTCGATGAGCGCGTGCTCAAAGAGCAACGGAGCCGGTACCGATAAGAAAGGGAACCCTATAACACTTACTGTATTCAGCCAGTTAGCTAACTACAATGGTGAACAGGTAGGGTGGTTTGCCAAGGAGATGTTAGACCGTTTCAATGTCAAGCTTAACATCATCCCTGATTCGGACGGAACCTTCGATACAAGAATGGAGTCCGGAAACTTAGGTGACATTGTTGTATTCGGAAGTGCAGGCAAGCAGTATAAGGCTGCTGTTGAGGCAGGTGCACTTCTTGACTGGAATGAGGACAATATGTTAAACGATTGTGCACCATACATAGCAGAGAATATGCAGGCTGCACTTGAGAAGAACAAGCAGATTAACTCAGACGGACTTGTACATGGTATTGGCCATGGAATAGCTACAAGCAGTGAGGATCATCAGGATTTCTTCTATACATGGGATTTAAGATGGGATCTTTACAAGGCACTTGATTACCCTGAGGTTAAGTCACTTGATGACCTTGCGGATTTACTTACGTCAATGCAGGCTCTCTGTCCTACAGATGACAAGGGTAACAAGACCTATGGTGTGTCACTCTGGCCGGATTGGGATGGCAACATGGTAATGTATGTTAAGTCTATGGCGACAGCATGGTATGGCTATGATGAGCTTCATCTTGGCCTGTACGACAGTGATACAGGTGAGTTCCATGGTGCACTTGAGGAGAATGGCCCATATCTTGAGATGCTGAAGTTCTTTAACACACTTTATCAGAGAGGACTTCTCGACCCGGATTCAATGACTCAGACATACAATGAGATGATTGATAAGGTATTAAACGGTGGTGTATTCTTCTCAATCTTCAACTATGCAGGTTCACTTGCATACAACACAGAGGAGCACATTAAGGATGACAAGATGATGCTCACAATGAAGCCTGAGGATGCAACTCCTATTGTATATGGAATGGATACAGCCGGCGGCAACAGAATATGGTCTATTGGTTCTAAAACAGAGTATCCTGAGCTTTGTCTGGAGATTATCAATTGGCTGTGCACACCTGAGGGAAGAATGGTATCGGAGTATGGTCCTGAGGGAGTTACATGGTACTACGATGATGAGAAGAACACTAACTTCACAACACTTGGCGCAAGTGCAATCAGAGATGTAAACACAGTAATGCCTGATGATTTAGGTACATTCGGTGATGGACGTCAGCAGATTAACAATATCACATGGTCACTTGATGCAAAGAACCCGGATTCTAACGGTGAGACCTACAACTGGCAGAACTGGAAGAGCAATCTCGCTGAGGCTTCATGCAGCATTGAGCAGGATTGGAGAGACAAGACAAGTGCTGTCTCGGTTCAGGATTACCTTAACCACCACGCATACAAGGTAGCTCCGGCAACAACCTACACAGATGGTGTAAGAACAGATGAGCTTGAGGTTACATGGAATCAGGTTACAGACTGTATCGTAAAGGGAAGCTGGAATGCCATATATGCTTCCACAGATGCAGAGTACGAGTCAATCGTATCTAAGATGATTTCTGATGCTTATGAGTATGGATATGAGGAGTGCATTGCCTGGAATGAGAACGAAGCAGCAATCCGTCATCAGCTTGAGGAAGAGGTTCGTGCTAAGGATGCCAAGTAAGGCTTCCTGAATTTGAACTTGCTAGTAATGCATATCTAAAATGAAAAGGCTGTTGCACTAAGGTAGCACTTAGGTGCGGCAGCTTTTTCAATTATGAAACATGAAACAGTGACGTTGGTTACTTGGAAAGGAGGCTTTAGATGAAGTTTTTCAGCGTTGACAGCCCGCTCTATAAGTTCATATCAACATTCTGGGTAGTTGTGAAGCTGAATTTTTTCTGGTTATTATTTTCATTGCCCATTGTAACAATCGGGGCTTCGACCACGGCAGCATTCGCTGTGGGGCTTAAGATGGCTGATGGAAGTGAAGGGTATATATTCCAAGCTTTCTGGGCTGCGTTTAAGGAAAACTGGAAGAAGGGTATTCCACTTGGACTATTAAATCTGCTGATAGCTTATGCGGTATATCTTGATTTTGAGCTTTTTGAAAAGCTTGAAGGCAATCCATTCATCTGCCTTGTGATGGGAATATTGGCGATAGCCATTGGAATAAGCGGTTTTATGTATTCCTATGCGCTGCTTGCGAGATATGAAAATTCTTTTATAAATACCATGAAAAATTCCTTTGAGATTTATACAAGGTACTTTGGACGCTCAATTGTGATGACGGCTATTGTTGCTCTTGAGGTTGTGGTCATGTTCTGGAATACAACTACAATGTATTTTATGATACTTATAGGGCCGGCCTGCATTATTTACACGATAAGTGCAGGTGCGTTATATATTTTTAAGGATATTGAACGAAAGGAGAAGGAAGGATAATGAGAAAATTATTTGGACGTGTGTGTGCGGTTGCCACAGCGGCGGTAATGATGGCAGGAACGGTTATGGCACAGCTTCCGGTGGGTGTATATGCTTCGGATGATAAGGGGCTTGTCGCGGCAGCCACACAGCAGCCTTTCCGTGTGCTTACGGCACAGGAGATGGTTGAGGAGATGGGAGCCGGATGGAATCTTGGAAATACCATGGACGGACATACCGGGTTTACTCCTAATGAGACGCTCTGGCAGCATGTTGAGACAACAAAGCAGGTCATAAAGACCGTACATGATAACGGCTTTAATACTGTGAGGATTCCTGTTACATGGGGAACAATGATTGATGACGAGAACGGCTATGCAGTCAATGACAAATGGATAAGCCGTGTTCAGGACATCGTAGATTACTGCATTGAGCAGGATATGTATGTGATTGTCAACATCCATCATGATGGAGCAGAGCAGACAGGCTGGCTTCGGATTGCTTCGGATGACTTCGATTCCGTCAAGGAAAAATACAAGGCGGTCTGGAAGCAGATTGCAAAGAGGTTCAAGGACTATGATGAACACCTTATATTCGAGTCGATGAATGAGGTGACAGGTCCGGGAAACAACATTCAGTTCGATATGGACAGGGTAATGGAGCTTAATCAGGTGTTCGTTGACACTGTAAGAGGAACAGGCTCAAATAATGCATACAGGTGGCTGTCTGTTCCGGGAAGATACACGAACATAACCAATACAACGCAGTATGATTTCAGACTTCCTGAGGATACTGTCGAGAACAGGCTGTTCCTGTCTGTTCACTATTATAACTGGCTGTTCGGACTTGCTGAGAACACAACCTACACAGAGTGGACGAAGGATATGACCGATGAGCTTGTTGCAGAATTTGCACAGCTTGAGAAGTTCACATCACAGGGAGTTCCTGTAATAGTGGGTGAGTATGGTGCGGTTGATAAGAGAAATGAGGCGGACCGGGCATACCATTATGAGGTTGTCAACAGAATATGCAGCACAGGCATGATTGTGGCATGCTATTGGGATAACGGAGAGTATGATCTTACAAAGGAGCCTACGGACTATAATTTCACCCTTATCGACAGGGAAAAATGTGAGCCTGTATATCCGGATCTGATTGCAGCTATACTCAGAGGAAAATATCTTGAAGGACCTGCCGACTGCTCAGACTTATCGAAGGGGACACAGATAGTTCCTATCACTGATTTCCAGATGGAGAAGGATGAGCTGTGCATCGAGGTCGGGGCACTTTACGAGACCTCAGTAAAGGATGTTTTACCTGAGGATACGAACGATATTGTACTCTGGAAAACAGATGATCCTTCGGTTGCCACGGTATATGATGGACGTATCCGCGCGCGCGGAATAGGAACAACAACGATCACCGCGTACAGTCAGAAGGATGGCGTAAGCAAGAGTATGACCGTAACTGTCATTGCCGGAAAGGGCGCGGAGGATATTGAGCTCTCCGTTCCTGAGCAGCTTGAGCTCAATGCCGATTCGTATACATATATCGGTGCACAGACAAATGACGCAAAAGAGTATTTTACCTACCGTTCCTCAAATGAGGACGTAGTAACCGTATCGCGGACAGGCAAGGTGCTTGCAAAGACAGACGGAGTTGCCTATGTGACAACAACCTCCTCGACAGGAAAGAGTGCTGTTACGCGTGTGGTTGTCGGACACAAGGCGGGTGCCAATGAGATATCGCTTGCGGTAAATGTATATTATAACGATAATGACAACTCATATTTTTCAAATGAATACGGCAGGCCGATAACAGTAAATGGTGACGGAACATACACGCTTACCTTCAACTGTGACGAGGATTTATCCGATGATGCGGCAAAGGCCGGCATTGACAGCTTAAGCCATATGACGGCAATCTATATCAAAGACCATGATGTTACACTTGGAGAGGCTAAGAAGTCCAAGCTTTCGGCATGTAATATAATGTATGATAAGATTGTTGTGGACGGAACAGAGCTTACCATCACACAGACGGAGCCTAAGAGTGCACTCAAGTCCTCGGGGATATTCGATACCAATGACCCAATCAACTCATGGGATGGTTCCATGGTTGAAGAGGTTGTCGTAAAGAAGCATGTAGCTGATTTCAAGGATATTGAGAATCCTAAGACTATTGAGATAACCTTCACTTTATCCGGAATGGAATTCGAGGGTGCAGGTGAAGAGAATGCTGCAGAGGATGTCGCAATCGAGAGCATGGAGCTTGAGGTGGTAGACAATGCGGATGGCACATACTCTATAATTGCCAAGGTTACTCCTGAGAACGCGACGGAAAAGATATATTTTGCGTCCGAGGATGAGTCTGTTGCCGCAATATCACAGCCGCTTGCAGCAGTTGAGAACGGAAAGGCACAGGTGCTTGCGAATGCATTTAAAATAGGCGGTACCAAGATTACAGCGTATGCTGAAGGCATGGCGACAGCGGAGATTCTTCTTGGCGTGTCAGGTATTACACCGGCTGAGTCGGAGGCTGCTTCGGTCGGCGATATTATTCCTGCTCCTGAGGTGGATATAAGCCATGAGACCGATGAACAGCCGACAGAGCCGCAAAGTGAGACTGAGAGCACAACACCTGAGGAGACACAGACAAGTTTAGAGGCGGATAATACATCTGAGCCGGGACAGCAGACGTCTGCAGCTTCCTCGGGGGCAACCTTGAGCACAGGGGCAGCGGTGGCAATAATTGTCGGAGTTGTGCTTGTGGCGGGCATTGTGGTGGTTATATTGCTTAAGCCTAAGAAAGATAAAACGACAGAAGAGTAAAATATCATAAATTTAAAATGACAGTAACATAACAGTGAAATAAAACAATAGTAAAATAAAACATAGTAAGATAAAACAGCGAAAAAGAGGCTGTTGTGAAAACTGAGTATATCCGGCATTTTTCTGCGATGAATATAGACAGGTATTTATGGCAGATAGTGCCGGATATGGTGATATGTGCTGTTTCCTGATATTGTGATAAGTGCTGTTTCCTTGACATTATCATCGGTATATTTTATAATATTTTTACAAAATCTTACTGGGGGAAGACATGGAAACAGTTCTTATTGCAGATGATGAAAAGAATATTAGGGAAGGTATTAAATGTATAATAGACTGGGAAGAGTTAGGCTTCAAGGTCTGTGGAGAGGCAGCCAATGGTGAGGAGGCTTTAAAGCAGATATATGAGCTTCGTCCCAGTCTTGTTCTTTTAGATATCAAGATGCCTAAGCTCACAGGACTTGAGGTGGTGGAGAATGCCAGAGAGCATGGGTATAACGGAAAATTTATAATTCTCAGCGGTTTTTCCGATTTTAAGTTTGCTCAGACAGCGATAAGACTTGGGGTGGAGAATTACATTACCAAGCCTATTGATGAGGACGAGCTTTCGGAGGCGGTAGTACGTATCGGGGAACAGATAAAGTCCGAAAAAGAGAATGTATCGCATAACGAGCATTATAGAAATAAGGCTAAAAAGGAACTCCTGCATGACCTTGTGAGAAATCAGGTTGATAAGGATATGTTCTCGGCAAAGGAGCTTGGACTTGAAGCTCCGGTATATCAGGTTGTGCTATATGAGAACTTTGATATTGAAAAAGGTGTTAATATGCCTTATCAGTTCTCTGAACTTTTGAAGGTAACTAACAATGGCGGACAGTCATTTGAACATTTCATGGATGATGAATATAATGTCATAATACTGAAGGGAAGCTTTGCAATAGAGAAGTTTGAACGGTTCATCGAACACTATGAGAGCACGCCGCCACAGAAGGGAAGTCCTATGGATACCCTTTTTATAGCATACGGACGTCCTGTCAATGAGCTTTTTGATGTACATATATCGTATTCGGATGCGTATGCGCTTATAAAGAGGCGTTTCTTCTGCACGGAGGGACAGCACACGCTTGGCTTTGAGGAGCTTCCGCATGTCCGGGAGGCATTAGAGACACTTGATAAGACGAGAATAACAGATTATTGTACCAGGATAACGGATTACATACAGGCATTCTCAAGGCGCAAGGTCGCTGAGGTTCTGTTCAGCATTGAGGAATACTTATATAATGTTGATGCACCGATTGGTCAGGTCAAGTTGTTCCTGACTGATTTGTTTTTGCAGGTCAAGGAAAATATAAACAGAATATACAGCAACAACAATTTTACATTCCCACAGAACTCGGAGATTATAGAGTACATATCATCGCGGCTGTACATGTATGATATAATAGAGTACATCTCAAAGCAGCTTGACATGCTTATGGGCAGCATGGGAAGCTCATCGCGTGAGAGTGTCCTTGACGATGTCCTGCACTATATAGACCACAATTATGCTACCAACATCAAGCTGGAGGTCATTGCCTCACTGTTTGGCTACAACAGCGCTTACCTTGGAAAGATATTTAACAAGACTGTCGGAGAGAGCTTTAACTCCTATGTCGACAAAGTTCGAATTGACCATGCCATAGAGCTTCTGATGGATAACAAGCTTAAGGTATATGAGATAGCGGAGCGCATAGGCTACAAGAACGTGGACTATTTCCACAAGAAATTCAAGAAGTACATCGGGGTCAGCCCGGCAGAGTACCGCAATAAGAAGAGCGAGGAATGATTGGGACAGGGGTCAGACCCCATGTCCCAGCACCTGGGACACGGGGTCTGACCCCTGTCCCAAGTTAGCGTACCGCCTTCTTAAGGTTGACTGCCAGCTCATAAGGAATTTTTAAATTGCCTCTGCCAATTCCAAGCTTGATGTCCGGCTTGTTTGCACCGTGGAAATCGCTTCCGCCGGATATGAGAAGTCCGCACTCACCGGCAATGCGTCTGATGGTTGTCTCATCACCGCTTCGGTAGGTTGAGTAGATACCCTCAATGCCGTTAAGACCGTGGCGCTTGAGATACTGGCAGAGCTTCATAAGCTCACTGTCGGACATCTTGTAGAGGATAGGGTGTGCGAGCACGGCAACACCGCCTGCTTCGTGTATCAGTTCAACAGCCCTTGCAGGATCCGGCATCTGTCTGGATACATAGAAAGGCTTGCCTTCGCCGAGATACCTGTCGAACGCCTCATTGGTGCTTGATACATAGCCCTTGTTGACCATGTAGCGCGCAAAATGTGCTCTTGTAAGTACAGTGTCATCTCCAAACATATTGCGCATCGTCTCAAGAGAGACAGACATTCCGGCTTCATTCATCAGCTCAATAAGCTTGTCATTTCTGCCATCGCGGTTGTCGCGGTATCCGGCTATCTCAGACAGAAAATGTTCGTTGGTGTAATCAATATACAAGCCGACAATGTGGACTTCCTTGTCCTTAATATATGTGCTGTTATATTTCGTGCTTATCTCTATTCCGGGAATAAGCTCAATTCCTGCTTCATCCGCGGCGGCGGTTGCCTCTTTTACGCCTGCAACCGTGTCATGGTCGGTGAGGGCGAATGCCTTTAAACCAATCCTCTTAGCTTCTGCGACCAGCTCCGAAGGGGTGAATGTGCCGTCCGAAGCGGTCGAATGTACATGTAAATCTGTGAGTTCCATAAAACTAAATCTCCTTTTTGATATCTTAAAATCTAATTATGATACAAACTATTGTACAAATAATACCACATTTTCGCTGGATTTAAAATATAGTTCTTGAAAAATCCTTATTATACGTTATAATATATCCTAAGTATGCCATTTTGGGTGAAGCCGGGCAAGACGGCTTGGAAAGGATTTATAAAAATGATTAGTGCTAATAATGTAACATTACGAATCGGTAAGAAGGCTCTTTTTGAGGATGTAAATATCAAGTTTACACCGGGAAACTGCTATGGTCTTATTGGTGCCAATGGTGCAGGAAAATCTACATTCTTAAAGATTTTGTCCGGACAGCTTGAACCTTCTAAGGGTGACGTGACGATTTCTCCGGGTGAGAGATTATCCTTCTTAGAGCAGGACCACTTCAAGTACGATGCATATAATGTACTTGATACGGTTATCATGGGAAATGAGCGCCTTTACCAGATTATGAAGGAGAAGGAAGCCATCTATGCTAAGGAGGACTTCACTGAGGAGGACGGAATCAAGGCAAGTGAGCTTGAAGGTGAGTTCGCCACAATGAACGGCTGGGAGGCTGAGAGCGATGCAGCCACTCTTTTAAACGGTCTTGGAATTGACACAGAGCTTCATTACAAGCAGATGAGTGAGCTCAACGGCAGTGAGAAGGTGAAGGTTCTCCTTGCAAAGGCACTGTTCGGTAATCCGGATATCCTGCTCTTAGACGAGCCTACCAACCATCTTGACCTTGACGCTATAGCATGGCTTGAGGAGTTCTTAATCAATTTTGAGAATACGGTTATCGTGGTATCCCATGACCGTTACTTC
>DNFT01000045.1:9178-36399 GCA_003486385.1 Eubacterium sp. | reverse complement strand
ATTAGCATGTTTTGACACCCGAAGCATATCCATTTAATACTATATTTTTTAATAGACCTCACAGCCGGAAGGTATATTCATTCCGGCTGCAAGGTCTATGACTGTCTGTAATATAACAGTATACATTACATATAAACTAAATTATTCTTTCCTTCTTCTTCCATTGTATACACCTGCTGCCGAACATATCATAATAATTACACATACAAGTGCTGCAGCATATAATGCAGATGATATATTTACACCTGTTGATGGTGCTACATACTGATTCTCCGGATTATCAGTCTCAGGCTGCGCCGGCTGTGTTTCTCCCGGTGTTATGTCATTTCTTATATCTGCCGCTTTGACAAGAATATATGAGGAGAAATGTGTTACTCTGAATGTGGCAGAGCCGTCCTGCGCTACCTTAACTGTCTGTCCCATATCCTCTGAACTTCCGGTATTGTCATTATAATAGAATAGTCTAAGCTCAGTTCCTTCTTCATATTGAGTGTATACCGTGACATACAGTTCTCCGTTCAGTTCTCCTGAATGTGCAAAGCTGCATAGATAGAGTGATGATTCCGGAACATTCAATTGCTCCTTAGCCTTACTTATGACATCACTCTTATCATCATATTTTACATCCAGCTTAAAATCATTGTCCGGTGCCTTGCTAAACCGCGTACCGTCAAAAGTATATTTTACAAGCGTCTTTCCATCCGCCCCTGTAAGCTCAAGTATAAGCTGTGAGCCTTTATCTATCAGTGCTGTGACAAAATCATTTGGCAGATAGCTTCCCTTTCCAGCTTCAACCTTCTCTATAATAATCTTATCTCCATTGTTAATTCTGTCAAGAACACTGTTGCCAACATGCTTATCATCCTGTGTAGGTGCCTCTGTCTCCGGCTCTCCCGGTTTTTCCGTCGGTGCCTCTGTCTCCGGCTCACCCGGCTTCTCTGTCGGCGCTTCTGTCTCTGACTCACCCGGCTTCTCTGTCTCCGGCTCACCCGGCTTTTCTGTCGGTGCTTCTGTCTCTGACTCACCCGGTTTTTCTGTCGGTGTCTCTGTCTCTGACTCACCCGGCTTATCTTCCTTTGCATCCTTATCAAACAATACTACTGTTCCGAATACTGCCGGTGATGACCAGCCCATGCCTGTGGTATCTGCCCAGCTTAATGTACCAGTTCTCTTTCCGTTCTCTGCATCGTTAATCTGAAGCTCAAGACCAATCTTTGTTCCTGACTTAACCTGCTCATGAGTCCACTTTATTGCAGCCTCAACTACATATCCATCCTCTGTAAGGGTCACTTTGCTTACAATATTTTCCTCTGCACAATTAGATCCGTTAAATGAATGCTCATTTAGATAATTTATTCTATACTGTTTATCATCTTCCTGGTACGATTTTGTCTTCTGATTATTCTCATCAACAAATATTTCAAGTGAATCCTTCTCATGAGCTGCTTCGGCAGTGGCATCAAGTAAAGAATCCTTAACAGTTACCTGTACATAGAGATTCTCGTTATCCCAAAGAAGCTTAGCAGTGGCATCAGCCTTTGCACCAAGTCTAACTGTGAGAGGTATACTATCTACCTTGCCCCATATTGCACTGTTGTCTTTTCCTATGCTGATAGTTCCCTTATCAATCTGGGCAAATGGCTTTAACTGTGCTTTTGCAAAGTAATCGCTCTTCTCATCATGGCTTAATGTATAGTCATTAAATGCAGCCTTCATTGTTCCATCTGTTATCACCACATCAAACGTCAATGCGTCAAAGGCCTTAAGTGTAATATCATTTACCTCTACTGTAGCAATATATCCATCTTTGGTTGCCGTTGCATCTTCTCTGTTTACAGTTACTTTCTTTACGTTATTTCCAAGCTTAACGTAGGCTGTAACCGCATCTGTATCATCGACTGTACTGTCTTTTACATTTGCCAGGAACTTAATTGAATTCTCATTCCATACAGGGACAATTGCCGCTGATGTATCCGCCTTGCTTATAGTAAGCTCTGTTCCTGCTGTAAACTTGTCATCAATCTGCTGTGTAAATGTCACTTCCTGAATCGTAGGTGCAAGCTTAGTAGGATCCACAAATGCCCAGTAAGCACTCTTTACCTGGTAATCATCATCAAATAACAATGGGACCTGCTTCTTTGTCTCAGTTGCACCGCCGCCTACACTGCTTGATGTCTGTAACCATGAGTATTTATCGACTACACCCCATACGGTAATACCGGACATATTGATGCCTTCTGACTTTAACTGCTTTACTGCATCATATATTTCCTTATAGCGATATGCTAATCTTGTATATTCTTCCTGCTTTGTCTTGTCTGTTCCGTCATATGCATCACTTACGCCAAAATCGAGTTCTGTAATCTGAACCTTTCCTACAATGGCTGCATACTTCTTAGCTGCTGTGATGAACTCCTGTGCAGATGGTGAGCCTGCTGTCTGATAATGTCCCTGCATTCCGACTGCATCTATTCTTGTTCCCTCTGCTGCCTTTACATCCTTAAGAAGCTGTGCAATACCTTCACTCTTTAATGCCGAACAATCGCCGTAATCATTGTAATAAAGCTCTACATCAGCCGGAACATACTTGTTGGCAAATCTGAACGCATTGATTATAAACTCATTGCTTCCATATACTCTCCACCATGTAGAGTTCTCATTTTCATTTCTATAGGTTCCTCTGCCGTCACTTATGGCCTCATTCACTACATCCCAGCCGTAGAACATATCCTTATATTTGCTGTTTTCACCCATGTAATGCTCAGCCATTGTCTTTATGTACCACTCATGACGAAGAGTCATCTCTTCCTTAGAACAGAGTTCCTTGTCCTTATCATAATCAACATGGAAAAACCACTCAGGTGTCTGGGAATGCCATGTAAATACATGTCCTCTTATCCTTATAGCACTTTCCGGATGTTTCTGATTGTACTTATATACATACTCAAGCATTTCATCAGCTCTGCTAAAATCAAGCTTCGGTACTGTTATCTCTATGCCGTTTATTGTTGCCTTTTCTGTTTCCGGACACTTGCTTGCATATCCAAATGCAGCATCCGGCTTTAATTCATTACCGAAGGTTATGGCATTGAAATGTTTCTTTACAAGAGCCATTTCCTTCTCATCCTTGAGGTCGCTAAGGCATATTGCTGTACCGACTATGAAATTCTCATCTCCCATAGCCTCCGTTACAACATCCTTAAGATTAGGAACGTCATACTGAATACCTTCAACGGTATCCTCTTCCTCTACATCAACAACTGCACCTTCTGCTGCTGTCCAGCTGTCAAGTACTACATTTCCATTAAATGTAAAATAAAGGTCTCTTGTACCTGAAAGTCCTTCAAAATTACCTGTAAAGTCCTGGAAATCTTCAGATGCCTTTACATCAATCGTGCCTATTACCGTTCCTCTTTCGCTTCCTACCCTTACATCAATCTTTGTATCAGACTCTGCCTTCGCTCTTACTGTTATAGTGGAGAGACCCTTGGAGAAATCTGCTCCCTTAACACCGATAAAGCTTCCTGACGATGCATTTACAACTGTGTTTCCAAGTCCGGATACATTGATACCATACTGACGGAAAATATTCTCAGCCTGTACTGTCACATAAGGATTAAGCTTATCAAGCTGCTCTACTCCTGTCATTGTAGGAGTTCCCTTATTTATTATTCCGTCTTCATTTACAGTAAGCTTATCAATATGGGTGCTTCTGTAGTTGCGGCTCTTGCCAAATACCTGTGAATCCACACTTCTTGTATGGTATGCAATATACAGCTCCCCATTAAATTCAAATATTGAATGGTGATTATTTCCACCGCCACCTAAATTGGATGGATTAGGAAGTACTGTTCCGACATATGTATAAGGTCCCATAGGTGAATCACTTGTCATATAAGCGATTACAGCAGTTCCAACTCCATTCTTCTTGCCGCTTGCCCAGTTGGTACAATATGAATATACATATTTGCCATTAATCTTGTTGATGCCTGAATCCTCGAATAAATATGGTGCATCAATAGTTACCGGCTCACCGTCAAGACTTATCATATCAGCTCCCAGCTTAACGATTCTGGCTGTCATAGGATGCTCGTCCTTTCCGGACGGAACACCACCGCCAAAGCAGAGGTATGCACTTCCATTATCATCAACCATTACAGCAGGGTCAAATAACCACTCAACAGTATCACATGTCGGTGTCTGTCGACTTACAAGCTGCTTTCCGAGAGGATCCGTCCAAGGTCCTTCCGGTGAATCTGCCGTGAGAACACCTATACCGCTTCCGTTGTCAGCAAAATATAAGAAGAATTTCTCCTTGCCATCAATTGTCTTGTGTGCTGCACATGGTGCCCATGAATTATTAGCCCACTTAGCAGCTCCCTCCGGTGCTCCTTCTTCTAAGTTCTTACCTGCAACAGGTATTGCACCATGGTCTGTCCAGTTGACAAAGTCTGTTGTAGAGAAGCAGTTGATTGTCTTTACCTTTCCATATGCATTCTCCTTCACGTCACCGTCTGCATTATACTCATAGACATCATTTGTTGCATATACATAAACTCTGCCATTGTACACCATTACGCTAGGGTCAGCACTGTAACGCTGTGTGGCAATTGGATTATTATTAGCCTTATCCTTATAGCACTGCTTAAATGAACCATCATTTACTTCAACAGGACTAGGTTCTTTAAGCTTAAATGTAACGCTCTTTACCGTCTTAGTCACTGTATCGGCTGTAAGGCTCATAAGATCAAGTATCTTTATTTCTGATTTAGGAACATTTCCGTTAAGATTACTGTCTCTTAATACATTGCTTCCATAGACAACCGCAGCCTCGGTAAAATCATCATCAGCAGCACACAGCTTTACTGAAAATTCCTCTGTTGAATCAACCTCAACTGATACATACTCTATTCTGGTCATATCAACTTCATCAGGTATCACATAGAACATCTGTGCATACTGACTCTTATATGTAAGCTTATGTCCGCCATCTGCCTCCTCGACATCAACTCCCCATGCAGCCTTTTGCTCCAGCTCTGTCATGCTGTATTTAAACTCAGTCTTTACAGCATCCTCTGCCTTTGGTTCAAGCTTGAATGTAATATTGCCAATTTCCTTAACCAGCTCTGTCTGGCTAAGGCTCATAAGACATAATACTCTAAGCTCAGCTTTTTCAACCTTTCCGTCCAGGTTATCCGCTGTTATTGTACTATTTCCATATACAATTCCACCTGATGTATATGAAGCATCTGCTGCACACAGCTTTACAGATAATTCTCCGCTATCTGTGTCGACTGCTGCTGAAATGAATCTGCTCATATCGACTTCATCAGGTATCTTAAAGAACACCTGATTATACTGTTTAGGAAATGTCACATTAAGCTTTCCATTCTCTGCTACTGTCTTTTCTGCTCCCCATAATGCTAAAATCTCAAGCTTTGAAGCATCGTATGTAAACTCATTCTTATCTGACACATCGACATCACCGCTTCCGTTCTCGCCTTCCTCAACAGTAAATCTCACTTTTCCCACTGTTTTTGTCTGCTCACCCTCAAGTAAGTTCATAAAACCAATAACGCTTACTTCTGAGAGCTGTGCTTTGGCATCGGCTTTTATATCCTTGGTGTTAAGCTGTGTTGCACCATATACATCTATGGCACTTGCAAAATTATCACGCTCTGCACACAGCTTCATTGAAAAGTATTCCGCATTCGTCTCCACCTCAACCGAAACGAGCTTGTTGACATCAACTTCTGCCGGAATACAATAAAATATCTGAGAATACTGCTTTGAAAAAGTAACCTTGTAATTTCCTTCCTCGTCCGTCGCAGCTTCAGCCCCCCAGCGTGTAACGACTTTCAAGTCCTTTGCATTATACTCAATTACCTTCTGCTTTACAGCGTCCTGCACAGCAGCATCAAGCCCCCCGGCTTCAACATCTGTACAGACATGCCTTGCATCATACAGTTCTTTTGCGCTGACAGCTGATGCATTTCCCGTCAGCATAGCTCCTATCACCAATGTGACAATCGCCCTGCTCATAAATTTTCGCATATTGTTCTCCTTTACCATAAGAAATATATATACCCATTTGTGATTTTAACTAATTTTTTTATTTACATCTTGTCATTTTTAGCTATTTTTGTCTCATTTCTTGCTTTTGTTGTCAAATTGCACAATTTATAACAATCTTTCACATATTAGCTGTGCATTTTTATGTTAATCAGGTAATTTCTCATTTCATGGTAACTGTTCATGTAACAAAGTACTTTTTCTTCCATCAACTTCTGTAAAATAAAATTGTGGTGGTACTTTTTAATATATACATATTCATTTCTATTGTTTATAATGCATACTATGAATATAATGATGTAGGAATCAAAAGGTATTTTGCTCCCAAAAATATCGGATTGCTTCGTTCTTTGTTTACACTCTCGCAATCCTGATATAATAGTGTCAGCATCTAAATGTGCTGTACGTCAACCAAAATCACCAGAGCACAGCACTAACTGCAGATGAAAAATGCCTGCATGGATTTTACATTGTAGTTTTACAGCAGGCTGCTCAGAAACGAGGATTATAAATGAATAAACGAAATTATCAAAAAGAGCTTGAGCAGCTCATCTCCAATATAGAGCCGGGCAGGGTTCCATCCCTGCTGCTTCATGCATGCTGCGCTCCGTGCAGCAGCTATTGCCTTGAATATCTTTCACAGTATTTTTCTATAACCGTACTTTTCTATAACCCTAATATTTCCCCGGAAACGGAATACAACAAGAGGGTGGATGAGATACGAAGGCTTATTGATGGGCTGCCTGTCAATAATAAGGTATCACTGATAGAGGGAAGATACCTTCCAAGTGAATTTTATAATTCCGTAAAAGGGCTTGAAAAAGAACCTGAAGGCGGAAAAAGATGTCATGTCTGCTATGAACTGCGCCTTAGGGAAGCTGCCATCACGGCAAAGGAGCTGGGCTTTGATTACTTTACAACCACCCTCAGCATAAGTCCGCTAAAGGACGCCGAAAAGCTCAATGAGATTGGAAAAAAACTTTCGGACGAATACGGTGTTGCCTACCTATATTCCGATTTCAAGAAAAAAAATGGATATAAGCGCTCGATTGAGCTTTCAAGAGAGTACAATCTGTACAGACAGAATTTCTGTGGCTGCGTGTTCTCAAGACATGAGGCGGACAACGAAAAATAGCAGGGAGATTTCCCTGCTATTTTGCTATTTTGCTATTTTAATTATCCGGATAAAAAACGCACACCTCGTTGTCGAATTCCTTAATCCTAAGTCCAAAAGGATATAACAGCGGATAAGCTCCGCCTGCCGAACGCGCAATGATATAACATGCATGGTAGGTGAGATTCTCCTCCTCCGGCAGACCAAATATATATCTTCCAATCTGCTTAGTCTCCGTGTTGCTGCTCAAATCGATATCGTACGGTGACGGCGGTGTGTCAAGGCTCACCAGATAGAATATGTACATGATATAGGCCTCTGCCACATATATCGGCTTATCATTAAGATATTCCTGGCTTTCAATAAACTCAATTGCCTCCTTGTAATCGTCCTCCATGCCGACATACCTGTTATACTTCTCGGTTGTGAAATAGTATCTTATAAACGAAACCGAAAATACCAGATATGCCACGGCTATAACTGTCGATATAACAGCCCTGAGCTGAACCTTCTTCACCACATCTATGACGAATGCAATTCCGATAACTATATAGTACAGCACCGAAAAGAATATACCGTTCATCCTGCTTGTAATCGCCTCATTAAGCATCATTCCCATAATAAACTCTGCTATGAACCACAATAAAACGCCGGCTTCCGCGCTGAATTTTCTTTTTTTGATACTCTTTATAAAATCTATAATGCCCTTTATGAAGCCTACCGCAAAAAAAGGTATCGAAATTACATACAATGTCATGTATCGCTCATTGGTGTTAAATCCAAGATAGTCATGTAAAAAGATGACCTTGAGCATATTTACGATATTTCTTAGCTTCGGTAAACCTATCTCCTTGATTCTGTAGCCGTCAAGCCTTACTAACGTAAACTTCCATATCGTTCTTGTCTCAAGTCCAAGCATATTTATGAGCTGCACTGCAATAAGCGGAGCCGCCATAAGCGCCAACGGAACACAGAAACACAATGCCTGCTTGAATGACAGCTTTCTCATGTATAACAGGTATATGAACATCATAATCAGAAACAATATCATAACTATATAGCTGAGAGTGTAGGTGTACAGCACCAACCCGCAGGCTATACCTGCTATGAAAAAGTACACAGGCTTTTCCTTCTTCAATGCGTATGCAAGACACGATATAAAGACGGAGGCTGTCCCCAGCATGAGGTTACAGTCAAAGCCGAACCTTGCAGACATGATAAAATAAGGTGTGATAGCATACAACAGCGCCCATATAACCATCTTCTTTTTGTCCGCCCCGGTTGTTTTAAAGAACCAAATTCCCGAAAACATGACCATCATTGACATTATAACCGCCGGTATCCTCACGACAAAATGTGAAAAATCAAAAAACTTGAAGAGAATTGCCGTCATGTAGGTGTACAGGCTGCTCTGACCTCCGCCGCCATAGTTCATAAACATGACCGGATAAGGATATCTGAACCTGTCCACACCATATTTTGCAATACACCATGCATCATAGGCAATTCCCGCCTCATCCACATTCCAGCCGCGCGGAATATCCCCAACCATTATCAGTCGAAGCACAAGAGCCAGTACAGCGGTGACTATGATTGCAAAGGCAAGCGCATACTTTTTTACAAAATTTTTCATAGCGTTCTCCTCATGTATTTGTTAGGCGCCATTGTCCAAAGCAGAATGTTCTGACATCAGAATCCTATAAAACAAAAAAAGAGAGAAAACTTCCCTCTTTTCTTTTCGTGTAACGGAGAAAGAGGGATTTGAACCCTCGCGCCGGTTGCCCGACCTACACCCTTAGCAGGGGCGCCTCTTCGGCCTCTTGAGTATTTCTCCGAATTCACAATCATTATTAAATTGTGGCTGCCAAGGGGTGATATAGTAAAGCCTAATCACCTGACGCATTTAGTATTCTAACACTTTATTAAGATAATGTCAATCTATTTTTTTACTTTTTATAATAATTTGAATTTTTTAGAATACATTCACTATACACTATGTCCGTAAATTTTAGTGCGCCCTTCCTGTTTAAGTGGTCTGTATCGATAAACAGACTGTAATCATCATAGAACCTGTCATCGCAGGCATAGTCATGGTACTCCGTGCCTGTGTCATCGGCTATCTTATCTATAATTGCATTAAACTGCTCTAAAAACTCCGGCTCAACGCAGTCATTGTATGCCTTGGTATACGGCGTTGTGACCATAACCGGCGTTATATCATGTTCATGGCACTTTTCGATTATTGAGTATACCTTCTCAATCAAATCCGTTCTGAAGGCATAGCTGTCACCATTCTTATAGTTGAGCACATGTCTTTCATAGGCGTCCGCGGCATTGTGTTCGATGTCACTCAGGTTCATCCCCAGCATATCTGAGCTTTCCCGCACCTCACTCTCAGTCTTTTCGCCCATGAAAAACGCCTCAAAATAATTTGCAAGCTGTATGCGCATATCTGTCTTGAAAAACGCAAGGTACTTCACCTTGAAATACTCCTTGAAGGTCACTCCTATCATGTTACGATACTTCATAAAGCTGTAATACCTGTAGTTTTTTAGCTTGAACGTCTCCTCGTCAAGGCTGTCATCTGACAGCATAAATGTCATATATGATATAGGGATAATCAGATATGAATTTTTCGCCATCTTTCCGACAAAGTTATCAAATACCTTTTCGTCATACTCTATCGTCTGCGCCTGAATACCGAAGTTAAAACCTGTTATACCCTGCTTCTCAAGGTCATCGTAAACAAAATCACATTCGCCGTGGCTGCTGCCGATATTCGCAACCATTATCTTGTTCGGCACATTTGAGAAGCGCTTCATCTCATCAATATTTTTTCTGTACCATACCTGCACTCCCTGTAAAAGAACCGCCGATGCCAACAGAACGCACACTACTCTTATTATGAATTTCTTCATGTAAAAATCACTCCATAATATCCTAAAACTGAAAATATATAAAACGTGATGTGACAACAAGAGGCATTTCAAGCAGTATGAACATAATCATAAATACATATACCGCACACCTTACCACCACATTTAGCCTGCCAAACTCCTTCAACAGATCTCTTTTCAGCGAAAAATAGTCATAGACCATTAAAAGAACCGCGCATACTGCCACAAGTGCCAGCTTGGCATGTGTAAGCAGCGTGTTATCTACAATCCTGTCCATGCTCTCGGAAAACGAACACCACCTCCAGCTAAGTCCCGACAGCATATTTACAGTTTCAGTGATTCCAAGCCGGAACACCATCCATGTCAACGTGACAAACAGAAATGTAAGCAGCACCTTTAACCACCACACTGCATTGTGTTTCACATTTTTGTTGACCTTCCTGTTGTTGAATAGCTGTGCCACTCCATGCATGCCGCCCCACACAACATAGTTCCAGCCCGCTCCGTGCCACAAGCCGCTTACCAGAAACACGAAAATCACGTTGAGCTTACTCACTATAAAGCCCCTTCTGTTCCCACCAAGAGGAATATACAGATAATCCCTGAACCAGTTAGACAGTGATATATGCCATCTTCTCCAGAACTCCTTTACCGATGCCGAAAAATAAGGCGAATCGAAATTCTTTATGAGATTAATGTTGAACAGCTTCGCCGTGCCTATCGCAATATCCGAATATCCTGAGAAATCGCAGTATATCTGGATACTGAAAGCAAATATGGCAAGAATGACATGCACTCCCGCAAAATAATCCGTCTGATACACGTAGTCGACGAACATTCCAAGGTTATCCGCAATAACCAGCTTCTTAAAAAATCCGACTATAGCAAGTCTCATTCCGTACGCAGCATTATCGTAATCGAATTTCTCAGGCTCCTTTATCTGTGGCAGCAGGTTATCCGCCCTCTCAATAGGTCCCGCAACAAGCTGTGGAAAAAAGGAAATGAACGCCGCATACTTTCCGAAATGGTGCTCCGCCTTCAAGTCCCCTCTGTATACGTCGATAACATAGCTGAGTGTCTGGAATGTATAGAATGATATTCCAACCGGAAGCAGCAGCTTAGATGTCACCGGGTTAAGGTGTATTGAAAACCTGTCTGTCACCTTGACTATAGTCTCCATTGTAAAATTATAATATTTGTATACAAACAGAACACCCAGACATATCACAAGCGCCGACGCAAGTATCAGCTTTTTCAGCTTCCTGCTGTCCGCTTTTTCAAGAAGAAGTGCGCAGATGTAGGATATCAATGTCGTTCCCAATATCAGGACGATGTATTTTACATTCCAGCACATATAGAAATAATAGCTTGATGCCAGCAGTATTATCCACTTGTATCTGTCCTTTACAGCCCAGTACAGGACAAATACAATAGGACAAAATATTGCAAATGACAAAGAATTAAAGTTCATGTTCTATCTCCCGCTCACATTTTGAACTATATTTCCTCATACAAATCCCTACCATCTGAGTCAATAACAACAATAACCGGAAAATCCTTTACGGTAAGCTTCCTTACAGCCTCAGTGCCAAGGTCATCATAGGCTATTACCTCAGATGAGGTGATACATTTTGACAGAAGTGCTCCTGCACCGCCCACGGCTGCAAAATACACCGCCTTGTCCCTCACTATCGCCTCATGCACGGCCTTGCTTCTCTTTCCCTTCCCAATCATTCCGATAAGTCCAAGGTCAAGAAGTGACGGTGCATACTTGTCCATTCTGCTTGCAGTTGTAGGACCTGCCGAACCTATAGGCCTGCCCTCCCGCGCAGGTGACGGTCCCATATAGTAAATTGTATTATTTTTCACATCAAAAGGCAGCTTTTCACCTCTTTCAAGAGCTTCGTACATTCTTTTGTGCGCTGCATCTCTTGCAGTGTATATAGTTCCCGTAAGATATACATAATCCCCTGCCTTAAGTGTTGTCGATACACTGCTGTCAAAAGGTACACTAATATGCTTGTCCATCTCCGTCTCCTAATCAAATAAGATATAATTATGTGGAGCTTTTATTCTTCCGCTCCGTTGTCTCTCCTTCTCATACCATATACCACTATCAGTATAAAAGAAATCACGGATACCACTTCCGCGATATGCCAGTACACCTTGCCTGCATAATATACTCTGATATCTCCATCGAAATTACTGTCCAATTCAATCAGCAATAGAGCATGCACTGACTTGGTCAGCCTGATTTTTTCTCCCGTATCTGCATTTATGGCTTTATATCCTCTATAATACAGTAATGGCAGTTCAACTTCGCCCTTTTCATCACCTGTTACTGCATGAAATGAAATATTGGTATATTCCTTTTCGTAACCGGTAACCACCGCATCAGTGGCGTCATAATGACTTTCCTCCCTTAGAAAATCCTCAGGAAAATAGCCATCCGCTTTTCTCGGAAGATATTCGTAGTTACCTACCTGACAGGACAGCTCTTTATCATTTTCTGTCATGGTATACAGGTTCATATACGGCATTTCGTTCATTGTCAGCTTAGATGCCCATATAAACTGAATTACTGTGAGCATAACAATGATTATTTCTGAAACCCTGAGTATTGCAGCATCACTGCCGGCATCATCATACTGGTCAAGGAGTGCTGTCACAAAAACAATATATGTACATGTCCCCACTGTGAGGAATCTCATTGCAAACTGGATGTTTTTCACCATATTGCTGACACTTCGTGCTATTGAGTCAATTACCGCAACACCTGATGGTTCACTTCCAAGATATGTGAGCACTCTTTCATATCGTATTATATCCAACGATAATATTGCAGTGATAACTGTTATTACTGCTGAGACAATTATAAGTTTTTTATGCTTTTTAATTCCTTTTCTGAGCGTACATATAAATAAAATAATTGCAGGAATCACAGTCGGCCCCAGTCCCGGAACCATGTAATTTCTCCAGCCTTCAAATTCAACAAATTTAGTGAAAAATTTAAATAAATCTGTAAATGCAAGACAGAATGTTAATCTTGCACTGTTAGACTGTCCTGATCTTATATATGTATCTTCTAACATATATGACTCAATAAATGGAAGCAGATATCCGATATTGAGCACAATCGAAATTAAAACTACCTTCAATAAAACAAAAAATGTCTGCTTTCTAAATGTTTTCTTAAACAGCATAAGGCATGCCAATACGGTAAACAATCCAAATATCTCCGTACTTAAAACATGTGACTCTATTACACCGAAATATCCTATAACAGGCATAATCCACAGCCTGCTATAGTTTTTATCATCTACCGGAACTGCGTATATTTTCCAAAGCCCGGCTACGATAAGCGGAAGAAAAATCAATGCAGTAAATTCTCCAACTGCACCTCTTTGATATAAATCCACCAATCGTAAAAGAGACATACTGTACATTATTGCAGCTACAAGTGCAAGCTCCGCTCTTTTAAAGATAACCCTGAAGCTATAATATGACACAATAACCGTAGCTAGATTTACAAGAACAACAAACAGCTTATATGCATTCTGCATTGTAAAGCCCATCAGCCTGAATATTGCAGGAATATTATAAAACAGACTTCCGTAATACGTTGAAAAAGCATATCCGTATCCGCCATTGATAACCGGTTCTACCTTTACCGGCAGCTGCCCCGAAAGGTACCCTGCCTTCAACCCCTCCAGACGTATCAGATGGATAATGGTATCATCTCCTTTAATGAGATTATCACCAACTAAAGGCACACATGTTATCAGAAATACCACCGATATTATCATTGCATACGCAGCCTTCCGGCATGTCATAATAATTCTGCCCGACAAAATCAGATAAACTATGAAGGTACCTGCAATTACCGGTAACATAATCAATATTTTGATAAATGTTATATAATTGGTACACTCTATCTCATAGGATGCATAATTTAAAAACCCGGAAGGTCCATCTTTATATTGTTCTATGACAACCAAATTGATATTTAACTGCGGTTCGGTAATCCAGAACTCCGTTTTCCACTCATTCTTTTCGTGATGCAGAAAATTTACTGTATTCTGAATTCCGTCCGAATTTCCACTATCATTTAAGATATAAAGATAGTTAGCATAATCAGTGTCACTTGAAATACTATATTCACAATTTAAAAAGTAATGCCCATACGGAAGTGTTATGCTATTTTCCCTGTCACTCAGGACATAGCTTTTTTCAGGTATAAAAAGTGTTCCAATCAGTACCAGCAGAATCAGCATTTCCAAGCCAAGTACAAATAGTATAACCTTCTGTTTTTTGTTCTGAAACCCCAGCCTCATATTAACCTCTCTATAAAACTCTTTCTATATCACCCTATGCATATGTCTGTTAACATGACAACATATATTGACCGCCACAGGAAGCCCGGCAATATGTGTCGGGTACGTCTCAACATTCACAGCAAGTGCCGTCTTAGAGCCTCCAAGTCCTCCCGGACCGATTCCGAGAGCGTTGATTTTCTCAAGCAGCTCATCCTCAAGCTCACGCACATAGCCCGATGGTCTTTCCCCATCCAAATCCCTTGTAAGAGCCTTCTTTGCAAGAAGCGCACACTTCTCAAAGGTACCCCCTATGCCGACACCAACAACCATAGGCGGACATGCGTTAGGTCCCGCATCCTTGACCGCTGTGAGTACCGCGTCCTTAACGCCCTCTATTCCATCGGCAGGCTTTAACATGAACACGCGGCTCATGTTCTCACTTCCGAAGCCCTTAGGTGCAATCGTTATGTCAAGCTTATCACCCGGCACGATATCATAATGAACAACAGCAGGAGTGTTGTCTCTGGTATTCTCCCTCTCAATAGGGTCTTTCACAACCGATTTGCGCAGATAGCCCTCCACATAGCCCTGTCTTACGCCCTCATTGATTGCGTCGGTGAGAGAGCCGCCCTCAATATGCACATCCTGTCCTACCTTCATAAATACAACAGCCATTCCGGTATCCTGGCATATCGGAATCATATCTGCGCCTGCAATCTCAAGATTCTCCCTAAGCTGACCCAGAATCTGTTTTCCAAGTGCGGAAGTCTCCTCATCGGCAGCCTTCTCAAATACCCTCTTCATATCCGGCGAGAGAAAATGGTTCGCCTCTATGCACATTTCTTTGATGTTATTTGTTATAATTTCAGCACTAATATTTCTCATCGCTATTCTCCTGACTTTTATTCAGCTATGATTACATTCTTTCTGTAATAATCTGCTATTGCCTGACGCGAAGAATCATCATCATGGTAAAACATAGGCACATAAGGTGCTCTTGTGATATATACATCCCAATAAGGGCTGTTTACCAGCTCCTCATATCTCTCATCAAGTATCCTGTCATACTCCTGAACCGTTCCGAACTGCAGTGCTCCTGCTGCCATGGACGCCACCGACGTATTGAGGTAATCCGGCTTTTTCAAGGTCTTTACACTCAATATAACTGTGCACACTGCGATAAATCCAACCGCATAGTTGACCGCTGCCTTATTAAACCTTCCCTTCAGCCACAGTGCCACCCACGCACACAGATACATGATAATTATGGTGAACATTGTCATCATTACAAAGAAATTGGTATCAAGCACCCTTCCGGAATAGCCGGACTGGGTGTACTTTGTAGGAGAAAATGAGGCGTAGTAGAGACAAAGAAGCAGAACACTTACCGGAATCGGAAGCTTAAATTTTCTCTCCCTTCCATCCGAACACCCATAAAAGCTCCAGAATGAGATAATCGCCGTCATCCCATAATAAAAATACATTGGAGGCTTGTTCATCGCCTTTATAAATTTAGTTCCATCAACGAAGCAGCCCTTGATTGTCTCAAAGACGCTAAGATGTCCAATTGGCATTCTGCTCTTGTTTCCCGGAGCAGCCACCACAATTATAAGTCCCACAACTGCACATGCAAGCGGAATCCAGTTGAGCGTCTTTGCAGTCCTCTTCTCATAGATTGTAAATGCAGCCTCATATGCACACAGACACGCACTTACAAGTGACGTAAAAGGATTTCCTAGTCCTACCAAAAACATAAATATGCTTGCAACAACAAGAAATACCTTCCTATGGCTCTCCCAATATAGTGCAAACATACTGTGCGCAAACATAAACATACCAAAAAAGAGGGTATAGTTGGCGACACCCGGCCACCAGTACAGACCTTCGCCCGCATTGACAAGAAAGTTCATAAAAAATGCGATAAACAGCATTGTCATGCTCACACAGTTGATTAAAGGCATACGGAATCTCCTGTAGAGTATGGCATACATTGCGGCAAGTGAGCCTGTACAGAATGTCACGAACATAAAATAGAACGTGAAGGAATACGCATAATCTCCGAATACCGCAGGTGACATGCTTGTGATGAACATACTTAAGAAATTGCCATCCCATGTCTTGTAAATCCCTATCGCATACCTGAATGCTGCGGCAATAAAGCCTAAGACCGAATGATTCTCCAGCCATTGTTCATGCACGTATGTCGTCATCCAATAGTCATCCATGGTAGGATGACTATATTGTGCAACCTTAATTATTGGGTTAATCATGTCATAGAAATACTTTATTACCACAAGCAGAATGATAATCTGTGCTGCATGGTTAAATACTCTTTTCTTATTATTCTTCAACTGTTCCATCAGCCTGTGCAGCATCATCGTCCTCTTCCTTCGTCTCATCTCCCTCGCGAACCTTAGCTACCTTTGCAACCTTGACACCTTCGTCAAGATTTATAAGCTTGACGCCCGATGTATTTCTGCCAAGCACCGATATTCCTGCTACCTGCATACGTATTATGACACCCTCTGTTGTGATTATCATAATCTCTCTGCCCTGGTTAACGGCCTTTACACCTATTACATTTCCGGACTTATCGTTAATCTTATAGCACTTGATTCCCTTGCCGCCTCTGTGCTGTACGGTAAATTCTTCAGTCTTCGTTCTCTTTCCGAGACCATTTTCGGAAACTATTAAAAGCTCCTCACCCTGAGTGTCAAGCTGCATTCCGACAACCTCATCATCGGCGATAAGGTTCATACCGATTACACCCATGGCACTTCTTCCGGTAGGTCTTACATCCTGCTCATTGAAGCGTATACACATACCAAGCTTTGTCACAAGTATTATATCCTTGTTTCCGTCTGTCTCCTTAACCTCGATAAGCTCATCATCATCCCTGAGTGTGATTGTCTGTATACCGGTCTTACGAATGTTGGCGTATTCTTTTGCCGGAGTTCTCTTTACAATACCGTTCTTAGTGCACATGAAAAGATATGTGTCATCTTTTATACCGTTTACAGGTATGATTGCACTTATCTTCTCACCCGGCATAAGCTGTAGGAGATTCACAATCGCTGTTCCTCTTGCGGTACGACCCGCCTCCGGTATCTCATAAGCCTTCATGCGGTAGATACGTCCAAGGCTTGTACAGAACAGGAGATTCTTGTGCGTTGTTGTCATAAACAGGTCTTCTATGTAGTCCTCATCTATGGTCTGCATGCCCTTTATTCCGCGTCCGCCTCTGTTCTGGTTCTTGAAGTTATCAAGTGTCATTCTCTTGATATATCCGAGATTAGTCATAGCTATAACTGTGCTCTCATCAGGAATAAGATCCTCCATGTTGATTTCGGACTCATCGTAGCCGATGGATGTTCTTCTGTCATCACCGTATTTATCGGAGATTGCAATAATCTCCTTACGGATGACCATAAGAAGCTTCTTCTCGTCTGCTAAAATTTCCTTCAACTCCTCTATTCTCGCCCTGAGTGCAGCTAACTCCTGCTCAATCTTCTCTCTCTCTAAGCCTGTGAGTGCTCTAAGACGCATATCAACAATAGCCTGTGCCTGTGCATCCGAAAGACCGAAGCGTTCAATGAGCCTTGCTTTAGCAGCGGCAACATTCTCAGAGCTTCTGATTATGCTTATGACCTCATCGATATTGTCAAGAGCTATCATCAAGCCCTCTAAGATGTGTGCACGCGCCTCAGCCTTGTTAAGCTCATAGCGTGTTCTTCTTGTGACAACATCCTTCTGGTGGAGAAGGTAATAACCTAGCATCTCCTTGAGGTTCAATACCTTAGGCTGCTGGTCCACAAGCGCAAGCATAATCACACCGAAGGTATCCTGCATCTGCGTATGCTTGTAGAGCTGGTTTAAAACTATGTTTGCATTGGCATCCTTGCGCAGCTCAATGCATATTCTCATACCCTGTCTGTCGGACTCATCCCTTAAGTCTGTTATTCCATCTATCTTCTTATCCTTGACAAGCTCCGCTATCTTCTGGATAAGATTGGCCTTGTTGACCATATACGGAATTTCAGATACGATAATACGGCTCTTGCCGTTAGGCATAGCCTCTATGTCGGTCACTGCACGAACCTTTATCTTGCCTCGTCCTGTGCGGTACGCCTCCTCGATTCCTCTCTTTCCGATAACCATGGCTCCTGTAGGGAAATCAGGTCCCTTGACAATGTCCATGAGCTCTTCTATATCTGTCTCCCTGTCATTCTCAACCTCGTTGTCGATAATCCTGACAACAGCGGCGATAACCTCGCGGAGATTGTGCGGAGGAATATTGGTAGCCATACCTACAGCGATACCGGAGGTTCCATTCACCATTAGATTCGGGTATCTTGATGGGAGCACTGCTGGCTCCTTCTCCGTCTCATCGAAGTTCGGTGTAAAATCAACCGTATCCATATCGATATCAGCCAACATCTCCATAGAAATCTTACTGAGTCTCGCCTCCGTATATCGCATGGCAGCGGCACCATCACCATCTACTGAACCGAAGTTACCATGTCCATCAACAAGCGGATATCTGGTCGAAAAATCCTGCGCAAGCTTTACCAAAGCATCATAGATAGATGAATCGCCATGTGGGTGATATTTACCCATGGTATCACCGACAATACGCGCGCACTTTCTGTGTGGCTTGTCCGGACCATTGTTGAGCTCTATCATAGAGTAAAGTATTCTACGCTGTACCGGCTTAAGACCATCCCTTACATCAGGAAGTGCCCTCGCGGCGATAACACTCATCGCGTAGTCTATATATGAGTCCTCCATAGTCTTTTTAAGGTCTACATCATGAACCTTATCAAAGATATGTTCATCCATTAAATTCTCCTCCAAATATTTATAATTTATATATCAAGATTCTTCACGAACTTCGCATTCGCCTCAATGAACTCTCTTCTCGGCTCCACATTGTCACCCATGAGAGTTGAGAAGGTCACATCAATCTCAGAAGCGTAGTCCTCATCGTAGAATACCTTCTTTAAGATTCTCTTCTCAGGGTCCATTGTAGTCTCCCAGAGCTGGTCTGCATCCATCTCACCAAGTCCCTTGTAACGCTGAATCTTGTTGTTCTGGTCACGTCCTACCTCGGTAAGAATGTCATTGAGCTGCTCGTCGGAGTACGCATACCATACCTTCTTGTTTTTCTCAAGCTTGTAAAGAGGCGGCTGTGCAAGATATACGTAGCCCTGCTTGATAAGCTCAGGCATAAATCGATACAGGAAGGTGAGCATAAGTGTAGCGATATGCGCACCGTCGACATCGGCATCGGTCATAATGATAATCTTGTGATAACGAAGCCTGCTTATATCAAAATCCTCATGTATACCTGTTCCGAAGGCAGTAATCATGGCCTTTATCTCTGCATTTCCAAGTATACGGTCAAGTCTTGCCTTCTCCACATTGAGTATCTTTCCTCTTAGAGGAAGAATAGCCTGTGTGGCACGGCTTCGCGCAGATTTAGCCGAACCTCCGGCAGAATCACCCTCTACGATAAATATTTCACAATTCTTAGGATCCTTGTCTGAACAGTCGGCAAGCTTACCCGGAAGGCTCATCGATTCAAGAGCAGTCTTCCTTCTTGTGAGGTCACGCGCCTTTCTTGCAGCCTCCCTCGCCCTCTGGGCAAGAAGTGATTTCTCGCATATCATCTTGGCAACTGTCGGATTCTGCTCAAGGAAATATGTAAGCTGTTCTGTGACAACATTGTCAACCGCTCCTCTCGCCTCACTGTTTCCAAGCTTCTGCTTCGTCTGTCCTTCGAACTGAGGATTCTCAATCTTCACACTCACAATAGCGGTAAGACCCTCTCTTATATCCTCTCCGGTAAGATTCTGTTCGCTGTCCTTTAAAAGCTTGTTAGAACGCGCATAGTCATTGAAGGTCTTTGTTATGGCATTCCTAAAGCCTGTAAGGTGCATACCACCCTCAGGTGTATTGATATTATTTACAAATGAATAAATACTCTCGTTGTAGTCATCATTGTGCTGGAAAGCAACCTCAACAGAAATATTGTTTACAGTGCCCTCACAGTAAATAACATTCTCATAGAGCGGAGTCTTGCTGCGGTTTAAGTACTGGACAAATTCCTTTATACCGCCTTCATAGTGGAATACCTTCTCTTTTTTATCCTCTCTGTCATCCCTGAGAATAATCTTGATTCCCTTTGTGAGAAATGCCATTTCCCTGAGACGATTCTTCAATACGTCAAAATCATATACAGTATCCTCAAAGATTTCCTTGTCCGGAAGGAATGTAACCTTCGTTCCGGTCTTTTCAGGGTCGCAGCTTCCGACAATCTTAAGAGGGTACATCACCTTGCCTCTCTCATATCGCTGCTCATATATGCTGCCATCACGGCACACTCTTACCTCAAGCCACTCGGAAAGAGCATTGACAACGGACGCACCTACACCGTGCAGACCTCCTGATACCTTGTAGCCTCCACCGCCGAACTTTCCGCCGGCATGAAGTATCGTAAACACAACCTGTACCGCAGGAAGTCCGGATTTTGCGTTGATTCCTACAGGAATACCTCTTCCGTTGTCCGTCACGGTAATTGAATTGTCTGCGTTAATCTGTACATCAATTTCCGTACAGTAGCCTGCCAATGCCTCATCCACTGAATTGTCAACTATCTCATATACCAGATGATGAAGTCCCTTCGATGATGTACTGCCGATATACATTCCGGGTCTTTTTCTTACAGCCTCAAGCCCCTCCAAAATCTGTATCTGGTCAGCTCCGTAGTTATTTTCCATGCTTTCCTCATTTCTGCGCTAACTAAAATATTATGAAATTCTGATATATACGGCAACAGCGCCTCCATATACATCAATTCGTCACTGCACACCTATTGCACAGCAAACTCAGTTTTTCTCTATAACATGTCCGTTAGTCACATAGAATACCTTGTCCAGGTGAAAACGGTTATTTATAAATTCATCAAGTCCCGTACATGTGACGATGGTCTGTACGTCACTTATACTGTCTAAAAGATAATTCTGTCTGTTTGCATCAAGCTCCGAAAATACATCATCAAGCAGTAATACCGGGGTATCTCCTGTAATACTCTTTACAAGCTCTATCTCCGACAGCTTAAGGGACAGCGCACAGGTTCTCTGCTGCCCCTGCGAGCCATACTTCCTTACATCCATGTCTCCCAAAAGAAAATTCATATCATCACGATGTGGTCCATAGCCTGTGGTCTTCTGCCTGATATCTCTATCGCGCGAGGAAGCCAGCTTAGTCTTAAAATCAGCCTCAGTCACATCCGGCTCATATACAAGCTTTAACTGCTCCTTGTTTCCGGAAAGCCTGTTGTGTATATCATATATAATACCATTCAGGTTTTCTACAAACCTCTGTCTTATCTTTATAAGCTCAAGCCCATAGCCTACAAGCTGTTCATCCCACACATCCAGTGTATCCGCAAGTGACGGATTAAAGGCTATATCCTTCAAAAGCTTATTGCGCTGAAGAAGAACCTTGTTATAATTGACCAGATTATGAACATATATCTTGTCCAACTGGCACAGCTCCATATCCATAAATCGTCTGCGCTCAGCAGGTCCGCTCTTAATTATGTTGAGATCCTCGGGGGAAAAGAACACTATATTGATTATTCCAAGCAGATCCACTGCCCTTTTTATCGGTATTCCGTCTATCGCCACACCCTTAGCTTTTGCCTTTTTAAGATGCATATCTATTCTGTGAGGAATATTGTGCTTTCTCACAAGCATCTTAATATGTGCTTCATCGCTGTAGAAAGCAATCATCTCCCTGTCCTTGCCGGCTCTGTGTGACTTGGTAGTACCGGCAACATATATTGCTTCAAGTATATTCGTCTTTCCCTGCGCGTTGTCACCATAAAGAATATTGGTTTGCGGCGAAAACTTCATGCCAAGGAGCTCATAATTTCTGTAATTTTGCAGATCAAGAGCTTCGATAACCATGTCTATACCCCCTGCATACTGCAGGCATTGCCTGCAGTACTGCCGCCAATAAATAGTTTGAAAGCTTCACCTTCAAATTTACTCCTCAATTCTGATAGTTTCTCCATCATACTCAACAACATCACCTGCATGAAGCTTCTTGCCCCTCTGAAGCTCCACAGCACCATTTACCTTTACCTGTCCGTCAAGTATAACAAGCTTAGCGTCAACTCCCGATTCAACAAGACCGGCTGCTTTTAATGCCTGTCCAAGCTTTATAAATTCATCGCGCAATTTAATTATTTCCATATTTTCCCTTTCTTACACCTTCATACATAATTCTTTTCTATCGGATACATTTAAAAATTATCTTAATATATATTTAAATATAATATTTTGCTGAAGCTATGTGCACATAATTTTTATGAATAAATATGCATTATTAGCTTATATTTATTCTTTATGCATAATTATACAGTATAATTATGCATAAAATTCTTGTATGCACGAGATTACAGCTCAACTATATTATTATCTATTCTAATAGTTGTTAAAATTTACAGGAAGAATCAGATATACATATTCATTCCTGTCATCACGGATAAAGCAAGGCGCCTTTGAATTCATGAGATATATAGAAATCTGTTCATCATCTATAACCTTAAGCGCATCCATAAGGAATCTGCCGTTAAAGCCAATCATTATGTCTTTGCCTTCCTTGGTAATATCAATATCCTCGTTCATGGAACCGATAGGTGAGTTAATCTTTATCTCAAGATTGCCGTCCGTAATATTTACAATAATAGGCTTCTTATCTCCCTCCTTAACAAGAAGCATTGAACGGTCAATACAATCCAAAAATTCCTTTTTGTTAATGACAACCTTAGTCTCATAATCCTTTGAGAGCATCTGGTCAATCTTGAAAAATTCTCCATCGATAAGTCTTGAAACAACCTTAGTCTCATCAAATTCAAATAAAATATGATTGTCGGTGAAGAAAATACTAACATTCTCATCAGTCTCAGCGGAGAGAATCTTACTGATTTCATTGAGTGTCTTTCCCGGAACAATTACTTTAATAGGTTCATAGGATTCCTTAAGCTCAATAGTTCTTATTGAAATTCTGTGGCCATCAAGTGTAACAACCCGAAGATTGTTATCTTTAACTTCAAAAAGCTCACCGGTCATAATTCTGTTGGTACTCTCAGAATCGGCTATTGAAAAAATCGTCTGTCTTATCAATTCCTTAAGAGAGAACTTGGAAAGTTCAATATATCTATCCTTATCTACATAAGGCAGGCAGGAAAAATCTTCTCCGGATTTACCGGCAATTGTAAAGTTAGCCTTTTCACAGGTAATCCGGGCAACATAATTCTCATCTGTTTCAATGGTAACTTCATTGTCAGGAAGCTTTCTTATAATATCAGAAAATATCTTAGCATCTATGGCAATGATACCACGATGTTCGATTTCACCTTTGATAACTGTTTCAATGCCAAGCTCCATATCGTTACCTGTAAGTTTAATTTCACCGGCGGTTGCATCGATTAGTATGCATTGAAGAATTGTCATTGTAGTCTTAGCGGGAACAGCCTTCTGGACTATGGTAATACCGGATAATAGGTCAGATTTATTGCATATGATTTTCATTGTTAATTCTCCCTTCAAAAGAAATGCACAGTGGAGTGCTGTTAATAAATAAATAAAAATATTCAGCAGTAGTCGTAGTAGGGGGTGTGAATATGTTGATAACCCCTCTGAAGCCGCTAAAAATAAGGGTTTCAGAAAAAGAATAAGTGTGTTAATAATCAAAGGACAAGCTGTTAAGGCAATGTGGACAAAAATAAAACCTAAAAATCCATGTGGATAGAAAAATAGTTTATACACAGAAAAATAACATTTATCAACAGTTATCCACAGGATTATTCAGTTGTTTATCCACAAAGAATAACTAGTTTCTTCCTTATTATAATGTGTATAAAATAATGGTGATAACTTATTGAATTCTATGATGGGTTAATCTTCTTTATAAGAATATCAATAAGCTCCTTAGTCTGTTCGTTATTTTTGATAGCATCGGATATCTTGTCCGCACCATGAATAACGGTGGTGTGGTCACGGTTGCCTATAAGCTTGCCGATAGTTGCAAGCGGTACATCAGTCATTGCGCGGCAAAGATACATAGCAATCTGGCGAGGGTAAACAATCTCTTTATTGCGCTTATGGGATGTGATATCGGCAGGCGTAATATTGAAATGGTCCGACACAGTCTTGATGATGAGATCCGGTGTTACATCCCTTGTCTCGTTAGGGAAGATAATGTCGCGGAGCGCTTCCTCAGCAAGGGCAATGCTCAGATCGTTATGTGTAAACTTAGCGTAGGCGGTGAGCTTGGTGAGAGAGCCTTCAAGCTCACGGATGTTGGATTTAATATTGTTGGCAATGTACTCTAATATCTCATTGGGAACATTCAGGTTTTCAAATTCGGCCTTCTTTCGGAGAATAGCCATTCTCGTCTCATAGGAAGGCGGAGCAATGTCAACCGTGAGACCCCATTCAAATCTCGAACGAAGCCTGTCCTCTAATGTGGCAATGTCCTTAGGCGGACGATCAGATGATATAACAATCTGCTTCTTGGATTCACGCAGGGCGTTAAAAGTATGGAAGAACTCCTCCTGAGTACTTTCCTTACCTGCGATAAACTGAATATCATCGATAAGCAGCACGTCAACCTTACGATATTTATCGCGGAATTTCTGATTGGTATTGGTACGGTCATTCTTGATGGATTCGACCAGTTCATTGGTAAATGCCTCTGAGGTAACATACATGACCTTCTTGTTAGGATCCTTGGTCAGGATGTAGTTACCTATAGACTGCATGATATGCGTTTTTCCAAGACCAACACCTCCGTAAATAAAAAGAGGATTGTAAATCTCGGCAGGTGATTCGGCAACAGCAACAGCCGCAGCATGGGCGAAGCTGTTATTATCACCAACGACATAAGTATCAAAAGTATATTTTCTGTTGAGTCCGGCCTTTTCAAAGGTCTCATCGGAAGGGGCAGAGACAGAAACAATAGGTTTGGCATTAGTCACGTTGGAGGATGAGTTTACAAGCCTGTCGATATCGGAGGTCTGGCTTGGAAAAATAAATTGTATATCGAGCTCTAGTCCGGTACATTCAGCTACGGCAACCTTCAGAGGAACGGTGTATTTCTTATCTATATAGTTAATATAGTTCTGACCCATTCTCTCATCAGGAAGAAGCAGAAATAACACGTTGTCATGTGTATCATAAGGAATAAGAGGTTGAAGCCAGGTCTTAAAAGATACATCACTGATTTCATGTTCATTCTTTATTGTCTCTAAAATATCAGGCCATTTTTCTTTAATTTCAATAATCATCGATAATTCCCCCATTTTGTGTCATTCTAATCTATTATAACTTAAAATGAGCGGATTTTCAATGGATTATCTCAGTTTGGGAGAGAAAATAAGCGGAGAGCTGTTTTAAAGATATATATAAACAATTGGTTTACATAATATTTTTATAAAGGTTGCATATAATATATCTTTCAGAAAAATTATGAAATAGTAAAAATTCTTTTTGTGAATATTGTGAATATCTTAATTAACATTATCCATACCCTGAAATAGGGACTTCGTGGATAAAATTAACAGGTTAATAACATTAATCAACAGACTTATCCACAACTTATCCACAATTTGGGGATAACTTTAGGGATAACTTTTTGTGGATAAACCGGTTGTCAATAATAACCTGATTAAACACAAAATAATGGGTGCTGTAATGAAAAAAAGCTTGACTTTATTTGTGAAAATGAATAAAATGAAAACGATGTTTTAATTATAGTATGATATGCTTACCTGATTATGCCATATCATTATCAAAAAGGAGGTGTACGAGAATATGAAGCAGACATTCCATCCAAAGAAGAGACAGAGAAACAAGGTTCACGGTTTCAGAGCAAGAATGAGCACAGCAAACGGCAGAAAGGTTTTATCTGCAAGAAGAGCTAAGGGAAGAAAGAGCTTAACAGTATAGGCCGCAGGTGTGTGGCCTTTTTTTCTATGAAAAATCATAGGAGGAAGTTAGAAGCATGAGCAGTTATGAGACTTTGAAAAAAAACATCGATTTTCAAAAGGTATATAAGAGTGGTAAGTCTTATGCCAATAAATATCTGGTCATGTATGTTTTGGAGAATGGAACGGATATTACCAGAATAGGTATATCTGTGAGTAAGAAGGTCGGGAATAGTATTGTCCGGCATCGTCTCACGAGGCTTATAAGAGAAGCGTGCAGACTCAATTACAATAGTATACGGACAGGTTATGACATTGTGATTATTTCAAGAGCAGCACATAAGGGCAAGGGCTTTGCAGATACGCAGAGTGCACTTATTCATATATGTAAGCTGCATGGAATTTATCGAGGTGAATGATTGTAAATGAAAAAGCTGTTGATAGCGATGGTAAGATTTTACAGAAGGTTTTTATCGCCAATGAAAAAATATCCAACCTGTATATACACTCCAACCTGTTCTCAGTATGCCATCGAGGCTATTGAGAAATATGGCGCCCTTAAGGGGAGCTATCTGACAACAAAGAGAATACTTCGGTGTAACCCTTTTGCAAAGGGAGGGTATGACCCTGTACCATAACATTAGTTGGACCTATGGTCCAACTATTAATAATTTGAACCTACGGTTCAAATTATGGTGGAACCTACGGTTCAAATTATGATGGAACCGGTGGTTCAAATTATTGTGGAACCTACGGTTCAAATTATGATGGAACCGGTGGTTGAAATTATGATGGAACCTATGGTTGAAATTATGATGGAACCT
>DNFT01000045.1:0-9089 GCA_003486385.1 Eubacterium sp. | reverse complement strand
AAATTATGATGGAACCTACGGTTCAAATTATGATGGAACCTACGGTTGAAATTATGATGGAACAGATGGTTCGGATTATGATGGAACTGATGGTTCAGGTTATGGTAAGAATATGGTTATGATTTTAGAAGGTCTCTGGTCTTTCTAAATATAATGGGTTATTTTCATCGAGTATGATAATGACCGGGAAGGAATAGGAATAACAATGATTTTATTAAGAGTGCCTATTCTTGGTGATATTATCGATTTTATCGCCTTGTTAATGGGCTATATTATGCAGGCGTTGTTCTTTATCACCGGTGGTTTTAACATCGGATTATGTATTATTCTGTTTACAATTATTGTAAGGCTTATAATGATGCCTATGACAATAAAGCAGCAGAGATTCTCCAAGCTGTCAGCTATGATGCAGCCTGAGATTGCGGCGATTCAGAATAAATATAAGGGTAAAAACGATACTGCGTCCATACAGAAAATGCAGCTTGAGACGAAGGCTGTCTACGAGAAGTATGGTACATCTCCTACAGGCGGATGCCTTCAGATGTTTATACAGCTTCCTATTTTCTACGGAATTTTCGCGGTAGTTCGTGATATTCCATATTATGTTCCTAGAGTAAAGGCGTTATTTGAGCCTGTAATCAGTGCGATAAAAGGTGTAACGAATTACAGTCAGGTACTTATTGACAGTGGACTTACCACAACAGCTTATGATACAGAGGATGCACTTCTTAGGTTCTTAAATGCATTTTCTTCAGAACAGTGGGAGACACTTAAGAATGCTTTTACAGGCTATGGAAACGGAATTTCCGATACGATAGCACAGCAGTCTGAGAAGATTTTACATGTAAACAATTTCTTCGGAATTAACTTAGCGACAGCGCCGGGCTTTAAGCTCAGCCTTGCACTTTTAATTCCTCTTTTAGCTGGTCTTACACAGTGGCTTTCCGTAAAGCTCATGCAGTCGAAGAACCCTGTGAATAATGATGACGAGAACAACACGGCAGCACAGTCAATGAAGATGATGAACACAATGATGCCTGTTATTTCGGCTGTGTTCTGTGTTTCCATGCCTAGCGGTCTTGGACTTTACTGGATTATGGGTAGTGTTGTGCAGTGTATACAGCAGATTTTTATTAACAAGTACATGGACAAGGTTGATGTGGAAAAGCTCATTGCCAAGAACATGGATAAGGTTAATAAGAAGAGGGCTAAGAAGGGACTTCCTCCTAAAAAGGTTGATACCTCAGCGGTAACCAATTATGAGGAGGCTGTACAGAGAAAAGAGGACGAGGTTGCCAGAAGAGGCGAGCGCGCCAAGGAAATCAAAGAATCTACAGAATATTACAACCAGAACGCGAAGCCGGGTTCACTTGCGGCAAAGGCGAATATGGTTAAGATGTACAATGAGAAAAATTCAAAGAATTAGTATTGGAGGAAAAATATCATGGAGTATATAGAGATTACCGGCAAAACGGTAGACGAAGCCATTACTAATGCGACTATTAAGCTTTCTGTGACAAGCGATAAGCTTGAGTATGAGGTAGTTGACAAGGGAAGCAACGGATTTTTGGGAATCAACAGACGTCCTGCAGTGATTAAAGTTCGCATAGCTGATGCACAGGATGAATTTGAGCAGGTGGTCAAAGAGGCAGTAGCGGCTCCTAAGCAGGAGAGCAAGCCTTTTAAGAAGCCTGAAGTTAAAAAAGTGGATACTCAGGCACCTAAGAATGAATTTAAAAGAGCTTCAGAGAATGTTAAGCCTGTCAATACTGAGAAGCCGTTACAGGTTAAGAGCACTCCTGCCCAGAAGCCGGAAGAGAATATGGACAGGACTTCAAAGAGACCGGTTGCAGGTGATAATATGGAACCGGCAATTAAGAAGTTCCTTGGCGATGTTTTAAAGGCAATGGATATGGAAGCTGAGGTTAAGGTCGTTATTGATGAGAACGAAGGCTCCGTTGATATAGAGCTTGTAGGCGAGAACATGGGAGTTCTTATCGGTAAGAGAGGTCAGACACTTGACTCATTACAGTATCTTGTAAGCCTTGTGGCTAACAAGGAAGCAGACGGATATTTTCGCGTGAAGTTAGATGCCGAAAATTACCGTGCAAGAAGAAAGGAGACACTCGAGTCTCTTGCAAAGAATATTGCATACAAGGTTAAGAGAACCAGAAAGCCTGTTTCTCTTGAGCCGATGAATCCGTATGAGAGAAGAATCATACATTCAGCACTTCAGAATGACAAGTATGTATCAACAAGAAGCGAGGGCGAGGAGCCTTTCCGCCATGTAGTTGTATATTTGAAGAGAAATGCGTAAATTATCCTTGCATTCAACTTAAAAGTAACATATTATCAAGATGTGTGCGTATGCGAATATGTGCACATCTTTTTAAGTTATATAGAAATGAGGATAAGTATGGAGAGTCGTGAAACAATTGCTGCGATTGCGACAGGTATGGGTAATGCCGGAATTGGCATTGTGAGAATAAGCGGTGATGCTGCAATTACGGTTGCAGACAGGGTTTTTAAGGGAAAAAGCAATAAAAAATTATCGGAATCAAGGAGCCACATGGCTCATTATGGACATATATATGACGGTGAGGAGCTTATTGATGAGGTTCTTGTGCTGGTTATGAAGGAGCCTAACACATACACGCGCGAGAATGTGGTGGAGATTGACTGCCATGGAGGTGCGTATGTGACCAGAAGGATTCTTGAGCTTGTCTTAAGAAATGGTGCAAGACCGGCAGAACCGGGAGAGTTTACGAAGAGAGCGTTCCTGAACGGAAGGATTGACCTTGCACAGGCGGAGGCGGTTATTGACGTTATAAACGCAAAAAATAATTACGCGTTAAAAAGCTCTGTGAACATGCTAAACGGAAAGTTATCCACAGAGATTAAAAAAATCAGGGAAGAGCTTATATACAATATAGCCTTTATTGAGGCGGCTTTGGACGATCCTGAGCACATTAGTCTGGATAACTATGTGGATAAGTTGGATAACTATGTGGATAAGTGGATAAACGCTGTGGATAAGTTGTTGAAAAGTGTTGACAACGGTAAGATATTTACTGAGGGTGTGAGGACAGTCATACTGGGTAAGCCCAATGCCGGAAAATCCAGCCTTTTAAACACTCTTTTAGGCGAGGAAAGAGCGATAGTTACGGACATTGCGGGCACTACGAGGGATACTCTTGAGGAGCAGATTAACCTGCATGGAATCATACTGAAGCTCATCGATACGGCGGGCATAAGACAGACTGAGGATATTGTGGAAAAGCTTGGTGTGGATAAGTCGAGAAGATTTGCCAGAGAGGCAGATTTGATTATATATGTTGTGGATGGCTCCACCGGGCTTGATGACAATGACATGGATATCATATCCATGATTAACGAAGGTATTCAGGGAAAGGTAATAGTTCTCCTGAATAAATCCGACCTTCAGACTAAGACAACACAGGAGGACATAAAGGGATTTATTGATTGTCCGGTTATAAGTATTTCTGCTAAGGAGCAGTCCGGAATTGAAGAGCTTGAGAAAAAGCTTGAAGAGATGTTCCTAGGAGGAGAGATTTCCTATAACGATGAGGTCATGATTACGCGCGCAAGGCAGAAGGACGCATTGCAGCAGGCTAAGGAGAGCTTTCTGCTTGTCAAGGACGGAGCAGCTATGTCGGTTCCGGAGGATTTGTTGACGATTGACCTTATGAATGCCTATGAGGAGCTTGGAAAGGTTATCGGTGAGTCGGTTGAGGAAGACCTTGTGAATGAGATTTTTGGCAAGTTCTGTATGGGAAAATAAGAAATATTATAGAAAAGAGAGGCTGTGCTTTGCCGCATGGATGAAAGTTTGAAAAAAACATTTTCAAACTACTTATTGGTGGCAGTACTGCAGGCAATGCCTGCGGTATGCAGGGGGATAAAAAATGGAAAATTATCTTGAGGAAAATTATGATGTTGTAGTTGTAGGCGCCGGACATGCAGGATGCGAGGCAGCACTTGCCTGTGCCAGGCTGGGGCTTGAGACAATCATGTTCACGGTGAGCGTTGAGAGCATTGCAATGATGCCTTGTAATCCCAATATTGGCGGAAGCTCCAAGGGACATCTTGTTAGAGAGCTTGATGCATTGGGCGGAGAGATGGGCAAAAATATTGACAAAACATTCATCCAGTCTAAGATGCTTAACAGCTCCAAGGGACCGGCAGTTCACTCCCTGCGTGCGCAGGCTGACAAGTCGGAGTACAGCAGGCAGATGAGAAGAACTATTGAGAATACGGAGCACCTTACCGTCCGTCAGGCGGAGGTAGCGGATATTCTCACGGACGATGGCAGGAATGTTACAGGTGTAAAGACATATTCCGGAGCTGTATATCACTGCCGCGCAGTTGTGCTTTGTACAGGAACATATCTCAAGGCTAGGTGCATATACGGCGATGTGAGCAGCTATACAGGTCCTAATGGACTTCAGGCTGCCAATCACCTTACCGATGCCCTAAAGAGGCTTGGAATCGAAGTGAGACGCTTTAAGACGGGTACACCGGCGCGTGTGGACAGGCGCTCAATCGATTTTTCAAAGATGGAGGAGCAGTTCGGTGATAAGCACATTGTTCCGTTTTCATTCACAACCAACCCGGACGATATACAGAAGGAGCAGGTATCGTGCTACCTTACATATACGAATGAGAAAACCCACAAGATTATAAGGGATAATCTCGACCGCTCCCCATTGTATTCGGGAAAGATAGAGGGCACAGGCCCTCGCTATTGTCCATCCATAGAGGACAAGGTTGTAAGATTTGCGGATAAGGACAGACATCAGGTCTTTGTTGAGCCGGAGGGCAATTATACCAACGAAATGTATCTTGGCGGAATGTCAAGCTCGCTCCCGGAGGATGTACAGTATGCCATGTACCGCACTGTTCCGGGACTTGAGAATGTAAAGATTGTAAGAAACGCGTATGCGATAGAGTATGACTGTATCAATGCTGTGGAGCTTAAGTCCTCACTTGAGTTCAAGAATGTCCACGGACTTTTTTCAGGTGGACAGATAAACGGAAGTTCAGGCTATGAGGAGGCTGCGGTGCAGGGACTTATAGCCGGAATCAACGCAGCAATGAAGCTTCTTGGAAGGGAGCCTTTGATTCTTGACCGTTCGGAGGCCTATATAGGAGTGCTGATAGATGACCTTGTCACCAAGGAAAGCCATGAGCCTTACAGAATGATGACCTCAAGGGCAGAGTACAGGCTGCTTTTAAGACAGGATAATGCGGACTTAAGACTGTCGGCAAAGGGACATGAGATTGGACTTATTTCCGATGAGCGAATGGAAAAGGTTGAGGAAAAGAGAAGAGCGATAGCTGAGGAGATAAAGCGCCTTAGCAGCGTTATGATAGGTGGAACAAACGAAGTGTGCGATTTCCTCGCGAGACACAACAGCACTGCGCTCAACAACGGTGTATCGCTTGCAGACCTCATAAAGCGCCCTGAGCTTGATTATGAGACAATTGCGGAGCTTGATAAGGACAGAAAGCCTCTTCCCTGGGATGTCATCGAGCAGGTTAATATAAATATAAAGTATCAGGGATATATTGAGAGGGAGCTAAGACAGGTTGAGCACTTTAAGAAGCTTGAGAAGAAGCTGATACCTGATAATATAGATTATGATGAGGTTGGAAGCCTGAGACTTGAGGCAAGACAGAAGCTTAAGAGCTTTAGACCACGTTCTATCGGACAGGCCTCACGAATCTCCGGCGTGTCACCGGCGGATGTTACAGTGCTGTTAGTGTACCTTGAGAGCAGAAGATAGCATGGCAGAAAATATCATTTAGAGATAACATATAAAAAGAGTTAGGAGAGTGTTGATGGCAGATTTTTTAAGAGATAGTCTGGAAAAAATTGGTTATAATGCGACTGATTTGCAGTGTGAGCAGCTTAACAGCTTCCATAAGCTTCTGTGTGAGTGGAATGAATTTATGAACCTTACAGGTATTACTGAATATGATGAGGTTGTTATTAAACATTTTGTGGACAGTCTTGCGGTAAATTGTGTATATTCCTTCAAAAAAACAGACAGGGTTGTGGATATCGGTACGGGAGCGGGCTTTCCAGGCATACCGTTAAAGATAATGTATCCGGATACTGATTTTACTCTTTTAGATTCGCTCAACAAGAGAATCAAGTTCTTAGACGAGGTCATCAGGCAGATCTCCCTAAAGAATATTGAGACTCTCCACGCAAGAGCGGAGGACTACGCGAAAAACAGGGATTACCGTGAGAAATTCGATGTGTGCGTATCGCGCGCAGTGGCGAATCTGTCAACCTTGAGTGAGTACTGCCTTCCTTATGTCAAGGTCGGAGGCTGTTTTATAGCATATAAGGCGGGACAGCTTGATGAGGAGCTTAAAGCCGCTGAAAGAGCTGTGAAGCTGTTAGGCGGGGAGATAGCGGATGTGCACAGGCTTACATTGCCGGATACGGATATAGACAGGACATTTGTTGTAATAAAAAAGACGGCAGCCACCTCTAAGAAATATCCTAGAAAGGCGGGACTGCCGGCGAAGGAGCCGCTGCAGTAGGCTGATAGAGTATAGCAATGAGAATTATGATTAGTAATTTCTGTATTGAATAACAATGAGCCGGATACACCACAATTTATAAATTGTGGTGTATCCGGCTCATAATATTCTGTTTTTAAATATTTAATTGAAGAAGCTGTTGAGTATTCTGGCAAGCTTGTCAGGACATTCAAGCTGTGGGGCGCTGATATCTTCGAGAATGACGGAGGATATATTTTCCTTGTCGATATCAAAGGCCGGCAGTGCTTTTTTTGCCTGCCTGTCGGCGGAGCCGGTTACAATGAGTATAGGTGTTGACAGCTTAGCCAGCATATGGGCAATATCTGAGTTTAAAAGGTTGCCATGTATGCTTGCCAGCAGAAAACGTCCGTAATAGCCGCCGGTGTGAGCTGCCTCGTACATGGAATCGGCAAGCTCATTCTTCTGTGCCACTTCAAGTCCGGATACCTTGGACAGCCTGTCCATTATGGCAGCGCGGTTGTATTTAAGATTGTACATAAATGAACCGATAACAGGAGTGTTATATACTGCACGGATACATTTTGCAAATACAGGCTTGGTAGAAGGATTACAGTAGGTAGTCTCCATAGCCTGCGGATTGATAAAGGATAAACCGGAATAGAGCTTAGGTGCTGTCAATGCCGCACAGATAAGTATTGCAGAGGATGTCGATATCGCAGCGGCATGTATACCCGTAGCAGTGTCATGGTGTCTTAGGATTCTGTTTTTCACAAAATCGTTGACTGCAAGGGCGTACATATAGATGGAATAATCAATGGTGCTCTTGTCCGAAAAACCGCAGCCCGGTAGGTCTATGACGTATACGGAATGGGATTTGCCAAGCTCTGTTGCTGCAGCTATCCACTCGGACATGTTGGCTGACGGTTCAAGGGTGTGCAGCAGGAGAACAGGGCTGCCGCTTCCATAATGCTTATAGTATATATCACCGAAACGTCCTGTGTACACGCGGCATTCTTCACGATGATTGTGGTTTCCGGAGGTTGCCTTATTATATTCATAGGTATTGTAGACAGCCATGCACCCAAGTGCCAGGGCAGTCATTTTCAGAAAGGGATGTTTATTTTTATTGTGACTCATACGGACCTCATTTCTGAGCGATTTTAATTGAAGCTGTGCTGTCAAAGCAATCTGCTTTCGCTCAGAGGCAGATTGCTTATGTTTGAAACATACTTTATATACAGTATAGTATAATACAAATTAACTGACAAGCATGTTTTTTTTATTATAAGCTTTTCAAAAAGCAAATTATAGTATATAATTATTTATAATAGTTCCAATTTACTAGTTGGTATTTCAGCAGCTTATAGGAAAAATATTTGACTTGCCAATAAGATATATAACTGAGAGATTCTATGTTATAATGTCATATATTGTGGAATTGTATACACAATGTATGAGTGGTTAGTGGTATACATATACTTATCAAGGTATTTGCCTTGTTTTAAAGAGTATTGGTAATACTATGTGTTAGAAAACAGATTTACATTTTGTTGCGGTCGGATATATTTATATTATATATTTATCAGAGGATGTTGGGGACAAACTATGCTATATATAACCAACTGTGTATAACATATTATATTTATACGCCCGTACATTTAAATTAGTATGCCTTGACCCTGACTTCATCAAGTGATTAAAAAAATACACAAATAGTTTATTAAACTAAACATAACAAATGATATTGATGTGGATAAGTTTTACATCCACATATGAAAATATACTTTGGTGATTATCTGCCGGGTATGTTGAAGGAGGAAAGCGTAGATGCCGATTAATGTTATAATTGCGGATGATCATACTATTGTTAGAGAGGGTGTTAAGTGTATTCTTGACAATACGGGAGATATCAATGTTGTTGCTGAAGCTTCGGATGGATATGAATGCCTGAATGCTGTCAGTAAAGTGAATCCTAACATAGTATTATTAGACATTAATATGCCTAATCTGGATGGCTTGAAGGTGTTAGAGATAATGAAAGACCAGAAGGTTAGTTCAAAGGTTCTTTTCCTTACAGCAACGGATAATCCCGATTTACTTATGAAAGCTGTAGATATGGGATGTGATGGATATATACTTAAGAAATCAGATTCTACGACTTTGAGAAAGGCTATTCATTCGGTTTATAATGGTGAGCTTTATATAGAACCGGAGTTGATGCCAATACTGAATGAGACGGTTTCGGTTCGCGATACGGCGATGGATAGATTGAATGATTTGACAAGAAGAGAGATTGATGTGTTAAAGCTGTTAGCAGAAGGACTATTTAACAAAGAAATTGCAAGCAGATTGAACATAAGCGAAAGAACAGTCAAGAATCATGTGTCTAATATATTTAAGAAGATTTCGGTATCTGATAGAACACAGGCAGCAGTATTTGCGATTAAGAATAACCTGATTAAGATTTCATATTGATATGATGATGTTGCACCGGCAATGTTTCACGTGAAACATTGCCGGTGATTTTTCTATTATGATGTTGGGGTCAAAAC
>DNFT01000103.1:8571-8794 GCA_003486385.1 Eubacterium sp. | reverse complement strand
AAGTATTTGAGATTAGTATTTTCACAAATCCCCTCGCCCCTTTCTTTTAGTGTGATGTAATTACATACACATTATAAACAACAGGCACATTATTGTCAATATAATACTGAAAACAAACAGATAGAAAGAATTACAGGGTTTTTCTTTACTCTCTTTTGGCAAAACGCGGCTTCCCGTTGTTGTAGATAACAAGGGATAAAACAGAAGGATTAAGACAAATAGC
>DNFT01000103.1:0-8461 GCA_003486385.1 Eubacterium sp. | reverse complement strand
GAGATAGTAGGTTACGAGGTCGACGAAGCAGGAAGCCCATTGGCTTAAGACAATGGGTAGTTCACAACCCCTATTCCCAAACACCTAACATCTGTTCCCGAACTTTTTAGATACATGGAAGCAACTGCTTATTTTGTTATGTCCATTGTACGTGAAGCGTATAATAACGGATTGCATCTGAAGGATGTAGATTACTGTTGTCCTCCAGTAGTATTGGTTTACGAGGCGTGAGCGTTGCTCAAAAACTGACCGCTGCAGGTTCTCCTGCGGCGGTTTTCTCTTCGCTCAAATATACGCAAATCCGATTACCGAAAGTGTTGAATTGTTACCGATTGTGTTGTATAATGATGATGTCGAATTCGATAATACATTATTCTCAATTTGGAGGTTTGGTTATGTTTATTGAAGAACGCCATCAAAAAATTTCAGATACTATTAAAGCGAATGGTAAGATCACCATTGCTGAAATCACAAGTAAATACGGTATATCAGATGAGTCTGCACGCAGGGATCTGCGACTGCTCGAACAGAAAGGCATTTGCAAGAGAACTCACGGCGGTGCCATTTCGATAGGACAGGTGAGCGTAAGACCACCGGTTGATAGGAATTTTGATAATATGCCTATCTTTGATAACTACAGAGAAATTTCCCGTGTTGCTGCAGGAAAGATCCGTGAGAATGACACGGTATGTCTTACCGGTGGATCCTTTGGTCATATTATGGTTTCGTTTTTGCCTCGCGATATCCATTACACTGTAGTCGTGAATTCAGTTGATATTGGCAAGGAACTCAGAAGTTTTGAAAATATCGACGTATATATCGCCGGTGGTAAGATGCGGCAAAGCGGTTCACTGGTTGATAGTCTGGCCAACGAATTTGTAAGTAGATTGCATTTTGATCTTTGCTTTATTACCGGAGCCGGTCTGACAGCAGAGTTCGGTCTGTCCAACGGTACAGATGAAACGGCAACATTCCAACGCACAGTAATTAAAAACAGCCGTAGCAGGTGCCTTGTCATACCGAGTTCAAAGATTGGTGTAGATTCCTTTATTAAAGTGTGTGATGTAGATGCCTTTGATTCAATTATCACAGACTGGGATTGCGTTGAAGATCAGATTGCTGCCATCGAAGAGAGAGGCGTTGAGATAACGGTTGTTGAGGAGCCAAAATGAACCGTGAGCAAAAACTACGGAACCTGATCCTGGATAGATATACGAGCCTTCGCCAGTTTGCTATCGAGGCAGACATTCCGTATAGCACTCTTATGACCTTACTATCTCGTGATATTGGCGGGGCATCTTTTGATGTAATAATCAAGATTTGCAGAAAACTTGAGATAGACCCATTAGATTTTTATTCGGAAAATAATTCTTAAAAATGAACCTTTTGATGCCGGAACCCATCTGTATAAGTGAAACCGGTTTTAATCACTCATAGACAAGGAGGTGATGATGTGGATGAGTTTGAGAAATTGCTGGAAGCAGAACGAGTTTCTGTGGAACGGTTTGTGAGATTTCGGATGAGTTCTAAAGCGGATGCAGATGATGTGCTGCAGGAGATATTCCTTACAGCCATCAGAAGTTTCCTCAGCTGAAGAATAAGGACTCATTCAAAGCATGGATCATTAGCATCGCAAGAAACAAATGCAATGATTATTTCAGAAAGAAAGCGACTCAGTACGAAATTCCGAGGAATGAGAAATTGATAGATATTTGCAGACGAGGAAATAAATCATATTATGTAATAATTTAGTATTTCGAGTTTTCCTTCGAGTTATTTTAGAAAAAACTCGAAGGAAAACTCGGAGGATAACGCATATCATTGTATACCATCTGCTTTAGGCTGCTAATTTGCTGCTGAAAAGTGTAAAGCGGACATTCGCATCCCCCTTACCCACCGCTTAGTGCTCTACACACTTGAAGCGGGGGATTGCTTATTCTGCGTTCAAAACGATGTGAAAATAGTGATATTTGGCAAAGCAGACATGCCCGGAATGTAGGAAATATCAGCATTTGTAATATGCTGATAAAATATAAGGGAAGAGAATGAATTGTTAAAGAGAGTATTGATAGATAAATGTGTGGACTATAAGGGTTCACAGCCAAGGGTATGAGCCATTTGTGGTTCGTGCCCTTTTGTATTAATAATTGCCTTTTTAAAGATGTTTAAACTTGTCATAAAAAACAAAATGTGCTACGATTAAAAAGATTTAATTAATTGCAGTATAAAAGCAAAAGGAGAATACGCAGATGGCAAATGTAATTACAGACGAGACCATAGAGTATGTGGGTATCCTTGCAAAGCTGGAACTCTCCGATGAGGAGAAGGAAGCTGCCAAGAAGGATATGGGAAATATGTTAAATTATATTGATATGCTCAATGAGCTGGATACGGACGGAGTGCAGCCGATGTCGAATGTGTTTCCGGTAAAAAATGTGTTCCGCGAGGATGTCGTGACTAATGGTGATGACAGCGAGAATATGCTTGCCAATGCCCCGGAGGAGAAGGACGGCTTCTACATGGTGCCTAAGACGGTGGAGTAGAATGAAAATATAATAGTAATTGTTCAGAGACATTTTCACAATCAATGTTTTACAGTTACATTTAGTAAAATTTTTGCCTGAGCAGAATCAGACTTTAAAATAGTCTTAAAATGTGGCTGTTTTAGTTGTTAGTTCTTGAATATTTACAGATAGGAGATAGACATGGATATTGCAAAAATGACAGCGGTAGAGCTTGGCAGAAAGATTAAGACCAAGGAAATATCTGTCCGCGAAGCTGTTGAGGCTGTATTTGACAGAATTAAATCCGTTGAGGGTGAGTATAACTGCTATGTGACACTCTGTGAGGAGCAGGCTTTAAAGAAGGCAGAGGAGATTCAGAAGAAGATAGACGATGGAACACTTACAGGACCGCTTGCCGGTGTACCTGTTGCAATCAAGGACAATATGTGTACGGAGGGCGTGCTCACAACATGCTCATCCAAGATTTTATATAATTTCAAGCCTACATTCTCATCGGAGGCGGTTTTAAATCTTGAGAAGGCGGGAGCTATTATAATTGGTAAGACGAACATGGACGAGTTCGCCATGGGAAGTACAACCGAGACTTCATTTTTCGGGCCTACGAAGAATCCTAGGAATCCTGAGCATGTTCCGGGTGGTTCGTCAGGAGGCTCGGCTGCGGCTGTTGCAGCGGATGAGTGCTATTATGCACTTGGTTCCGATACGGGCGGTTCCATCAGACAGCCAAGCTCATACTGCGGAGTTGTCGGAATGAAGCCTACCTATGGAACAGTTTCGAGATACGGGCTTATCGCATACGGCTCATCGCTTGACCAGATTGGACCTATAACAAAGGATGTTACGGACTGTGCAACGGTACTTGAAGCTATCGCTTCATACGACGCGAAGGACTCGACATCTGTAAAAAGAGAGCCTGAGGATTATAAGTTTACCGAGGCACTCATCGAGGATGTACGCGGACTTAAGATTGGTATTCCGAGAACCTATTTTGGTGAGGGAATCGACGAGGAGGTCAAGGAGAAGGTGTTGGCTGCGGCAAAGGTGCTCGAGAGCAAGGGCGCCATTGTAGAGGAGTTCGACCTCGGACTTGTGGATTACGCCATCCCTGCCTACTATATCATTGCGTCTGCGGAGGCGAGCTCGAACCTTGCACGTTTTGACGGTGTGAAGTACGGCTACAGAACAGAGGACTATGACGGACTTCACAATATGTACAAGAAGTCGCGTTCCGAGGGCTTTGGTGCGGAGGTAAAGAGACGTATAATGCTAGGTTCCTTCGTGCTCAGTTCAGGTTATTATGATGCTTACTATATAAAGGCACTAAAGACTAAGGCTCTTATCAAGAAGGAGTTCGACAAGGCGTTTGAAAAATATGATATTATCCTAGGACCGGCGGCACCTACCACGGCACCTAAGCTTGGAGAGTCATTGTCTGATCCTATCAAGATGTACCTTGGCGATATTTACACTATATCTGTGAACCTTGCAGGGCTTCCTGGAATCTGCGTGCCATGCGGAAATGACAAGAACGGATTGCCGGTTGGTGTACAGCTTATCGGAGACTGTTTTTCAGAGAAGACGCTTATCCGTGCGGCATATACTTATGAGAAAAATAAGTAGAAGCTTGTAAAGGATGAAGTTACATCCGGGACATTGAATAATGATAAGATATTCCTAGGATTATTACAGATAGATTACGGATTAGTGTATAATCGATATGGCTTATAGAATAGTTAAATGAATTGTCGAAAAAATATAAAACGTGTTTTTCATAATTAACTGTGTAACTTAAAAAGCAGTGACATGGAGGTTTGTCAATGAAAGAATATGAAACCGTCATAGGACTTGAGGTTCATGTAGAACTTGCAACAAAGACTAAGATTTTCTGTGGCTGTTCCACTGCATTCGGTGGGGCACCTAATACACATGTATGTCCGGTATGTTCAGGTATGCCGGGCTCACTTCCGGTTTTAAACAAGCAGGTGGTAGAGTATGCCATGGCAGTGGGACTTGCGACCAACTGCGAGATTAACCGGAAGAATATATTTGACCGAAAGAATTATTTTTACCCTGATAACCCACAGAACTACCAGATTTCACAGCTCTATCATCCAATCTGCCATGATGGCGGCATTGAGATAGAGACTGCCGATGGAGGAAAAAAGACTGTTAGAATCCATGAGATTCACATGGAGGAGGATGCAGGAAAGCTTGTCCATGATGAGTGGGAGGACTGCTCGCTCGTCGACTTCAACCGTTCGGGCGTGCCTCTTATAGAGATAGTATCCGAGCCGGATATGCGCTCGGCTGAAGAGGTTATCGCATATCTTGATAAGCTGAGACTTATAATCCAATATCTTGGAGCTTCAGACTGCAAGCTTCAGGAGGGCTCAATGCGTGCCGATGTCAACCTCTCAGTACGCGAGGTCGGAGCTTCAGAATTCGGTACAAGAACCGAGACTAAGAATCTTAACTCCTTCAAAGCCATAGCAAGGGCAATCGAGGCGGAGAAGAAGAGACAGATAGAGATTATCGAGGACGGCGGAAAGGTTGTTCAGGAGACAAGACGCTGGGATGACAACAAGGAGTACTCCTATGCGATGCGTTCTAAGGAGGATGCACAGGACTACAGATATTTTCCTGAGCCTGACCTTGTACCTGTTGTCATCGACGATGAGTGGCTTAATGCCGTAAAGGCACGCCAGCCTGAGTTCAGGGATGAGAAGAGGGCAAGATATAAGGCTGAATTCGATATACCTGAGTACGATGCGGACATTATAACCAACTCAAAGAGGATGGCGGACATCTTCGAGGCGACAACCGCAATCTGCAACAAGCCTAAGAAGGTTTCCAACTGGCTCATGGTTGAGACAATGCGTCTCTTAAAGGATAATTCCATGGAGCCGGAGGACATAAGCTTCTCACCTGAGAACCTTGCAAAGCTCATCGAGCTTGTCGAGGCAGGCTCAATAAATTCAAGTGTTGCAAAGGAAGTGTTCGAGAAGATATTTAAGGAGGACATTGACCCTGAGAAGTATGTCGAGGAGAAGGGACTTAAGATTGTGAACGATGACGGTGCGTTAAAGAGCACCATCGAAGAGATTATAGCAGCCAATCCTCAGTCCGTTGCCGACTATCACAGCGGCAAGGAGAAGGCTCTCGGCTTCCTTGTGGGACAGACCATGAAGGCGATGAAGGGCAAGGCAAATCCGGCAAGCATCAACAAGATACTTAAGGAGCTGCTGTAGGGGTGGCTCTATATCACACCGGCAGAAATTTCAGTCTAAAGAAGCGGTTATAATATGCTGTGGGCAGAGAAAACAGCCTGGAAGCAAATAAAAACAGCAGATGCTTCAGTCTAAAGAAGCGGTTATAATATGCTGTGGGCAGAGAAAACAGCCTGGAAGCAAATAAAAACAGCGTATGCTTCAGTCTGAACAGGCGATTATAATATGCTGTGGGCAGAGAAAACAGCCCGGAAGCAAATAAAAACAGCGTATGTTTCAGTCTGAACAGGCTTTTATAATATGCTGTGGGCAGAGAAAACAGCCCGAAATAGAAAAAAACAGCAGATGCTTCAGTCTAAAGAAGTGGTTATAATATGCTGTGGGCAGAGAAAACAGCCCGAAATAGAAAAAACAGCAGATATTTCAGTCTAAGGATGAGATATTAAATAAAATGGGCAGAGAAAATTCACAGATGGCGCAATTTTGGCAGATTTTCTCTGCCTATAACAGTTATAATGCATATGATGTTGAGGTCAAAAGGTCAAAAATCCTCACACAGGCAAGCTTGCATCGGACTTCTGACATTTTGCCCCTGATATCATGCATATATATGGACAGACATAATGCACAAGGAACAATATAGGGAATGAGGAGGATATGTTTCTAAATATCTGAGACATTAAAAATGTTGAATATGGATGAAGATAAGCTGGAATTCAGAAAAATTACCAAAGAAAACTATATGGAATGTATAGCACTTAAGGTTGATGAGAGCCAAAAACATTTTGTTGCCGATAACGCTTAGTCATTGGTTGAAGCGGCTTTTGAGGATGGCTTGTATACTCTTGCAATATAGCATAACCGGACAATGGTTGGTTTTATACTGTATGATTATGATGAAGATATTCCAGGGTGGTCTTTGAGTCGTTTTATGATAGGAAAACAGTATCAGGGAAAAGGCTGCGGAAAAAGAGCAGTATTGGAATTTATAGATTTTTTCAGGAAAAATTATGATGCCGATAAAATATATATAAGTGTGTCACTTGAAAATGTTGTTGCGCGAAAAATGTATGGCGATATTGGGTTTAGGGAAATTAAGGAAATAGAGTATACATTTATGGGTGAGTACTACAGGGAAATACAGATGGTGAAGCAGTTATTGCTGTAAAAGCTTATCCGGAGAGACTGGCAGTTTTTAGAATTTCAAAGAAAAAAGTTTTGCGGATAGGGGTGGTAATCGGATGAAAGCAGACGAGGTAATAGCAGAGGTTGTAAAGCTGTGTAAAAGCTTTGGTGCAAATGAAGTGATTTTATATGGTTCAAGGGCAAAGGGGACAAGCGTTTCTTGCAGTATGCATGAGGTATAAATTATGAGGAAAAGAATTAATAATTTTCTGAATGTGTTGATTGGGATATCTGTCGGTACACTTGTGGGACATAGCGTGTATATAATTTATGATTACAAAGCACACCCGGGGCTGTATGCAATGCAGTCGGCGCCTTGGTATACCAGTATTCAGATGTATGGAATATTCTGTGCGGTTGTTGTGGGTATTGCGGTTATAGCGAAGATAATTATTCGCCAAAAGTTGGATGACAACCGGGAGTATTGTCGGTACACCATTTTTAATAAAGATTTTTTTACACTGGGAAATGACAGCGTCAGGCTTGAACTGATTGATACTTATGCCGGAAATGACAAAGAACTGCCGTTTTACTGGTGGAACATTATTTCCAAATCCCGGAATGTAAATGTGGGAAAGATAAGCTTCAGAATCGGTCACAATTATCACTCATATTATAATGGAAATATCGGCTATGAAGTCGATGAGGAGTACAGGGGAAATCATTATGCGCTTCTGGCTTGCCCGCTAATGCCGGATGTCGCAAGATATTATGGGATGGATAAGCTGTATTTGACATGCGGTTTTGACAATGTGGCTTCCAGCAAGACTATTGAAAAGCTGGGTGCGAGGTTAATTGAGGAGGTGCAGCCTCCGAAGGACTATGTATTTTACTATGAAGGAATGCCGAAACAGAGGATATATGAATTAAAAATATAGTGAAGTTATTGAAAACAGAGGATGTGAATTTATGGTAAATATAAGAAAAGTACAACAAGGCGACGAAAATAACCTTGCATACATACAGACTGAGAGCTGGAAGGCGGCGTTCAAGGACATAGTTTCTGCCGACCTGCTTTCAGAATGCACCGGAATAGAACGTGCAACAGCAATGTACAAAAGGCTTCTTGATGAAAATAAGGGAAACGGATATATTCTGGAACTTGATGGCAAGCCTCATTGTATAGCATGGTGGGATGCCTCAAGGGAGAAGGATATGCCGGAATACGCTGAACTTATCTGTATTCATTCGCTCAAGGATAATTGGCATAAGGGCTATGGCAGCATGATGATGGACAGGGTGCTCGGTGATGTGAAGGCAGCAGGCTATTCTAAGATCATGCTGTGGGTGTTTGACAGTAATGTGCGTGCAATCAGATTTTATGAAAAATATGGCTTCACGGCGAGCGGAAGAAAGCAGCCTGCGTTTGGCGCGGTTGAGGAGATGTATGTGCGCGGGCTGTGACATGGGAATAAACAAACTGGAATTGACCGAGCTGAAAGAGAAGGATGCTTGTTGCCCGAAAGACAAGAAGATGGAAGTAGAAGAAAACAAAAAATATTTTTTTATATGAAAGGCTGGTTG
>DNFT01000118.1 GCA_003486385.1 Eubacterium sp. | reverse complement strand
GAGGACTTTATCGGGATAAATTCAGATTTACAAATTCAAATTGATCAACAGAAGGAGAGGTGGTTACATGAAAATTTTATATGAATTATCGTGGCTGTGGGAAACGCTGGGAATTGCACTTGGAGTTGCTGCTGTCTGCGTGGCTTGCACCGCACTGGTCTGCAAAGCTGCGAAGAAGAAACTCAGTAAAAAGCTGCTGGCAGTCATAGGAGTGGTGGCATTTATTGCTGCAATTCTGGCGGTTATTCTGGCTGCCCGGACACCGATGCCGCTTTGAGAGGTGGCAGTACAGCAAGCGATGCTTGCAGTATGCAGCAGTATAAGTTTGAAAATAGAATTTTCAAACTATTTATTAGTGGCAATACAGCAAGCAATGCTTGCTGTATGCATGGGTGTAAAAATGGTATTTGTTTTATTCGGAAATACTCCAACAGATGGTTGAAGAAAATGGGGAAACAATTTAAAAATAGAAATAAGAGGAAAATCAAATGAGAATATTCAACAGTACCCCAAGGGATGACAATTTCAGAATGCCGGGTGAGTTTGAGAGACATCAGGGCTGCATTATGATATGGCCGGTAAGACCCGGCTCATGGATATACGGCGGTAAGGCTGCGAAGAAGGTATTCGCTAAGATTGCGGCAATAATTGCACAGAGTGAGCATGTCTATATGCTTGCCGACCATGAGCATCTGAAAGAAGCGCAGGAGTATCTAAAAGAAGCTCATGAGCACCTGAAGGAAGCTCAGGAGCAAAAAAATCCTAAGGATACCGAGGCGGGTTTTTCAGAAACCCTGCAGCTTAAAGAAGAGGTGCACCACATGCTTGAAAGGCAGGTTACATGTGAGGGCAAAGGAATAGAGGTTGTCGAGCTTGAATCCGATGACGCATGGGCGCGCGATGTGGCACCGACCTTTGTGAAAAATGCCGATGGCATCGTGAGAGGCATCAACTGGAGCTTTAACGCATGGGGCGGTGATTATGACGGGCTGTATGCAGATTGGACGAAGGATAATCTGGTTGCAAAGCGCTTTCTTGAGTATGCGGGCTTTGACTGTTATGATGCAGAGCCGTTTGTGCTGGAGGGTGGTTCGATACATTCGGACGGCGATGGAACCATGCTGGTTACGGAGAGCTGTCTGTGCAGTCCGGGAAGAAATCCGAAGCTTAGCAAGGCACAGATTGAGGAAAAGCTGAAGCAGTACTGCAATGTGGAAAAGGTGGTATGGCTTCCGTGTGGGATATATCAGGATGAGACTAATGAGCATGTCGATAATGTATGTGCTTTTGTGCGTCCGGGTGAGGTAGTGCTCGCGTGGACGGACAAGGAGGACGACCAACAGTATGAGATGAGTAAAAAATGCCTTGAGGTCTTAGAAAGCGAGACGGACGCAAAGGGAAGGCATTTCAAGGTGCATAAGCTTTATATACCTAAAAAGCCCGTGTGCATAACGGAGGAGGAGCTTGCAGGATTTGAGTTCGAGCCGGGCGAGGATGAGAGAAGTGCGGGTGAGCGGCTTGCAGCTTCCTATGTGAATTTCTATATCTCAAACGGTGCGGTTATTCTCCCGCAGTTTGGCGATGTTAACGATGGTAAGGCAGCCGCTGTGTTGAAGGAGGCATTTCCGGACAGGGAAATCGTCCCGGTGTACGCGCGCGACATAATTGTCGGCGGCGGAAATATTCATTGTATAACACAGCAGATACCGGCTCAGGAGGTTAATGAATAGGTGCATACAGGGAGTATGCCGGATGCTGTAATAATAGTATTCGGAGCAGGTTATTTTGAGGAATTGGAGGTCAAATAATATGACAAAGCTTGATAATTTTGTTGACATGATGACGGGACATTTTGATAATAAGGAACAGTTTGGGATGATGCAGGCGGCGGGGAAAATATATCCTTATGCGGAGCATGTAAATACTGTCTGTAATGACAAAATAAAAAATCTTCCTGAGGATTTCAATGGGAAATTTGTTGTTGAAGAAAGTTATTATGAAACCAATGGAAAACGTCATGCATCACCACATCTTTTCCTTATTACGGAGACTGAGGATGGGATACTTCTTTCCTCCTATGAAATTCCGGAGGGTGAAGACAAAGGGACATTTTCGTATGCCTCTATGAGAAATGTTGATTACGCTGAATTGAAACAATCTGAAAAGTTTACCCCGGCACTTTACCATGAACGAGCCGGAAGCTGGGAGGGAGGCAGCATAAGCAGCTTCTCGCCGGTCATGACCTTCAAGCTTTGGGAAAGATTTTCCGAGAGTTGTCTGGAGGTATCTGAAAGCATGGAGGTTAACGGAAAGAGAACTTTCGGATATGATGAACCGATTATTTATAAGAGGGTGTAATATTATGATATCAGTGGCAAAGTGTAAGAAGTCCGATGCAAGCTTGCCTGCATGAGAATTTTTGACATTGTGGCACGCAGAAACATGAATGTAATGCAGACAGCAGAGGAAGAGCACCCTGCAGTGAAGAAAGGAGAAATATGAGAACCGTAAAATACGCAGGAATACAGATGTCCTGCACCGGAAGTGTGCAGGAAAATATTGAAAAGGCGGAGCGCCTTGTGAGGGAGGCTGCGGCGAACGGAGCGCAGATTATCCTGCTTCCGGAGCTTTTTGAGAATTGGTATTTTTGTCAGGAGAGAAATTACGAGTCATATAAGCTTGCCAAGCCTCTTATGGAGAATGATGCCGTCCTGCATTTTCAGAAGGTGGCAAAGGAGCTTTCGGTTGTGCTGCCGATAAGCTTCTATGAGAGGAATATAAATGTGTACTATAATTCCGTTGCCGTGATAGATGCGGACGGAAGCATACTTGGTGTATATAGAAAGACACATATTCCGGATGACCATTACTATCAGGAAAAGTTCTATTTTACACCCGGAGATACCGGCTTTAAGGTGTGGGATACGAAATACGCGAGAATTGGTGTCGGGATATGCTGGGATCAGTGGTTTCCGGAGACTGCGAGGGGAATGGCGGTACAGGGGGCGGAGCTATTATTTTATCCGACCGCTATAGGCAGCGAGCCGATACTTGACTGTGACAGCATGCCGCATTGGAGACGCTGCATGCAGGGACATGCCGCCTGCAATATCGTGCCCGTGGTCGCCGCGAACAGGTACGGGCTTGAGAGCGTGGCACCGTCTAAGGACAACGGCGGTCAGAAATCAGAACTGCTTTTTTATGGATCGTCCTTTGTCACGGATGAGACAGGTGAGCTTGTCTGCCAGGCGTCGAGGGATAAGGAAGAGATTGTATATGGGCAGTCGGACCTCGATGCAGTGCGCGATATGCGCGACAGTTGGGGACTTTTCAGGGACAGGAGACCGGAAATTTATAAAAAGTTAATTTGACTTAATGGGTGATGAAGTGTATATTTTTCAGCGTATGTTACGTTAAATAAGAAAAAGCTGCCTGCCGTTACACAGGGCAGACGGCTTTTTGCTATCATTATGTAACCAGGCAGAGTAAAAGAGCAGATAGAATCTGAGCTGATTGTGCAGCAGACATCATAAAGCGGCTTTATAGAAAAGCCCTGATTTTTAACTCAAAATATTGTCTGCGGAAATGGAGAGAAGAATGCTTCAGTTAAAAAACATTGTCAAGGACTATGTGAGCGGCGACACCACCGTGCAGGCACTAAAGGGAATTGACATCACCTTCAGGGACAGCGAGTTTGTGTCGATTCTAGGACAGTCCGGCTGTGGAAAGACAACGCTGTTAAATATCATAGGCGGTCTTGACCAGTACACAAGCGGCGACCTTATAATTAATGGAAGGTCTACCACGAAGTATAAGGATTCCGACTGGGATACCTATCGTAATCACACAATAGGCTTCGTGTTCCAGAGCTATAACCTTATACCGCACCAGTCAGTTCTGTCCAATGTAGAGCTTGCGCTGACGCTCTCAGGTGTTTCTAAGGCGGAGAGAAGAAAAAGAGCCGTTGAGGTGCTTGAGAAGGTCGGTCTCGGCGACCAGATACATAAGAAGCCTAACCAGATGTCCGGCGGACAGATGCAGAGAGTTGCCATAGCGAGAGCGCTTGTGAACAATCCGGACATACTGCTTGCCGATGAACCGACGGGCGCACTCGATTCAGCCACGAGTATCCAGATTATGGAGCTGTTAAAGGAGATATCCAAGGACAGGCTTATTATTATGGTAACCCATAATCCGGAGCTTGCAGAGAAATATTCATCACGAATTGTAAGGCTTTTAGATGGCAGGATTACGGATGATACCATGCCGTATGAGCCGACGGACAGCAGAGTTACGGAGAATAACAAGGCTAAGAGGGTAAAGAAAAAGAAGGGCACATCCATGTCATTTTTGACGGCATTGTCCCTCAGTGCCAATAACCTTATGACCAAGAAGGGAAGAACGCTGCTTACTGCGTTTGCAGGCAGTATCGGTATCATAGGAATTGCACTTATTCTTGCACTTTCGAGTGGTTTCCAGAGCTATATAAAGAGGGTTGAGGAGGATACGCTTTCCTCATATCCAATAGCCATTGAGGAGGAGCAGGTTGATTATTCGAGCATGATGAGTGCCTTTATGGGGCAGCATGTCGGTGAAGCGTCCGAGAAGGAGGACGGAAAAATCTACTCCAACAACATTATAAGCGAGATGTTAAATTCCATGATGTCACAGGTTCAGGTGAATAATCTTGCAGATTTTAAGAAATTCATCGAGGACGGGAGTAACGGCTTTGATGAGCTTGTGAGCGATATTCAGTATGGCTATTCAACCACACTGAATATATATAAGGAGGACACCTCAGACGGAATAGTCCGGGTAAATCCAAGTACGGTGCTTGACACCATAGGGATGGGACAGCTTTCGGGAATGTCAGGTTCTTCAATGATGAGTTCGTCTATGATGGGCGGAGGCTCATGGGATGTGTGGAGCGAGCTTATCGGTAACAGGACCCTCCTTGAGTCACAGTACGATGTGATTGCGGGAAGATGGCCGGACGCTTACAATGAGATTGTTCTGATTGTTGACGAAAATAATGAAATCAGCGATTATGCGCTGTATGCACTTGGGCTTAAGGATCAGAATGAAGTGGCTGATACAATGACACGCCTGGCAAAGGGTGAGGAGGTTGTAAGCTATAAGACAGAGTATACCTATGAGGATATTCTTGATTTGAGATATCGTCTCATTGTAAATACTGATTTCTACAGCTACAATGAGGAAAATGACAGCTATACCGATGTGCGCGATGATGAGGACAGCTACAGGGCTGCCATTGCAGACGGAATCCAGCTTCAGGTTGTGGGTATTTTAAGACCGGATCCGGATGCTGTGACAGGTGCCGTGAGCGGTTCTGTAGGCTATACTAGTGCGCTTATGGAGTATGTAATCAATCAGATTAATGCGTCGGATATTGTCAAGAAACAGGCAGCAGCTCCTGAGACGGATGTAATCACAGGATTGCCTTTTACCAAGGATGGCGAGGAGGTCGAGATGGAGAACACCTTCGACATCACGACACTTACACCCGAGCAGCAGGCATATCTTGCTTCGCTGTCACAGGAGGAGCTTGATACGCTCATGGCATCCTACATGCAGCCGGCAACCTCATCTGCAACCTATGATGGCAATATGGAGGCATTTGGCGTGGCTGACCTTGAAAAGCCAAGCTCCATTATGATTTATCCTGTGGACTTTGCCTCAAAGGATATGATATCCGATAAGATATCAGAGTACAACGATGCTGTCCGTGCTGAGGGCAGAGAGGAAGCGGTAATCAATTATACAGATTATATCGGACTTATGATGTCCTCGATAAGCACCATAATAAATGCAATTTCCTATGTGCTCATCGCGTTTGTTGCGATATCGCTCGTGGTTTCATCGATAATGATTGGTATTATTACATACATTTCGGTTCTTGAGAGAACCAAGGAAATAGGTATCTTAAGAAGTATAGGTGCTTCCAAGCACGATATCTCCATGGTATTTAACGCGGAGACACTCATAGTCGGTTTCGTGTCGGGAGCTATGGGAATTATCGTGACCATGCTGCTGATTATTCCGATAAATGCCATAATTAAGAACCTCTCCGGCATATCGAATGTTGCCGGGCTTCCATGGCTGGCAGCACTTATTCTTGTGCTCATAAGCATGGCGCTCACGTTTATCGCTGGACTTATTCCGGCTAAGATGGCGGCTAAGAAGGATCCGGTTGTGGCACTCAGAAGTGAGTAAAGATGGGAAAAAATAAATTGAGGTAATAAAGTAGATAAAAGTAAAAGGTACGAACAGAATGAAGCTTTGAGGGGTCACTTCACTTCACTGTTCGTACCTTTTTACATGTAAGATCCGGGTATCAAAACATGTTCATTTTAAGCTCTAAGTGTATAGGACATGCGTTGACATCCGAAACATATGATGCTGGGGTCAAAACATGTGCTATAAACTTAGCGAGTATAACGTATTATATTTATGCATATCACGACTTTTGGAAGAAGCTTAGATGTTTTTA
>DNFT01000104.1 GCA_003486385.1 Eubacterium sp. | reverse complement strand
TTCAAAAGCAGCATCCGTGCTGCTTTTGGCTAGGTATTAAGCAGAGTTCTAAGAACATCTAAGCTTCTACCAAAAGTCGTGATATGCATAAATATAATACGTTATACACAGCTAGGTTTATATAGCATGTTTTGACACCCGAATCTTAAAAGGTGGTTGTTTAAGCTATTATAAGGAAGGTGTCAGAGTTTGAAGAGAAAATATTTTAAATATATAGTGATGTTTGGTTTATGTCTCATGGTTCTTGCGGGCTGCTCAAAGAAAACGGATGTCAGGCCGGAGAGCACAGAGGCTTCTACGGCGGAGGTTGAGGTTAAGAGCGGAACTACCATAGAGGACGGTGTGCTGCTCGTAGGAATATCGTCAAGTCCTTATATAACAGAGGATGAGGACGGGAAGGTTGAGGGTTTTGAGATTGACCTTGCCAAGGCGATTGGTGAGTTGACTTTTCTTGATGTAAGATTTATAAAGATGAAGTATACTGGAATATATGCCGAGCTTGACACCAGCGCTTTTGATTGTGTGATAAGCGGGGTTGCTATATCTGATACAGTTGATGAAGTGTATGATTTCTCAGCTTCATATTATACTGATGAAAACGGAAATGAACTGGCGGCTGTTGTAAAATCAGGAAACAATAAGCTTCTCAATGTCCTCAACAAATCCATAGCTATCCTGAAAAACAACGGAAAACTGGATGAACTGAATGGGAAGTGGTTTCCTGTGGAGGAGACAACCCAGAGCGAAGAATAAAAAGTACTTGCATTTGTTGGAAAATAGTGATATATTAAGCAGGCTTTGTTGAACAAAATACCTTGTTTTTACAGTATTAAGAACAGTGTATTTTGCGAGATAAGGTCTGTATTATTATCCGAGTGTTCGTAACCATCCACTCGTAAAACAAAACTAAGGAGATTAAAAAATGAACAGGAAAGTATTATTTATCACTCAGGCAGCAGTAATAGCGGCACTCTATGTTGTGCTCACTTATGTGGCAGCTCTTTTGGGATTATCAAGCGGAGCTATTCAGGTGAGATTTTCGGAGGCACTTACGGTACTGCCTTATTTTATTCCATCAGCTATACCGGGAGTTACGATTGGCTGTTTTCTTGCTAATCTGCTCACAGGAGGCGCAGTGCTTGACATTGTGTTCGGTTCAATAGCGACACTTATCGGCTGTGTTGGCTCATATCTTTTGAGAAAGAATAAGTGGCTTGTTCCGCTTCCCCCGATTATCGCCAATGTAATAATAGTACCATGGGTGCTTCAGACAGCCTATGGTATGACTGATGCTTACTGGTATCTTATGCTTACGGTAGGTGCAGGTGAGATTATCTCATGCTATATATTCGGAATGATTCTTTTGTTTGCTCTTGATAAGCACAAAAAAGCAATTTTCCGTTAACAGATATTTTGGGACAGTTGTCAGGCACACCTGTCCAGGGAATGATAGCGGTTACATATCATTGCTAAAAATCCCGGTTTTATACACGAATTGAAATATGCAGTGTATGAGACCGGGATTTTGCTGTATATTCAGTGGTTATATATCAAGCTCGTTAAAGGGGATAACTGCCGGCATGTCTTTAATATGCTCTCCGATATTTTTTTCCATATAGACCATATCATACCAGCGGTTAAATTTATAACCGCAGTTGTGCAGGTGGGCGCAGATTTTAAATCCCAGATGCTCATGGAAGTGTACGCTTGCCTGTGTAAGGTATTCGTCCTCAGTCTCAGTGTATGCCACACAGGAGTAGAGGTTCAGTATGTTCTGTTTTTTTAAAATATTCTCCATTATTCCGTACAATTCACGTCCGATTCCCATGCCATGACAGTCGTTTGAAAGATATATCGAAAGCTCAGCGCACCATGAGTATGCGGCGCGCGGGTGGAAGGCGTGTGCGTAGGCATAGCCGCTTATTTTGCCGTCAATGAGTACGGCGATGTAAGGAAATTTTGTGAGTACGTCACTAATGCGTGAGGCGAATTCCTCAACACTTGGAACTTCGTATTCGTAGGTTATCGCCGTATTGTTTACATAAGGCTCATATACTTTTAACAGCTCGGCAGCGTCATCGGTGTCTGCCAGCCTGTAGGTTACATTAGGTATTTTGGATTTAAAAAAAGTATCATAAATTAGTGAATTCATTGTGATTCCTCCGGTTGTGGAATATTTTTTAGGGATTATAGCACTATTACAGTGAAATGTCGAGGCAGGAATTGAACGCAGAATAAGCAATCCCCCGCTTCAAGTGTGTAGAGCACTAAGCGGTGGGTAAGGGGGATGCGAACTGCGTTCATGAGCAAGCAGCGAAAGCGGATTGCGAATGTCCGGCTTACAATAAAATGTTCAAACTTTTTATTGGTGGCAGTACTGCAGGCAATACCTGCAGTACGCAGGGGTAGAAGAATGGATAATAAAAATCATAATAAAGACAGAAAGAGACCTGTTATGAGAAAACGATTTATGATAGCGGCTTTTATAGCTGTTTTTGCGTGCATTGCTTTGCTGGTTTTCCAATATTTGGGATTTATATCGAAAACTGTTTATGAGGAGAGCGTCTCTCATCTGGCGGAGGTTTTTCATCAGTCTGATAACATGCTGAGGGAACTGACAGATAAGAATCTTACTTATCTTCATATGTGGGGTGAGAATCTGCAGAATATCTCCGATGAAGATGAAATTCGTGATTGTATAAAGAAGGCGCAGGAAAATGCAGGCTCTGTAGAGTTCTTTTTTCTGTCAGCCGATGGGAACTATAAGGCCGTAACAGGCAAAACAGGGTATCTTGGATTACAGGAAAATATTGAAGAGGAGATACGGCAGGGAAATGATGTTATTGCGAATGCAGCAGTTCCCGGAAAACCCCAGATGCTTGTTTTTGCCACTCCTAAGGCTCATGGAATTTATCAGGGCTTTGAATATGATGCGATTGCCATTGCCTATGAAAACTCTGATATCGTAAAGGTACTGGATATCTCTGCCTTCAATGAAAATGCCCAGAGCTTTGTTGTTCGTCCGGATGGCCGTGTTGTGGTGAATCACTCTTCTGCGTCATGGGGGAAGGTGTATAATTTCTTCGGGGTTCTGAGAGAACATTCTGATATGTCTGAAAAAGAGATCAATGAGCTTTCGGAGAAGTTTAAGGCAGGACGTACAGATGCGATGCTTTTAAATCTTGATGGAATGAGCTACTATCTGGTCTATGAAAAATCGGATATACAGGACTGGATGTTCTTAGGACTTGTACAGGCGGATATCGTCAATGCCAGTATGAACAGTCTGCAGCGCAGTACGATACTTCTTGTCAGCGCGGTTGTCTTCTGTATTGCCGCATTCCTTATAAGCCTTGTTATTCAAAAAAACAGGACAAACCTCAGAAAAAAAGATACGGAGATTCTGTACCGGGATGAGCTGTTTCAAAAGCTATCAATGAATGTGGATGATGTTTTTCTGATGCTGGATGCAAAAACATACCAGGCAGATTACGTCAGTCCGAATGTGGAAAAACTGCTGGGCATTACGGTAGAACAGATTCGTAAAGATATTAGTATTCTGGGAAAACTGCATATAGCGGAACAGGGGGACCCGGGGAAAAATTATCTGGAAGAAATCCGGGTTCATGAACAGAGAGAATGGGATTTTGAATATGTTCATCTGAAAACAGGGGAAAAACGCTGGTTTCATAATATTGCAATGGGAAGTGAATTAAACGGAAAGAAGAAATATATCCTGGTTATGTCGGACCGTACTGCTGACTGGAAAATGAATCAGGCACTTTCTGAGGCAGTACGCTCTGCAGAGACAGCAAACAGGGCAAAGAGTACTTTCCTTTCCAATATGTCTCACGATATCCGGACACCAATGAATGCGATTATCGGGTTTACCACACTGGCAGTAAGCTATATTGATGATCAGAAAAGAGTCCGGGATTATCTGGGCAAGATCCTTTCCTCCAGCAGCCATCTGCTCTCACTGATTAATGATATATTGGATATGAGCCGTATCGAGAGTGGAAAAATCCATCTGGAAGAAACGGAGGTCAGTCTGTCGGATGTACTTCATGATCTGAAGACCATCATCAGTGGGCAGATCCATGCAAAGCAGCTGGAGCTTTATATGGATGCAATGGAGGTGGCAAATGAGGATGTTTATTGTGATAAGACAAGACTGAATCAGGTGTTGCTGAATCTTTTGTCAAATGCAGTTAAGTTTACTCCCGCAGGAGGAACGGTTTCTGTCCGGCTGAAGCAGTTCCCGGGGACGGTAAAGGGCATTGAACTGTACGAGATCCGGGTAAAGGATAACGGAATCGGAATGAGTCCGGAATTTGTAGAGAAGATTTTTTCTCCTTTTGAGAGAGAGCGCACTTCCACAGTCAGCAGGACTCAGGGTACAGGGCTTGGCATGGCCATTACCAAAAATATTGTGGATATGATGGGCGGAACGATTGAGGTTCAGACAGAGCAGGGCAAAGGTACTGAATTCATTGTCCGTCTGCCATTTCGGCTTCAGTCTGAGCAGCACCATACAGAGAAGCTCGCAGAACTGGAAGGTCTTAAGGCACTGGTTGTAGATGATGATTTCAATACCTGTGACAGTTTGACAAAAATGCTTGTGAGGATTGGAATGCGTTCAGAATGGACACTTTCCGGCAAGGAAGCGATTCTCCGTGCACGACAGTCTACGGAACTGGGAGATGCATTCCACGCTTATATCATCGACTGGCGTCTGCCGGATATGAATGGCATTGAAGTCACCCGTCAGATTCGCAGCCTTGGTGATGATACACCGATCATTATACTGACTGCTTATGACTGGTCAGATATCGAAGTGGAAGCCAGAGCGGCAGGGGTAACTGCTTTTTGTGCAAAACCAATGTTCATGTCAGATATCAGGGATACCTTGATGACTGCTATCGGACAGATGCAGGCAGAGGCAGAGGATACTATCCTTCCGGCTGCAGGTTCGGATTTCAGAGGCAGATGTATATTGCTTGTGGAAGATAATGAACTGAACAGTGAAATTACAGTCGAGATTCTTAATGAATATGGATTCCTGGTTGATACTGCCGGAAATGGAGCACAGGCAGTGGAGAAAATTAAGAATTCGCAGCCGGGTAATTATGATCTGGTGCTGATGGATGTGCAGATGCCGGTAATGAATGGATATGAGGCTACCAGACAGATCCGCGCACTGAATGATCCGGCACTGGCGGGAATCACCATTCTTGCCATGACTGCAAATGCATTTGATGATGACAGAAAGAAAGCACTGGAATGCGGTATGGACGGATTCTTAACCAAACCAATAGTTATTGAGGAATTGATTGGTACAATACAGAAAAAACTGGAACAGGTGTCAGGGGTATCAGAAAAGCCACACAAATAAAGGAGCAACAAGAAAATTGCCAGTTTCATGGTATGGGAGAAGGAGGGCAGGCAAAAGCCTGTGACGCAAAGCTAAAGGGACTGTAAAATGTCAGCCGGTTGCATCAAATTATGTGCACTGTCTGCGGGAATGTTGCTTTTTTATGTAATAGGAAACTTCGTTCATATTACATAAAAATATAAGCATTGAATATCTTTGACTTTCAAATCACCTGCCAAAACCGCAATATCCTCTTTTACCACATCCTCATTCCATTTCCTGGTCAATCCTGCACATCAAAGCAGCTATAAAAGCCTTGCTAATCCCCCTCATTTATTGTATGATAAGAATAATGTTAAGTTATAAAGCTTTAACTCGACATTGGAAGAGTTATTATAAAATACAGGAGGATATACCATGAGCAGAGAAATGGTAGTCGTTATTGACTTTGGCGGTCAGTACAACCAGTTGGTTGCAAGGCGTGTCAGAGAATGTAATGTATACTGTGAGATATACTCATACAAGACGGATATCGCGAAGATTAAGGCCATGAATCCGAAGGGCATTATTCTTACCGGTGGTCCTAACAGCTGCTATGAGCCGGGTGCTCCGACCTGCACTGAGGAGCTTTTTAATCTCGGTGTTCCGGTGCTTGGTCTGTGCTACGGTGCGCAGCTTATGATGCACGTTCTTGGCGGTAAGGTTGAAAAAGCACCTGTGCGCGAGTACGGCAAAACAGAAGTTTATGTTGATACAACTTCACCATTATTCAAGGGTGTTGGCAGTCCGGCAGAAAATGTAGCCGGAATTACATGTGATGACCACAAGAGTGATACTAATGCAACATCCTGCTGGATGAGCCACTTTGACTATATTTCAAAGGTTGCTCCGGGCTTCAGAATTGTCGCACACACTGCCGATTGTCCTGTTGCCGCTGCACAGAATGAGTCTAAGAATCTCTACGCAATCCAGTTCCACCCTGAGGTACTTCACACTCTTGAGGGAACCAGGATGCTTGAAAATTACGTCAAGGGTGTTTGCGGCTGTGCCGGTGACTGGAAGATGGACTCTTTCGTTGAAAATACAATCAGAGAAATCCGCGCCAAGGTCGGCGATGGCAAGGTTTTGCTTGCACTTTCCGGCGGTGTTGATTCTTCCGTTGCGGCCGGACTTCTTTCAAGAGCAATCGGAAAGCAGCTTACCTGTGTATTCGTAGACCACGGCCTTCTCCGTAAGAATGAGGGCGATGAGGTTGAGGCTGTTTTCGGTACGAACGGACAGTTCGACCTTAATTTTATAAGAGTTAATGCACAGGAGAGATACTACAGCAAGCTTGCGGGTGTTACGGAGCCTGAGCGCAAGCGTAAAATTATAGGTGAAGAATTCATCCGTGTATTTGAGGAGGAAGCAAAAAAAATCGGTGCGGTTGATTTCCTTGCACAGGGAACAATCTATCCGGATGTTGTTGAGTCAGGTCTTGGCGGCGAATCCGCGGTAATCAAGTCCCACCACAATGTCGGCGGTCTTCCTGATTTCGTAGATTTCAAGGAGATTATTGAACCGCTCCGCGACCTTTTCAAGGATGAGGTCCGCAAGGCCGGCCTTGAGCTTGGTATCCCTGAGCGCCTTGTATTCCGCCAGCCATTCCCTGGTCCTGGTCTTGGCATACGAATTATCGGTGAGGTCAATGCAGAGAAAGTCCGCATCGTTCAGGACGCCGATGCAATCTACCGCGAGGAGGTTGACAAGGCAGTTGAGGCATACAGAAGCGAACACGGCACGGCCCCTTCCTGGATGCCTAACCAGTATTTTGCCGCTCTCACCAACATGCGCTCAGTCGGTGTAATGGGCGATGAGCGTACCTATGATTATGCCGTTGCACTCCGCGCAGTCAACACCATCGACTTTATGACCGCTGAGTCTGCACAGATACCGTTTGAGGTGCTTCAGACTGTTATGAGCAGAATTATCAACGAGGTAAGAGGAGTAAATCGAGTATTCTACGATTTGACAAGTAAACCACCTGGGACGATTGAGTTTGAATAATGTATATGAGCCAAGAAATGCCGAATTTATGGCGTTTCTTGGCTCGTTTTATGTCGTGAGACAATCAAATGACAATAAAGTTGGCAAATAGGAGGTGTTAGTTTAATTAAATGGAAGATCTAAGTCGTCATCTTGAGATACTTCCAAAATGATAAGAAGTATATTTCGAATAAATAAATCTTTCATATCAACGGATAGTGTATCGTAAAAGTTAAGCAATTCAATAAATTGTGTTTTATCTAAATCATAATTAACATTCTTATAATATGTAATTTTGGTTACACCAGAAAGGTGATTCAATAATGATACTAAGTTCAAGGTGCTTTGGAAAACACAACTGTTAATATGTTCTCTGTATTTATTTTCTAGCCATTCTGTTACTGTTTCTTTTGTAGGCAAATTCTGTGGATAGAAGTGTAATATAACATTATTGTTGAGCAATTTTTTGAAAAAATCAAGTGAAAAGTTATGTGGAAGAACAACAGTATCACTTTTTTGTACAAATTTTTTGAGTTCTATAGCATCTGGAAATCTTTTTTCAGGTTCAAGTGATAAACAAATTTTTGTAGCTGCTTTTAATTTGAAGTTACAGTCTGATTTGTCTATTAATGTGAAATCAAGGTCATCAAAAGTGTTTCCAGTAATAAGTGTATATAGAATAGCACCTATACAATAGACTTCAGTATGAAAAGTGTATTTTTCATTTGGAATGACAAATTTACGTTGTATGTCTTTGTATTCGGTATCATAGTTTGTATCATCAGCATTTCGGGCAAAACCAAAGTCGAGAACTTTAATCTCGTTTGCTTTGGTTACCATAACATTTGAATAACTTATATCACGATGCATATCTGTTTGTGAATGAATATATGACATTGCATCAATATATTGATAGCAAAGAGTATCTATTAAAGCCGGGTTAAGAGGTTTGTTTGAAAGTACAAAATCGGATAGTCTATCTCCAGAAATATATTCCATCTTTATGTATGCACTTTCGTCGCCAAGAAAGCCATAATCAAATGCCTTAACCACATTAGGGTGGGAGTAACTCAATAATTTTTTTCCTTCTCGTAAAAATCTTTTCTTCATAATCTCTGGGCTGCTATTTTGAAAGATACTTGGCTCATATATTTTTACCGCAATTAGTTCTTCTTTTTCTTCATCATAATATTTGTATACAGTACCAAAACCACCATGACCTATATTGTTGGTTGAAGAACGATCAATTTCAATGCTTGTTGTTATAGTAATTTTATCATCTGTCATAGAGGTTGCATTAGTTACAGGGGAGATATCGTTCTTTGCAATGATTTCTAAGGACATAATAAGATAATCATCTTGGTTACCATGAATCTTAGAGCATAAAGAGTATAAAGGATCTTTGTATTTTTCTAGTTCAATACGGTCTTCAGGTGCGCAAAAAATCACAAGATTACGTTCATATGTGTTCCAAATAACTCTGGTAAAGTAACTGGTATCATTGAATTGAAATTTTGAATTTTGTAGTATTGATTCTACGAGTGGGGAAAACTCACTATTTCCTTTTATATTTGCAATAACATCTTGTCGAAATTCTTCGGCAGTATACATGATATATTTCCTCCTTGTATAGATTTTGCATGTTAATTATCGCTTTCGTCTTGTGATTTGATAATATCTGCCTCTGTATCTATAATTTTTTCATCGTCTTTATTGTCTAATGCATTTAAGTCACCTTTAATAAACATTTTGTATGCTCTGTTTGCGATAACTTTGGTTTCTACTAAATCAAATCCCCCACCAATGACGCCGCCAACAACTGAGACTAATTTAGCAATATTGATAATACCTTTTTCTCCAAATTTGGTTAAGAATCTAAATCCTGCCTTCTGATTGATTTTTGTTAATACAGTACCGGGAATCTTTTTTACCATGGCAGTAGTAAATTTAGTTCCAAATTTTATGCCGGCTTGTTTGATTATTTGATCAATAGAAATGCCTGCAAGACAAGCATAAACTAATGTTTGTACCTGATCGCTATTAGTATCATAACCACCCATATATGCAAGGCAGGCAATCATACGCATTTGAACATACATCACACTGCTGACATTTGCAGGAATGGCAACTGGTAATGTAATAAGTCCGCCTAATCCGGTTACAAATCCCGAAGTTGTACACTTTGCAACTTGATAATTTACAAATTGTTTTGCTGCTTTTTCTGTTGAATTATTTTTCGATAAGTAATCGTTGGCTAAAACATCAATAGGTTGACTTACTTTAGGGATTCCGTTTATGGATTTTTCATATAATGTATCTAATAGTTCCATTATTTGGTTTTGATTCATTTCCATATGTTGAATTCTCCTTTATCTTTTTTAGAGACAATGTAAATTACGCGAAGGTTACTCCTTCTTCGGTTTCCTTTTCCTCTTCACATAAGAAAAATCTGGAAACAAGTCTTTTAACAATTCGGCAGTTTCTTCTGCATCGTCATCCTCATTCATTTTCTGAACCAGTAGCTGGTCGTCATCATCAAGATTCAATGAAACAGTGTACTCTTTATTCGGGTCTGTTGGGTTCATTGGGTAATTCACCTCTTTGAGGTAATATTCCGTTTCTGATATTTCCCCATCTTCCAACTTGTCTCGTAAGAGTGCCCAATACTCAATCATCTTACGGAAGCTATCAAGGTCTTCCTGCGGACGAGGTCCGGCACTTGGGAGTCGTTCTTCAAATTTAAAGCAAACTTCTCCGTCTCTTATAGTGGGGCGTAGTCCATATGCCCATTCGATGTCAAACAGAACATGAAGTGCGCTGAAAATATTTGCAACATCAGGGTCAGATAATGCGTAGAAGCTGACTCCCAGATTGTTCGCAATATTTAATAAAGTTGTTTCGTCCGGATATCGGTTTCCGAGTTCATAGTTTCTGATAGTAGATTCATTTAATCCACATTTCTCTGCCAGTTCTTTTTGCGTCATATCAGATGCAATTCTGAAGTTTCGAATCAAATAGCCTACCCGGCTAGTGAATTTCTCGCCCATTTTAACTGCTCCTTATTTGTGTAATGAGTGATTTGATATGCACGAAGGTACGAGGTACAAATCATGCATCTGTATAGATTATATCACTAACAGTGCAAAAGTGAAATGTTTTTTGATAAAAAGTATTGACAGTACAAAAACGAACTGTTAATATAATTCACATCATAACCGTTCGGAAATGAACTGAATAATAAAAAACGAAAGAGAGGAGGCATTAGCTTATGGAGAACAAGAGATTTTTGACAGCACAGTATGTCATGGAAATGCTAGGAGTATCACTATCGTATTCCTATAAACTGATACGACGGTTGAATGCAGAACTTGAGGCTGATGGATTCGTGACAATAAAAGGGCGCGTCAGTACACAGTATTTTATGAAACGAATCTACGGGCTATCTAAGGTTAAGGAGGTGGGATAGATGGCGGTTATCAAGAATAATAAGACAGGAATGTGGGAGGTGAGAACCTATTATAAGGATTTGACCGGAGCAAGAAAACAGAAAACCAAGAGGGGCTTTGCCAAGAAGAGCGAAGCCCTTGAATGGGAGAGAAATTTCAAGCTGAAAGAGGATCAGAGTATCAGAATGAGTTTCAAAAGTTTTGTGGATATTTATCTGACGGATTTAGAACCAAGAATAAAACGCAATACTTTTTTGACAAAGAAACACATTATTGAGACAAAAATTCTGCCTTATTTTGGGAAGCGAAAACTGGATGATATTCGAACCTCGGATGTCATCCGGTAGCAAAATGAGATTATGAAGCTGAAAAAGGATAATGGGGAGTTATTCTCCCCTACCTATCTGAAAACCATTCATAATCAGCTCAGTGCCATATTAAACCATGCAGTAAATTTGTATGGACTGAAAGATAATGTAGCACGAAAAGCTGGAACCATGGGTAAAGAAGAAAATAAGGAAATGGAATTCTGGACGCAGGATGAATTTCAGGCATTTTTAGAGTGTGTGACAGATAAGCCAATTTCCTATTACGCATTTGAAATGCTTTATTGGACAGGTATTCGCGAAGGTGAGCTGCTTGCCCTGACACCGGCGGATTTCAATTTTGAAAAGAAAACACTCCAGATTAACAAGTCATATCAGAGGCTGGAAGGCAAAGATGTGATTACAGATCCCAAAACACCAAAGAGTAACAGAACAATTGTCATGCCGGATTTTCTTGCTGTAGAGATGGAGGATTTTATAAGCAGCCTTTATGGAATAAAGGATGATGATAGAATTTTCACTATTTCAAAAAGTTATCTGCATCATGAGATGGATAGAGGTGCAAAGCTTGCAGGAGTGAAGAGAATTCGAATTCATGGATTGCGACATTCGCACATTTCATTGCTAATCAATTTAGGATTTTCCGCATTGGCAATAGGGGAAAGAGTCGGACATGAGGCGGTAGATATCACATATCATTATGCACATTTATGTCCAACGGTGCAGACGGATATGGCAGCACAACTGGAAACGGAAAGGGAGGCGTTAGTCAATGTCAGAAAAGAATAGAGATGATAAAAACAGGTGGCGGAATGTGACAATAGCATTCCGCATGTCACCGGAGGAAAATGAGGAACTGAATAACAGAGTGAAGCTCAGCGGATTTCGTACCAAACAGGATTATATAATCCAGAGTGTTCTTCATCAAAAGGTGGTTGCCACTGGTAATCCGTTGATGCTGGTGCAATTCCGGCAGAACCTGCAAAGGATTGAGCGTGAGCTTGAAAGAATTGAAAAGGCATCGGATATGGATGGGGAGTTACTTACTCCCATCCGTTCCATGCTGGAAATATTGGAAGAATTCAAGGAACAAACGAGAACATTGGCTGGTATAAAGGAACTTACCATACCGAATGAGGAATAAAAACATTTTTGGAAAGGACGTGGCAGCTATGAGTGAAGAAACATTATTTGAAAAATTAGGCGTGAAATACATAGAAAAGGACGGCATCTTTTATCCGTTGATTGCATTATGTGGCGAGAAGAAAAACACAGATGTTGGGAAATATGGTCACATGTGGATTGATTACATAAGGACGGAGTATCCACAGCGATACAAAAGTCTGGTACGATTTGGCGAATTACATGATAAAGCAGCCGAGGTAAATGAAGTGGCTTATGAATTGCTGGAGGATATTGAAAATGAGTGTTTGCGTAAACATAAACCAAAGCATGTGAATTCTTTTGTGGAAATGTATCAGCTACGAACTCAGGCGAGAATGATAGCAGAGGAAGTAGTTCTGCATGATGTGGTGAATTGTTTTCATTAGGGGATAAGTGGAGTTCTGTATCGGAGCTGTGGCTGGTAAATAATATGTCGCGTATCCGCGACTTATAAGCTCCCGAATGGGAGCTTTATCCGGCGGGGAGAGCCGTATAGCCACTCCGGCGAGGAGCGCAAAACCCGCTTGCGGGTCTGCATTTTTGTTACTTTTGACAAAAGTAACAAAACCTTCCCAAGGAAATCTGCTGTTTCGTGCCGTATCCGGCACTCATTACGGATAAGAAGGTGGTGCCTATATACATGCCAAAAGAGGAGGATTTTGACAATGGAAAGAACAATCAGTTTCATGAATGGAGAAGGTTCCATCGGGCACAACACTAGAAGATTTATAGCTCACAATGTAGATGCCAGTCGTACCAAGAATAACATCACTCTTATCCACGAGGATATTAAGCAGGCTTATCATAAATTGTTTGACAAGGCACTTAAGGAATACAATGCAAAACAGAAACGCAAGGACAGGCAGATTAAAAGTTATTATGATAAGATTTCCCAAAGCAAGCAGGAAAAATTATTTTATGAGGTTATCGTTCAGATAGGCAATAGGGATGATACCGGAGTAGGTAGTTCTTCTGCAGAGGTTGCAACATGGGTGCTAAAGGATTATGTGAAAAAGTTTCAACTTCGCAATCCACAGCTTTATGTGATTGGTGCTTATATTCATCTGGATGAGGAAACACCACATTTGCATCTGAATTTTATCCCTTGGGTATCCGGTTGCAAGAGAGGATTGGAGACAAAGACAAGTTTTAAGGCGGCACTTGCTACCAGAGGATTTGTAAGTGAAGGAAAAGGCAATACCGAATGGAGGCAGTGGGCGGAGGCAGAGAAAGAGGATATTGCTCTTATTATGAGCCGGTACGGAATTGACTGGAAAAAGAAAGATACACACAATAAGCATTTATCCGTACTGGATTATAAGAAGCAGGAGCGGGCAAAAGAAGTGGCTGCACTTGAGGAGGAGATAGAGGACGCACAGGTTGTTCTGGAATTAAAAGAGGAATGGATTGAGTCTCTGGAAAAAGAAATTGAAAGTAAGCGAGACAGTTTCAGAAAAGAACAGTCTGAGGCTCAAAAGAAGCTTGACGATACCATAGCCGAAAATCAGAAATTACAGTCGGAAACAACGGATTTACGCCTAAAGAATTCGGAATTACGGTTGGAATATTATGAGAATGCAGATAAGCTCACGGATAAACAGAAGGAAATTGAGGCAGCTCAAAAAGAGGCTGACAAGTGGATGATGATATCGGATACTGCAAAATTACAGACTGAACGGGCTGAATTTGAACTGGAAGAGGCGGAAAGGCTTAAGAAGGAACTTCTGAAAACCGCAGATGGCGATGATTATCTGAAGGAGCATGTGATAGAATTGAGATATCAGAATCAGATGCTCCGGGAGGAGAACCGAAGCCTGAAGGATAAGCTGGAAAAGGCGTATGAGTTTATGAAGCAGTTTGTGATTGGCGGGATGAATCTGCTGGAGAGGTTTTTGGAATGGATTGGGGAGAAGGTCAAGGATGTTGGGAGAGAAAGGTGACATATTTTGTCACCTTTCTCTTGAATTCAGTACAGAATTAATTTTCATAATCTCTTAAAGTCATTCCTTGTAAATTTCGCCAAGCTGTTTTACCGTTTGTACTATTGCCTGAAATGATACTTGCAGCAGTAGATGGACTACTAAAAATATAGTCTTTGGTAAATGAATAGGATGAATCTATTATATTTTCAGACATTAGTTTATTGCGCATATTAAGAAGGCTTGTGGTAAGAGATGAATTCGTCTTTTTTGATACAAGTGATTCCTTAAAAACTACAAATCCATCAGCTGTAGTAGTCCCTCTTGCCCTGAAATCTTTTCCTTCAAATACAAAAACTTCTGAGTTGCTATTTGTTGAAGGAGTAGCAGTTGCTTCGAGGACTTTATGTCCGACAGCGCTTAGCAAAAGTTTGGCATTATATATGAATTCTTCCATTTCTGCCTGGTCAGCCTCGGATAGAGAGGACTGGGTGGGAATATTGGAATTTTCGAGTTGATATCGTCCCGCTTCTTTGGCAATTGTATACATACGATTTTCTAAATATTTTACATGTGCCTTGTTCAAATTATTGTCTTTACTGATAAAAACAACACATTCATGCCAAAAATCTTTTTCTTTTAAATGAGTTAATAGGCGTTCATAAATATTTTCAGCTTCGCCTATGTATACTCTGTAGGTATCTGATTCGTCCGATTTTCCAAATAAAAAGTATATGCCCGTGTTTTTTAACTCTTCACGGTCGGAGCTTTCTTTTACACAATTTCTTGGTATTTTATAAGCTTTTCCTGTCCAATTTGATAATTCGCACATCCATCTTCCATCGGCTATGCCTTCTATAAGAAACAATCTGATTGATTTTCCGTAATTCATATTTTTTACCTTTCTTTTGCTATTTTTTCTTGAAAAGAAACCCAATAACTATTTATATATACCATAGACATTCTGCATTCGTGTTATATTTTGGATGATTCTTATTATCTTGACAGGTATATTTCACGGCAGGTGGAGTATTTCTGCAAATTCTATAGATAATTTGATCAATTTCTTGTTCGGATGAGATAAAGGTTCGTATCCAACCTTGAATATATAATGATGGAGGGTCAAAGGTACTCTTTCCACCATATCCGATATCTTGTTCGATTATGAATAATTGAGCTAATATAGCAGTGATATCTATTGGATTGATATATTGCGTAAAAGGGATGTGAGTTAGTGGCTTAATTGCGTCTAAAGGATTCGCACCATAAAAGATTTTGTCAAATGCTATAAGTAGTTCTTCTTTGGATTGTGAAAGTTCTCTAGCACGCAATTTTAAATCAATAAGCAGGCGCAAGTGATTAGGACGAAATGGTTTGTTATCACCTATTCTAAGAAAAATTTGAAAATTTGTATTAACGTCATAATTTTTAAATCGTTCAGATAATGTGCTGGGACGATAAATTAGAATTGCCTGCTCTCCGTTGTTGTAGACTTCGGTCATAGTATCAAAAGAAAGGTCTAAAACAATTTCTTTCATTTCATCATAGGTCATTTGATATCTTCCTCCTTAAAAAATACGCTAATCTCAACACTAAGTACATTTGCAATTTGGTTCAATACAGATATAGAAAGACTCTTATCACAGCCGGCGGCCTCGATTTTTGATAGATAGCTTATGCTGATTTTTGCCCGCTCTGCAAGTTGTACTTGTGTTAATTTGGCTTGTTCTCTGTAATGTTTTATATTTGCACCTATAACGCGATATAGGTCTGTATCGTTTTCAAAATGCATACCAGTACCTCTTTCACTATTTGTGAATATTATCGCATGAAATACAGTTCAAACAAATTCACTTATAGTGAAAGAAAATTGCTATGGATTTTCCAGAAAAATTGAGTTACAATAGATAAATCAAAATAAAAGAAGGAGGTATGTCTTATAAATTTACAACCAAATAATTTTAGGCTTGAACCAACAACAGTCTGGTCCTTTCCGGACAGAGGCAGTTGGGCAACGCATTCAGGAAAGTATCGAGGAAATTGGTCACCATATGTACCAAGAAATCTGATACTTCGTTATTCTAATCCCGGTGATTGGGTCTTAGATCAATTTATGGGTAGTGGAACAACCTTAGTAGAGGCAAAGCTACTCAATCGTCATGCGGTAGGTGTTGACATCAATCCGCAATCTGTTTCAATCTCTGAAACGAATTTACAATTCCAATGTGAAACAAATTCAAAAATCTTTATACGAAATGGAAATGCTACGGATTTGCATTTTATCAAAGATAGTCGAATTGACTTTATCTGTACGCATCCGCCATATGCCAATATCATCAAATATAGCAATGGGATAGAAGGGGATATTTCATTGCTTGGTGTAGAAAAGTTTTTGGCAGAAATGCAGAAGGTGGCAGAGGAATCATATCGTGTGTTGAAAAGGGGAAAAATGTGTGCTGTAATGATTGGGGATGTAAGAAAATATGGAAGGGTCATTCCATTAGGGTTTCGTATGATGGAATGCTTTTTACAGGTAGGATTTACGAATAAAGAAATTATAATTAAAGAGCAGCATAATTGTCGTTCTACTGAATATTGGGAAAAACAGAACAATAATTTTCTGCTTCTTGCACATGAGTATATTTTTGTATTTCAGAAGTAAGATAATTCACAAAGAGTGAAAGTTATGGTTGTTATTTTGTATGTTTGCAAGTATAATAGATATGTAAAAGATTGTCCTTTTGCGGACATAGAGAAGAGGAATCAAAATGAGTAATTCAAGTGTGGCTCCATTTGTGAAATGGGCTGGTGGGAAGCGTCAGTTAATTCCGCAAATAAAGGAGAGAATGCCTGAAAAATATAATGATTATTATGAGCCATTTGTGGGTGGCGGTGCAGTTACATTCGAATTGCTACCTGCAAATGCTTTGATAAACGATATCAACAAAGCGTTGATAAATGCTTACAGGCAGATATGTAATGCACCGGAAGCATTTCTGAAGGCAGTAAAGAAGCTGGATGAGGAAATGTGGGAGGACGGCAAAGAATATTATTATTCTCTTAGGGAGCATTACAATGATAAGCTGATGAAAGCGGAGTTTGATGTGGAGTTGGCTGCATTGTTTGTATTTATCAATAAGCACTGTTTTAACGGCTTGTATCGTGTAAATGGCAAGGGACTTTTCAATGTTCCATACAACAATAGTCGTAGGGTTTCAGTTGATGCAGAGGTTATTATGGCTACTTCAAATTACTTGCAGGGAGTAACCATTATAGATGGTGATTTTGAACTGGCTTGTAAGGATGCAAAGAAGGGCGATTTTGTATTTATTGATAGCCCGTATGCACCATTGAATTCTACCTCTTTTGAATCATACACAAAAGAGGGTTTTGATATAGAAAGTCATAAGCGACTAGCAAATCTTTTCGATGAATTAACAGCCAGAGGTTGCTACTGTATGCTCACAAACCATAATACAGACTTGATAAATGAACTGTATGGTAACAAAGGCTATAAAATAGATGTTGTAAGTGTAAAGCGTATGATTAATTCAGATGCATCTAACAGAGTTGGCGAAGAAGTGATTATATGCAATTATTAAGGAGATAAAGCAATGGGATATTTTGATGAACAACAAAGAATTGTTGATTATGTCACTCACGATGGTATTATAATAGAATTAACACAAAATAAGGATAATTTGAAAAGTAATTATCAGGTATTAGAGACTTATGCAGATTCTTCTCAATTGGCAATAAGATATCCTGGATATAAGACAACTA